>JAHHIL010000002.1 GCA_019358975.1 Trichocoleus desertorum ATA4-8-CV12
ACGTTGCTTTAATCGTGTCATTGAACATCGTTGGAGGATTTCCTTCACTAGCAAGCTTGAGCAAGGGAGGGAACTCCCGGCTCCATTCTTGCTAGTGTGACTGGTATCTTATTTATTGGCAAGCCCCCAAGCAGGAATTTTTTGCATTCTGCCGTCGATCAGCAGCAAGCAACTGTAGATCATTGGCCAGATGCCCATGATATTGAACAAAGCAATAATCAAGGGGTTAATGCCATTCCAATCGCCTGTAGACAGCTTTTGAATCAAGTTCAGCGTGTCTGGTTGGTTGGGAGGCGCTAGCAAAAACGCATAGGCGATCGCCCCACCCCAAAGCAGCCAAAGTCCTAGTTTTCTACCCATGCCTGATCTCAAAGTTACACATTATTAAGTAAATCAATTTTAAGGAGGGAACCTGAGAAGCCGCCTCTATATCATCTTAGTGGCGTCAATCTCAGTGAGGCGAAGTTGAGTGGCGCTGATTTGCAGGAGGCGAATCTGTCCACCGCAAATTTTACTAAAGCCAAGCTTCGGGGCGTCAATCTGACCGGAGCCGACTTGACGGGGGCGAACCTAAATCGGGCTTACCTCGGTCGCGCCGAACTGGATTGGAGCCAAGCAGATTTGAGTGATGCCAGTCAGTGTTTTAGGCGTCAAGATTGAGGGCACAGAATTTAGTGGGGTTACCCTGCCCGAAATGACTCGCCGCTACCTGTGTTTGGTCGCCAGTGGCCATACGCCTTGGAGTCAAAAAAAACTCAAGAAACCTTGAACTGTGAGCAGGACTAGAAGCGAGTTTCGTATTCTAGGACTGCTCGGCTGTCTCCCGAAAGATCTGTAGAGCCGCGCAACAGAAATTCCTCGCTGAGACGATAGCGCAAACCAAACTGGGTAGGCTGGTCTGCGGTTAGCACCCGAAGCACCGAAGCGGAAACGTTTTGAGTGATGTCCACACTTGCCTCTGCTGCTAGGCCCAAGGTTGAGGAACGTGATTCTTCGGAAGTGACGATGGTCGGGAACAGTCGAAATTCACTCAGTCCTAGGGCGTTACCAATGACCCCTTGAATGTTGGTCAGTAGGGCTGAGCCCGCCAAGTTCGCTAGACCTAGAGTGCTATCGCCGCGTCCCAGGGTATTGACGAAACCACCCCCTAAGAGTCCAATGATTTCGTTGCGGCTCCGTGAAGGGCTACTAGTGAGTTCTAAGTTGTCAAACAGTTCGCTTGCAGGCCCGGTGGCTGTCGCTTCGATGCGAACCGTTTGCAGTGCCCCTAAACTGGTCGCTGGCACATCTTCCACTTCGGAAGGCGACAAGGTAGAAACTGTGCGGCTGCGGGTCACTTCGGGTACAGAAGTAATCAACTGGATATCTAAAGTAGGGTCTAAACCTTGGTCTGGCGTAAATACTGCGGTTTGGGGATAACCTCGGGCTAAAGTAAAGCGAGTGGTAAAGAGATTGACTTGACCTGTACGCAGGCGAATCGTGCCATCGGGCCGCAAGTTGTTTAAGGTGCCGTTGAGGGTAATGTCACCGGAAGCAATAAAGTTCAAGATGGGCTGACGGACAATTCGCAGATCATTGCCTAAGGTGAGCCGGAGATCGTTAAAGCGGGGGACAGTAGCGGATTCAGTTTCGCTATTCAGGTTAGTCGTGGTGGCCGTAGCTGTGGTTGTGTCACTTGTGTCTGGTAGTTGAACTTGGCCATTGGCCAGTCTAATTTCACCGCCAATTCTCGGTTCTAGAGCGTTACCAGTCACGATGACCTGACCTTCTACGCCCCCTCGGTATAGGCCTTTGAGATTGAGAGAAATTCTGTCGAGGTTGGCGGTTAGGGGAGTGGCGGCATCTGGGCTACCGGGGCGGAAGTCTTCAAAGATGGGGAGAATGCCTTGAGCGACGACTTGCCCTTGGCTAAATTGTCCTTGAATTCCTTCGACAAGGATGCGATCGCGATCGAAGCGAATTGTGCCATTGACATTGGTTAAAGGTTCGGGGAGGGCTTGAGCCGTAAAGGTGGCATCTTGGAAGGTGGCAATCCCAGTCGCGATCGGTTGCTCTAAAGTGCCCCGGACTTGTAAGTTCACCTGTCCTTGGCCATCCACCCAGGCGGCTTGAGGCGTGAGTGCGTTTAAGAGTGCTAAACCCTCATTTCTCACATCTACATTTAAGCTAATTTCGTTGCTGGTGGGTGGAGTGCTGAAGGGGAGTGCTACCGGAATACTACCAGAAACGGTAAGAGGCTCTGGGCCGTTGACAAGCACAGTACTGCCAAAGTTGAGGCGGGCATTGTTGTAATTAAAACTGCCCCTAGCGGTCTCGATGGAAGTACCGTTTAGGGTGCCCTCCGCTAAACTCAGCTCTCCCACTGCTTGCGGATTCATCAAGCTGCCTGCCAACGTGGCAGTTGCATTGAGTTCTCCGGTGATGTCCAAAGGCAAAGTAACAAATTGATCCAGCGTTTCTAGAGACAAGTTCTCAATCTGTAATTGACCTGACTGAGTTTGGCCGCCAACTTGTCCGGAGAAGGCAACTAAGGTGTCTCCAGATTGGAATCGCAGCGGTAACAGGGTCAGGACGCCGTTCTCAAAGTTGCCGTTTAGTAACACTAAGTCGGCGGTGTACTCGTCCCACTGCCAGTCTTGCCCTTGAACATCAAAATTAAGTGAGATTCCAGCTTCGGGAGAACCAGCGAAGCTAATGTTGCCTGTGAAATCACCTTCTAGATCAGCTAAGTCAGGCAGAGGAGATGCAGCGTCACGCAGAGCTACTTGCTGGCTGAGTAACGTCTCGATTTCGGAGAACCGCCGGAGTTGGGTTTGCAAAGGTGTTTCTGGTAAACCAACTGCTACGGTCTGGACATCAGCTGCCCTAGCATAGGTCGGTGCGCCTAAGCCACGGGTAATGTCTTGCAGCTCAAACCATTGAAGGGTAGCCAATATATCTTGTAGGGACCCTTGGGCGACATCTATCTGACCCTTGAACTGTGGGCCTGCAGCCGTTTGCAGCACGTTGCCTGCGAGGAGATACTGGCTTTGACCGATCCGGAGTTCGCCACCTGTCAGGGCAGCAATGCCATTGGCGTAGCGGAAGCGGCCCCGGAACTCATCGCCTACAATCGTGCCGAGCGCAGGTTTGGCGATCGCAACTTCACCCACGACCGTCGATTGCTTCAAGTTGACATCAAAGTTACCGCTGAGCAGCCCTGCGACATTTCCTAAACCTAGCTGGGCACCTGGAGCCAAATTCAACGCCGCCAGTGGGAAGCTCTGGACATTCACGAGCAACTGATCGCCTTGGGCTTTGCCTTGAGCGATCGCCTCATCTCGCTGGATAAAGAAAGCTCTGGGTTGGTTGTTGGGATCGAGGGCTAGTTCTACGCGATCGCGATCGCCTGCCACGGCTAGATTCACCCCTTGTCCCGTCACCATCACGTTGCCCGTCAGAACAGGTTCAAAGGGCACACCATTGAGAGCAAACTGATTGAAGCGCAAGTTGCCTGCGACGTTGGGAGCTGTAGGGGTGCCTGTCAAGCGTCCCGTAAAGTCGGCTCGGCCTGCCAACTGCAAAGTCTCAGGAACTTCAAAGGGTAAAGCATTGAGCGCATAGTCACGCGCTTGCACATTCAAGTTTAGGCTGGTAACTTCTGGGGCATTCTCGCCTTCTGTGCGTACGGCAATGATGCCACTAGCACTGACGTTAGGAGCGGTTGCTTCTTGTACCAGTAAGTTTTCTCCTGTCCAACGTACGGTCGCAAGCAGCGGTTGTTGCACGATCGCCAGCCCTTCAGAGAGGCGTACCCGACCTGCTGCCTGAATCGCACTCAGATCAAAGGCTTCTGTGGTACCTGCCAACTGCAAAGCCCCACTCAACTGCCCCCGCAAGTCAGGCGAAAGACGCGGGAGCTGAATTTGTGACACATCTGCCAATGCCTGCCAACGGCCTTGATTCAAACTAATGTTATTGAGCGCAACGGTGCCCCCAACCACATTCAGAAACGCTTTGCCCGCTGCTTGAATCGCATTTGCCTGAGTATTATCGGTCGTCCCTGAGAGGGCAATTTCGCCCCTAAGTTGGCCGCGAAACTGGGAAGGGACTTGCTCAAACCAACTCAGTTGAACGTCCTGGGCTTTGACCAAAGCTTGCCAGCGGCCTTCTGCAAACTGGGCGTTGGCGCTGACGATGCCACCTGCGGCGTTGGGAGCTTGAGCCTGTACCACCGTTTGCAGATTGCCACCCAAAGGCCCATAAATCTGGGCTTTGCCGCTGACCAGGCCAATACTGGTAGGCAGTTCAGTGCCATAAGTTTGGGCGATCGCATCTCCAGGTAAGTTCTGGCCTGCAAAATCTAAAACTAGGCCGCCTTCTTCCCCAAACTTAATGCCACCGCTGCCCGTGACTGTACCGCCAACTTCTGGCGTGGCCTTAATTTGGTCGAAGATGACCTTGGACTCTGCTGTGACCAAAGCAAAGTTAGTGCTGATGCGACTGAAATCAACTTTGTCAATGCGAGCAGTTTTGGTGGTGACGACCGTTCCTGCGAGGACAGGCTTCTCGATCGGGCCACTCAACCGGAAAGCCCCCCGCACTTCTCCCGCTGTGGCAAAGGGCAACTCCTCCACTTTGAGGGTGTCGAGCAAATTAGCCACACTCACTGGGTTGAGACGTCCCCGCAAATCGTAGTTAGACTGCGTGTTGAGCGTGCCCACCACCTGGATCGGCAGTTTGCCATAGAACGTGCTGACGTTTTCTAGAGCAATTTGCTGTCCTTGGAAGCGCACAAAGCCTTTAGCCTGCCGAAACGGTTGGGGGACTTGCCTCACCTGAGCCGTGACGGTTTTTAGTTCCGCACGGCCCTCTAGTTTTACAGGCTCATCTGGGTTAGCCTGCACAGCGATCGTGCCATCTACGCGACCGCCTTGAAAATCCAGGGGTAGGTCAAGAATGCGGCTGATATCGGATGCCAGGAGATCTTGCGCCCGAATTTGTAGCTTTGTCTGCTGAACTCGCAACTGAGATTCGCCCTTCAGCCTCAGGTTGCCTCCGCGCAACGGTTGGCCGCTAGCCTCAAAAGCAATGCGCTGGTTTTGGTCAAAAAAGTTAGCTGCACCATTAACTTGCTGAAAGGCGATCGCCACTTTGTCCCGCTTAGTAGCTGGGTAGGGAATCAGGACGATGCCCGCATCCCGAAACCGAATTACATCTAGATCAGTTTTGATCAGCCCCGCTTCTTCTTGAGCTTTAACGCGCGTAGAAATCCACTCGCCACTTTTTGCTTGCTCTACATAAATGGTGGGTTTGACTAAAGTAATGCTGGGCTTTAGGGTTCGGGTAAACAATAGCTGTAAAAGATTGAATTCAACCTCTACCGCCGCAACGCCGAGGCGATCGGGATCAGTGGGTGTGGCAGGAACCGCAGAAGCACCAAAGCGAATGCTATTGAGATCAAAGCGATCGACTTCTCCTAGCTCTACAGGGCGGCTCAACGTTTGACTGAGGTTTTTTTCAATTAAAGGCGCGAGGTCATTGTGGACAAAATTCCAAGCCCACCAAGCACCACCCGCAATGCCAGCAAGCAAAAGAACTCCTACGGTAGCGCTGGAACGACTGAATAACAGTAGCCACAGGCGTCGGTTAGGAGGAGTAGGTTCGTTACCCGAAGGGGGAGTTTGGGTCATCTCATCTGCAACATCAGCAAGCTGGGGAATGCCAATAAGAATCTATCCCACGATGCTCAAATTCCCAAGCAGAAACCAAAGTTGAGTTACAAAAACCAATACATTCCTTTAGAAGTAATTTCGGCAAGTCAGCAGGATAAAGTGGCATTCCCCAAGCCAGCATGACTCAGATTTGTCGGCGCAAGTTTCACAAGTTGGTAATTCTCTCGTTGCGCTCTGCAAGCCGATCGGGTGGTTCTCTAGCTCACAAGGCCAATAGTCAAGATCCCGGTGACGTAGCCCTCGCTGGATTGGCTGGAGCTATCTCAACATGCACAGGGCGCGATCGCCTCTAAGATAGGAAAGAACTGTGGTCACAAAATGCTTAAAGCCCATGCGTGTGTTCGTTCTACTTTTTAATGCCCGGACGGAAAACGAAGGAATTCACACGATTCAGATCCAAGACCCGGAGCGGGGTGAACGGAATGTGGTTCTGATGTTTGAATCGGAAGATGATGCCACTCGATTTGGCTTGTTATTGGAAGCCCAGGACTTTCCAACTCCAATGGTGGAGACGTTTGAACTAGAAGAAATTGAAGAATTTTGCCGAGGAGCTGATTACGACTGTAATTTAGTGCCAGAAGACACCTTGGCGATGCCACCAGAATCTAATGTGGATCAAACCGATTGGCAAGAAGAAGGGGCAGAACCCCCGGTTCTAGAAGCTCCAGATTCGGAGATCGAGCGCATTCGTCGTCGTTTGGAAGGACTTCTGTAAGTAATCATGTCTCAAGACTCCCACCCTGCCAACGCCGTCAATGGCGAACAGCTCCCCCATCATTTTCCCGATGAGCGCGGCTACTTGCTAACGGAACAAGTGAATCCTAACAGCCAAAATCTGGATCAATTAAGTGCTCTAGAGTTGGTGGAGTTGTTTAATCGCGAAGATGCTCAAACGATTGCAGCGATCGCGTCAGCTCGGCAAGAACTAGCTCTAGCAATTGAGCAAACCGCTGTGGCATTGCGGCAAGGGGGACGGCTGTTTTACATCGGTGCAGGTACCAGTGGTCGTCTAGGAGTCTTGGATGCTGCTGAATGTCCTCCCACTTTTTGTACACCGCCCGAATTGGTGCAAGGCATCATTGCGGGTGGAGCGGGGGCTTTGGTGCGGAGTTCGGAAGACTTAGAAGACTGCGCTGAAGATGGAGCAGAGGCGATCGCCCATCGTCATGTCACCGAACTAGATGTGGTAGTAGGAATTACAGCGGGGGGCACGACACCCTACGTTCACGGCGCTTTACAAGCGGCGCGGCAACGGGGAGCGACGACGATTTTTATGGCTTGTGTGCCAGCGGAGCAAGTCTCCGTCAAAGCAGACATTGACATTCGCTTGATCGTAGGGCCAGAGGTATTAGCAGGCTCTACTCGCCTTAAGTCTGGTACGGTTACCAAGCTAGCGCTCAATATTTTGTCTACTGGGGTGATGGTGCAACTGGGCAAGGTCTACGGCAATCGTATGATCGATGTTTCCGTCACTAACAAAAAGCTGCACGATCGCGCTTTGCGAATTCTTCAAGACCTAACTGATCTCAGCCGGGAAGAAGCAGGCTGGTTGCTAGAGCGCAGCGGTCGCTCGGTGAAGTTGGCGCTGTTGATGTATTGGACGGGTTTATCGCGCGAAGAAGGCGATCGCCTTTTAGTCCAACACCAGGGCAACTTGCGCCAAGCGGTGTTGGGCTACCAGCAATCTCTCAAATCGTAATTCGGGGTACAGGCTCAGCTACAGTAGTATTTATACGTACCTGCTCCCTTTTTGAAAAATTTTTAGCTAAACCGAGAATAGCTCTCGATTCCTTTCAGCAGGAGCAGCGTGTAAGCTACTGCCTGACTCTGTCGGGTTCTGTCTCAGGAGCAAACGATAACTATGACTACTGCTGCGTCAGAAGCCTCTGCCATCATCTTAATGGTCCTAGCCACTCTAGGAATTTTGGGTTGGGGATTTTACCGAGCCAAACCTTTTGGCAAGCTGGGGATTCTGGCTTGGCTACAGTCTGTGGTGCTGATGTCACCTTGGCTGCTGTTCTTTGGACTATTTGCCGCTGGCATTTACCTCAACTTAGTCGGCATTTTGTTTTTGATCGTGGCCTCGACTGGGCTGTATGTTCTCTTAGGGAAGCAATTGCGGGCGGCAGGCCAAGACACGGTCCTGCGGGAACGAGCCGCTGCCATGCTAAAGGCGCGTCAGGACGCCAATGCTGGGCCTACTAGTCATGAAGGTCATGAACCTGGGCAACCCGGAGCCGAATCTACGCTGACTCCGCTAGAGACAGAAGCGTTGCCGATTCCAGCCGAAGATCTCAAAGCAATTCAAGGCATTTTCGGGATTGATACCTTCTTTGCAACTGAAACGATTCCTTATCAAGAGGGAGCCGTTTTCAAGGGTAATCTGCGCGGGGACGTGGATGGCGTGTATACGCGCCTAACTGAGAGTTTGCAGGAACGCTTGGGCGATCGCTATCGCTTATTTTTGGTGGAAAACCAAGAGGGTCGGCCAGTAGTAATCGTGCTGCCGAGTCGCAACGATCCCAAGCCCACCACGTTACCGCAGAAGCTTTTGGCTTTGTCGCTGGCGATCGCAACGGTTGCCACTTGTTTAGAAACAGGCGGCATTCTCCTAGGTTTCGATTTCTTTAGCGCTCCGGAACGCTTCCGCGAAGTTTTACCAATCGGGGGCGGAATTCTGGCAGTGTTGGCAGCTCACGAAATCGGTCATCGGGTTCTAGCGCGCCGTCACCAAGTTCGGCTCAGTCTCCCGTTCTTCTTTCCGACCGCACAATTAGGCTCTTTCGGAGCTTTAACCCGATTTGAATCGATTGTGCCGAACCGTACGGCTCTGTTTGATGTCGCGTTTGCGGGGCCAGCCGCAGGGGGTTTGCTTTCTTTGTTGATGCTAGTCACGGGGCTGGTGTTGTCCCATCCGGGTAGTTTGTTTCAGGTGCCAGCAGACTTCTTCAAGGGTTCTATTTTGGTTGGCACTTTGGCCAAAGTCATCTTGGGATCTGCGTTGCAAAACTCGCTAGTAGATGTCCATCCCTTAACCGTGATTGGCTGGCTGGGCTTAGTGGTGAGCGCGCTAAACTTGATGCCTGCTGGCCAATTGGATGGTGGTCGTGTCGTGCAAGCTATTTACGGTCGTAAAACTGCGGGTCGAGCCACGGTTGCGACTTTAGTTCTTTTGGCGATCGCCGCTTTTGCCAATGCACTGGCTTTGTATTGGGCGATCATCATTTTGTTTCTCCAGCGAGATTTAGAACGACCCAGCCTGAATGAACTATCTGAACCCGACGATGCCCGTGCAGGTCTAGGGTTGCTGGCCTTGTTTTTGATGATTGCCACGCTCTTACCCCTCACGCCTAGCTTGGCAGGTCGCTTGGGAATTGGTGGCTAAACTCATCAAAAAGCCTGTTATTCTAACTGACATCATCCATAATTTGAATAGGGTGCTCCTAAATTAGTTCCTGCATCTGCATCCCTAAGGTATGACACCGAATCGCTATGGCCGCACCACATCCGATTTTAGTAATTTTAGACTTCAATGCTCTGGAAGTCGGAAAAACTAGAGAGTGGCAGGAATTCTCGCGGGTAGGCGAGTGTTTTATTCCACAAGTGGTTTTTGACGAAATCCGTTATCTCCATGACCGGGCACCAGAGGCAAGCTTGGAGCAAACGGCCAGAGAGTTTATCCGTTTCTTTCCAGATAGTGGTTGGCATATGACCGCTATCAGTGCTACTCATGCTTCGCTCAAGCCTGCTAGTGGTGAGTCTTTTAGCAAAAAGGCTAGGCTGTCTTTAGCGGTAGCCCAAGCGGCTTATGGGTTGTCTCGCAACCATCCTGGTTCGTTGGTCGTTTTAGTGACAACTGACCAGTCTTTGTTGCAACGGGTGCAGGGAGTAGAAGCTCCCAATCTTTGTGGGATTACAGCGGCAGCTCTGCGACAATGGTGCCGAACTGAACGACAACCTTTGGCCGTGGCTCAGCAGTTGCGCCAAATGGCGACGACATCGGTGGTAGGTGCAGGCAAAGTGGGTGCAGACAACGTCAGCACTTCCTCGAACAAATCTGCTACTGCCACGACTCCCAAATCGCGATCGCATAACGTAGTCAGAATGAGCCCAAACCCATCTCGTCGTCAGCCTACTTTCTCGAATGCACCCGGCGCGATCGCCCAGGTGTTTTCCACAATGTTGATGTTAGGAGCGCTGGTTCTCGCGGGCTCAACCGCTTGGTATCTCCTCCAACCCGCAGGCTTTAATCAGTTTTTGCAGAAAGCAGGGTTGCCCACTCTGCCTAATCAAATCACTCCTCCTAAAAAATAGAAACCTCCAACGGAACTCATCTAGGCGATCGCTGTCTGAAATTTTGTCAGGCTAGCGTAGATTGTTATGGCAGCGTCTTAAAATTGCCGAGTCAGTCATGCTCATTGGTGCTGCATCGTCAGCGTGAGTTTGGTGAGTTCTTTTGAGGTTTTCTATGCGACCCCCGACCCCACATCGTTTTGCACCACATCGCCGTACAGAAGTGACGACTGGTCAACCACGGACATCTCCGCGCCTTGCCGCTGTGCTTTTGTGGGCAGGCATATGGACGGTTGGTTCTGGTGTTAGTTGCTTGAGTGCCGCGATCGCCGCTGATGCTTCCCCTCGGTCTTCCCGCCAGCCGAAGCCGACGTTGAGTCAGCCAGATCCAACGGTTTTACTAGCCCAGCGAGGGCGAGGACGAGGGCGAGGCGGGGATAACGAACTTTTACCTAGCACCCCATTTCCGCTTCCTGTCGCTAACTTGATTCGCCAAGACTTAGCTCGTCGCGTGAATGTCCCGCCTGGTCAGTTGCGAGTGACTTTAGCTGAGCCCAAAGTCTGGAAGGATAGCTGTTTAGAATTAGCTGCTGCTAATGAAATTTGCCCCCCAGCTCAAGTTCCCGGTTGGCAAGTTACTGTTTCAGATGCTCGGCAAACTTGGGTCTACCATAGCGATCTGAATGGACAAATCTTGCGTCTAGACACTGATACTTCTAAGGCCGATTTACCCCAGGCGATCGCAGCTAGCGTGACTCAAGCAGCGGCTCAGCAATTGGGAATTGCAGCGACTCAAGTTCAGATTGCCAATTTTGCCAAGCAAACCTGGAGTAATGGTTGCTTAGGTTTGGCGACCTCTGGTGAGTTTTGCACTCAAGCCGAAACTCCAGGCTGGCAAGTCATAGTCGCAGGGCGATCGCAGCAGTTGGTTTATCGCACGAATGAATCTGGTTCAGTGATCAAGTTAGATACAGCGGCCAGTGGTCTTTACCCAGCGAATTTACCCCAAAGTGTTTCTAGAGCAGTCTTGCAGGCTGCGGCTCAGCAATTGCGGGTACCTAATACCCAGTTGCAAATTGTGCAGTCCGAAAAAACGACTTGGCCTAATTCCTGCCTAGGTTTGTCTGAACCAGGAGTATTTTGTGCCGCCGCTACCGTTCCTGGCTGGATCGTCGCCGTAGAGAGTGGGGGACAACGCTTAACCTATCGCACCAATGACTCTGGCTCTCTGGTGAAGTTCGATCGCCAAGCTAGTAATGTTAGTCGCCCGACCGGACTGCAACCAAATCTGATGGGTGGCAGTGAATTCATTCCCCCCTTAACTACAGGAGTGGTCTTCCGAGTGGTCACCAGTGGCGGCATTGCAGGGCAAACGTCTGCGATCGCTTTGCAAGCGAATGGTCAGCTGATCCAAGGTCAACTACAACCCAATGGTGCTGTCACTCCGGTGAAAGTAGTGCAAGTCTCTCCGGCTGAGGTGCAACGCTTTCGGCGATTACTCGAACAGCAAAACTTTGCTCAATTCAATCGACACAGCTACCCCGCTCCTCAGGGAACCGCTGACTATTTCACTGTGACGCTGTCTGGGCCTACTGTAACGGCTCGTTATGCCGACATGGTGCAAAATCAATTGCCAGCAGAGTTACAAAACGTGGTGCAAGCTTGGAGCCGCATTGCCGCTAAGCTGTAGCAACTCCATAATTTTAGGCGTAATGCCTGTAATGTCCTGCACAGGCTGAAAGGCGATCGCTTGAGGGCCAATCACAATCAGCGGCACCGGATTTGCGGTGTGATGCGGATGGGATAAGTCCTCAATATTGCCGTGGTCACTGCTAATCACCAGGTTGACGTGAGGTTGTAGATGCGCCACGACACTCTCAACAAATGCATCTACTAATCGCAAAACTTGAGTGATTTGGGCTTTGTCCTGACTATGGCCTGCGTAATCAGGGAGATAGCACTCAAACAACGTTAAATGGTGTTGGCTCCCAATCGCAGCCAATCTTTGTCCTGCTGTCGTGGGTGTGAGGGGAGGAACATGACCGCCCCGCTGATTCACATACTCGCCCGTAATATCCCAAGAAATTGCCATTTGGCGATCGCCCCTTCCCCCCATGCGAAAAGGCACCCCAGCCGTCAGGGCTAAAAGCGTACCTACCGAATAACGTCGCCGTCGTTGGGCGATCGCCTCAAAATAAGCGGGTGAATACAGATTGGCATGGGTCACAGATCCGCCCCAGTTCAGCACCTGCTTAAACATGCCGTGGGCTTCGATCAAGGTTCGTAAAGAGCCATTGGCAAAGGCGCTGAGATGGCGTCCCATAAAAGCGGGCGCATTACAACCTGTAAATAAAGCAGTTTGTCCTGTAGCACTCTGAGGCAGCCCTGGCACTCCGAGGATGGCATCAATGGGTTGCAACAATAGCCCTGCTCGGCAAGCCGTTTGTCCAGTCAATAACGGCCCGCCTAAAAGCTGCGTTAAAAATGGCATTGCCGCGATCGCCGCCAAGGGATTAGTTGCTTGTGCTTCTCCCAACCCCACTCCATCTAAAAATAGAAAAATAAATCGCGCTGCTGAGTCATCCATGCCGCTTAACTAGATGCACTGGTGTAAAAGCGCAGAGCAAACTGCCAAAACAGGCGAGAGGCCAGGAACAGAGCTACAGCTAACAGACCTGCTCCGAGCAACCATACCAGTTCGACTCGACCCAACAAAGCTTCTGAAGGAATAGTGGTTAAAAAGGCCACAGGCACAATGAAAGTGAAGAAAAACCGATAGGCGACCGGATAAGCGACCATGGGATACCGACCCGCTTCTAACAAGCCGCGCAAAACCTCGGTGACGTTATAGATTTTGACAAACCAGATACTGGTAGCTCCCAACATGAACCACAAGCTGTAGAGGCTGATAAACCCAAACAGTAACGGCACAGCACCCAATAAATAAGCCGAGAGGCCAATTCCTAGTTGTTGCCCAGCATACCCAATTACTAAGCAGCCAAAAACCACATCTGGCAATCCCCAGGGAGAAACGGTGCGAGTCGAGAGCCAAAATTGACTATTAATCGGCTTCAACAGCACAAAATCCAGTGTGCCCTGCTGCACATGCTGCACAATGTGATTTAAGTTCGGGCCGAGAAAGGTACTCGAAAAGCCCTGAAACACAGTGAACACCCCCAACACCACCAAGGCTTCCGCCCAAGACCAGCCTTCAAAGGTGTAGCCTGTCCGATAAAACAAAAACAGCCCAAACAAGCTGCCCGCTAAGTTGCCCAAACTCGTAAAAGCTGACAGCACAAAGTTGAGCCGATACTCCATCTCCGCCGCGATCGCCGTTCCCCAAAACAACCGCAACACCCGCCCATAACGTTGTATCCCTTTCTCCCTCATCCTTCATCCCTCATCCTTCATCCTTCATCCCTCTTTCTCTCATCCCTCTTTCTCCGATCCCTCATCCTTCATCCCTCATTCTTCCTTCTGACTCCTCACCCGTCTCTCCTCACCCTTTTCATCCCTCATCCTTCCTCCCTCATCCTCCCTCCTCAAGCTCCCATCCCCGAATATTGCTTCAGTCCTTGCCGCCAGAGCCAACGATTTAGCCCCAAAAACAGCAAGCTCCAACCTGCCATGACTAGACATCCTTGGCCGAAATTAACAGGTAAACCTATGAGCAAGCTAGCGGGAAAATGAATCATGTAAGGAAACGGAGTCCACAGAACCACATTGCGAACTGCGGGTGGAAACATCTCTAGCGGTGCTACCAAACCGGATAAAAAGAGATAAAGCAAAAACCAGAACTGCTCGATCGCACTGGCCCGCTCGATCCAAAAGGCGCAGAGGGCAAAGGTATGTTGGATCAGAAAACGCAGGGCAAAGGCGATCGCAGTTGCCAACAAAAACAGCAAAATATTGCTCAGAGGTGGAATCCAGGCCGCTTGCGGATACAGCAGAAAAAACAAAATAATTAGCCCCAACACAAAGGGCAGACGCGCCAATCGTTCTGCCACATGAGAGGTGACGTGATGCCAAACCGGATCGAGCGGTTGTAGGAGTCGTGGAGATAGCTTGCCTTCTACTACTTCTTTCTCAAATTCCCAAATTACCCAAACGACCGTAATCTGTCGCACGATAAACACGGCCAAAAAATAGCGCACAAAATCGAGCGGAGACAAACTCAACTGTCCGCCTTGGGCAGCTTGAATCCAAACTCCCATCAAAATCAGGGGTAAGGAACCCGACAAAGCCCACAACAGCAGCTCCGCTCGGTACTCCAACATATAGGCGTAGTAAACCGAGAGCAAAGCTTGAGCAATTTTCCAGGCTCTCCTCATACCGCTGCTCCTGCCCGGAATAACTGACCGATCACTTCTTCTATCGGGGGGTCTGTGACCGCTAGGTCTACCACCTCTAGTTCTGCGAGAATGCGAGCCACTGTACGGGTTAAAGATTCCTGGGGCACAACAAAGCGCACCATGCGGCCATCTACCGCCTCGATGTCTCCGTAAGCCAACAACTCCGCTTTAGATTTGGGCTGGGCTAACTCTACTTTGACCTCACGGCAGGGGGCAAAGCGCTCTGACAAGCCGTCTAAGCTACCGTCATAAATTAACTGTCCTTGATGGATCACTAGCACCCGCTTACATAGTGCTGTGATGTCTGCCATGTAGTGACTCGTCAGCAGGACAGTCGCTCCATAGCGCTGGTTATATTCCCGCAAAAAGTCCCGCACACTCACCTGAGCGTTGACATCCAAGCCTAGGGTGGGTTCGTCTAAAAATAAAACTTGAGGATGGTGGAGCAAAGCTGCCAAAAGTTCTGCCTTCATCCGTTCGCCGAGAGATAGCTTCCGTACAGGTTGGGTTAACTTGGCTTGGAGGGACAGCATTTCGGCCAATTCGCCAATCCGATACTGAAGTTCTTTGTCAGAAATGCCATAGACCGCAGCATTGATTCTCAAAGAATCTAATGTGGGCAAGTCCCAAATCAGTTGTTGTTTTTGGCCCATGACCAGCGTGATGTTTTGTAGAAAGCTGGCCTCACGCCGAAAAGGGATCTGCCCTGCCACTCGCACTTGCCCCGATGAAGGGTGAATTAGCCCAGTCAGCATTTTGAGTGTAGTGGTTTTGCCCGCACCGTTAGCTCCCAAAAAACCAACCACTTCACCCGCTTCTATCTGGAAAGAAACTTGCTGAACTGCTTGCACTAAGCGGTAGTTACGTCGTACGAAGTGAAGCAATGTTCCCTTCAGACCTGGCTCTTTGACCGCTACAGGATAGACCTTGCTCAGGTCTTCAGCCACGATGATAGACATACCCGATTTAATACCCAAAGGAACGCCTTTTCCCATTGTGCCTTGGACGCGGGAGTGCGATCGCCCTACCTCTGACCTAACCTTTGGCTTAACCTCCGGCAAGTACCTTCTGATTTTTCCTTCTGGCTAGGGAACCCTATAAGAATTCTCATTCGCCATTTCTCAATCTACCTAGCACCATGTTGCAACTCATTCGCCCGACGGCAGTCTCACTGATTTTGGCTTTAGGGTTTGCTGCTCCTAGCTTTGCTAATCCATCGCCAACCCAGCAATTTGGGTATCCGTTAGCAAAACCTAGTAGGGAGCCGAGCTTGGCTTGCTACATGAAGACTGATTCAGGGCGATTGATTAACTTAGACGAGTTTTGTGTAACTGGGGGCCAAGAACCAGAACTGGGTACTGGCGATATTCAGGCCACATTGCGCTGGGAAACGGTGGATGACTTAGACTTGGCTGTCACTGACCCCAGTGGTCAGACGGTATTTTACAGAAATCCCCGCGTTCGCTCAGGGGGACAGCAGGATGTAGATGCCAATGCTGACTGCATTGAACCTGTAGCCAGACCTGTCGAGAATATTTTCTGGCTCCCAGGTGGGGCTCCAGCAGGTAAGTACACCGTCGAGGCGCGGCTATACCGCCGTTGTGCGCCTTCAGGCCCAGTGCCTTTTAATTTGACGGTGCTAGTCCAGGGAGAAACCAAAGAGCTGACTGGATCAGTCGATGATCGCAAGCCAGCGGTGCGATTTCCCTTTGCGGTAACCCGTTAGTAGACGCAAACCAAAGAGCCTAACCCGATTTTTGAGTGGTGTGGCAGCAGTGAGTTTGAACAAAGATTGCTGCTGCTGCTGGATCCATTGGCTTCGCGAAGAAGTAACCTTGCCCCGCTTCACACTTAAGGGCTTTCAATATGGGGAAGCTCAGCAGCCTCATTACCATCGTTTCACTGCGCTTAGCCTGAGAACAACAGCGTTTGCTGCGGAATACTGCCGTATTCTGGCTGAAATCAGCACTCTACTGACCTGAAAGTTAGAAATAGCACTGTAATCGAACTCGAATGTACTTAGGTTAACTGGCGGTGGCGCGATCGATGGCGGCTATATCTGCCTCTGACAGTTGCACCTCAATCGCATGGACAGAATCTTCAATACTAGAAGGCTTGCTTGCACCAGGAATGGGAACTACGCAGGGAGACTTGGCGCGTAACCAGGCCAATACAATGCAATAGACAGAAGTACCGTATGACTGAGCGAGTTGCGCGATCGCCGGAATATCTGCTAATTTCCCAAAGCGCCGACTACCGCCCAAAGGGCTCCAAGGGATAAAGGTAAGACGCTCTTGTTCGCAGTACTCCAAAACCCCATCCGTCTCTGGCTGGCGATACCAGGGGTTGTACTGGTTCTGCACCGAAACCACATCCACAACTTCACGGGCTTGTTTGATTTGCTCGACTGAGAAATTAGAAACCCCAACGCAACGGATCAAGCCTTGCTCCACCGCTTCTTTGGCAGGTGCCAGCGATGCCTCAATGGTGTAGTTGGGGTCAGGGGCATGGTACTGCCAGAGGTCAATCGGTTGCTCACCGCCTAACGCCTCAAAACTAACTTGGATTGTCTCCCGAAGGTGCTCTGGGTTACCATTGTGAGCCCAAGACCCATTGGGGCGCATTAGCCCACCTTTTGTCGCGACTTTGACGTGGCCCACATTGCCGTCATATTGCTGGAGAGCTTTGTGAATCAACCGCTCATTATGATGCTTGTCAGATTCATCTTTGCAGTAAGAGTCAGCCGTATCAATTAAAGTGACTCCCAAATCCAAGGCGCGATGAATGGTGGCAATCGCTTGCTCTTCAGAGGGGCGATCGCTTAAAGACATCGGCATTCCACCCAAAGCGATCGCACTAATCGTGATATCTGTATTTCCGAGTCGTTTGGTTTCCACGCTTTACTTTCTCTAACGGCTACCGTAATTTTGTTGGCCCCTATGAACAATGAGACTTTCAGGTTCACACCAAGGCCATTTCTCAGCCTAAAGAAATTTTAGTCAAGCTGGATCTGTCGAACGATGGGGAGACAGGCGATCGCCAACCTAAACCCAAAACCAAGGGTAAAACTAAGTGGAAGTAGTCATAGCCTATAAGAACTCGGCTTCGCTGGCTTCAAGTGCTTGTTCCTGTAAAGATTGCCAGCCTGCTTGCCACATGGAGCGATTTTTCAGTTGTTTGGCATTTAACCACAAGCGTACATTGGGGTCACAGGCAGCCACCATCTCCGCAAACACCCATTGACCTTCATTTTTGCGATTGACGACCTGAAAGTGCCGCCATCCCATCATGGTTTGTCGAGCTGTCCATTTGGAGCCGACTAAATGAGGAAACTTTTGCTTCTTGGACATAACCAACCTAAATCTTGCATAGTTTCTGGTGTAGGCAGCATAAGTACCTACCTACAGGATAAAATGAACAGGCGGACGAGAGATTGATGCAGTTTCTCTACCAAACTAAGGGCGCGATCGCAGCCACAGATGTGGTGGAGTGAGTCAAAATAGGACTTTGAGCGGGGTAAAGCATAAAACTTATGGGACTTATCGCAAATGGCAGCAAACTGGTTCGCGATTTAGAGAAGTCAGGCGCTTTAGGGTTCTATGTGCCTTTAGAAGGTGGCTTTGAAGGCCGCTATCAACGCCGTCTCCGGGCCGCTGGTTATGTGACGGTACATATGAGTGCTAAAGGTCTAGGCGACTTGTCCAGCTACTTGACTGGAGTTCATGGAGTCCGTCCGGCTCACCTTGGCAAGAAAGATATTCGGGTTCACTTTGCGCCACCAATTCTGACCTATCAGCTAGAGAATCTGCCCACCCATGCCAAGGGCTTAGTGCTGTGGTTGATTGAAGGCCATATTTTGTCGCGTGAGGAAGTTGAATTTCTAGCCCTACTACCCACCCTAGAGCCGCGAGTCAGGATAGTGGTAGAGCGCGGAGGCGATCGCGTTTGTCGTTGGCAACCGTTGCAAGAAACCTTGATTCCGGCGTAGCTTTCTCAGCCCTTAGCGGTAACCCAAATATCATCACTTAGCTTTTAGCCGCTAGCGGGGAAGCCCCGTGCTATACCTGTACTCAGGTTAGCGTCGGGATGAGAAGCGCGTGACTGAGGGTGCGTTGCCTGACTGATTCCGTAGGCCAGGGAAGGCAACAGCGCCCGTTGGCATAGCCTGCCGAAGGCATAGGAACACACTATCTATAATGCTTATCATAAATCTAGAAATACGCTAAGCTGAGGGTGTGATCAAAGCAACAAAGGTGCGAATTTATCCGACTGACGAGCAGGTCATTCAGCTGTCCAAAGATTTTGGCGCAACTCGATGGCTCTGGAATCAGTCGCTTTCCTTAATGTCTGCGACCTACAAGGAAACGGGTAAAGGCGTATCTGCTTACGACATGAAGAAGCGGATACCAGAACTAAAGAAAGAGTTTGAATGGCTGAAGGAAACCTATTCCCAGTGTCTCCAGCAATCGATCTTGAACCTCTCTCAAGCGTTTATCAACTTCTTTGAGGGGCGGGCAAAATACCCCACATTCAAAAGCAAGTTTGATAGGCAGTCGGTTCAATATCCTGCCAACGTAAAACTTCAGGGTGATGATGCGATTAAGTTCCCTGGGAATCTAGGCACCGTAAAAGCTAAAATCCATCGCATTTTACCTACAGGCAAGATTAAGACCGTTACGGTATCTAAGACCCCTGAAGGGCGCTATTTTGCCTCTTTATTGATTGATGACGCTACCGCTCAGCCTGAAATTACCAGTGATGGTAAAGCCGTTGGGATTGACTTAGGGCTCATTGATTTTGCCGTCACTTCTGATGGCTCAAAGTTCAGCAATCCTAAGCATCTTAAGAAACATGCTAAGAACTTAAAGCGTAAGCAGCAAAAGCTATCCAGAAAAACCAAGGGTAGTAAGACTCGCATGAAAGCGCGTCGCCTGGTCGCTAAAGTTCACGGCAAAATTGCCAGAGTCAGAGAAGATTTTCTCCACAAACTATCTCGCAAGCTAGTCAACGAAAACCAAGTTGTGGTGGTGGAAAATCTGGCAGTCAAAAACATGGTGAAGCATCACACCCTAGCTAAGGCTATCAGTGATGCTGGATGGGGTAAGTTCTGCACGATGCTCAACTACAAGGCAGAGTTTGATGGCAAGACCTATCTTGAAATAGACAGGTTCTTCCCTTCGTCACACCTTTGCTCAAACACGCTGCTACCGATTCACAAGATGAATCTCTCTGTACGATTCTTTGATTGCCTTCATTGCCCGCAACGGCATGAGCGAGACGTGAATGCGGCAATCAATATCAGGAATGAAGGCTTGCGATTATTGGCGTTGGGAATCAGCGCTACTGCCAATCGAGGGAGTGTAAATCCGAAGGGTTCTGGACGTAAAAAATCCATGAATTCGGAGGTAACTCCCGTTGAAGTTGGAAGCCCGCGCTCTATCGCCTAGCGATGAGCGTCGGGTAATTCACCAATTAGGGCTTAGCCACCGACTAATTGCTAATTTTCCCATGCTTACTCGTGACACCCAGCGGTTTCATCCTCTAGACTGGACGAAAAATAAGGATGTACTGAGGTTTGCGTCGTGAAAGATCGGGACTATACGCTCATCATTGATAAAAGTGGTAGCATGTCCACTCCAGATCAGCGCGGCGGTCGTAGCCGTTGGCTGGAAGTGCAAGAGTCCAGTTTGGCATTGGCGCGAAAGTGTGAGCAGTTCGATCCAGATGGCATTACGGTTTATCTGTTCTCAGGCCGCTTCAAGCGCTATGACGATGTCACCTCGGCTAAGGTAGAACAGATTTTTCAGGAAAATGACCCCGCTGGAACCACTAATCTGGCTGCGGTGCTGCAAGATGCCACCAATTCCTACTTTCAGCGCAAAGCTGCTGGGAAAGCTAAGCCTGCTGGGGAAACCATTTTAGTGATTACAGATGGGGAACCAGACGATCGCCGAGCTGTGATGGAAGTGATTGTCGATGCCTCCCGAAAAATGGAGCGAGATGAAGAATTGGCCATTTCGTTTATTCAAATCGGAGCTGACCCCCAAGCCACCAAGTTTCTTCAAGCTTTAGATGACCAACTCGCAGGAGTGGGAGCTAAGTTTGATATTTGTGATGCCATTACCTTTGCCGACATTGAGGACATGAGCTTGAGTGAAGTGTTGCTCAATGCCATTAGCGACTAGAAGTGCAGAACGATATGGACTCAATTGACCAGTTGCTAGCGCAGGTCAGAGCTCAGTACAGCGAAACCGCTCCGCCACCAGCCCCAGCCTCTGAGATCTCTCTGCCAAACTCTCCCCCGCCGAAACCAGCTTCTTCGCGGCAGCATCAAGACCCGATCGATAGCTTGTTGACGGAGGTCAAAGGACAGTATAAGGCTCAAGATGCTGCTGCCCAGGAAGCCCAACAACAGCTGTTAGTTGCGGAACAACAACGGCAAGCTCAATTGCAACAAGCCCGCCGAGCCGCTTTGGCTCGTACTGCTCAAGATTGGTTAAAGAACTTAGACCCATTGTCTACCGAAGGACTTTGGTTCCACCAGTTTGCTGAGCAATATTCCTCCCAGTTAGAGGCAGCGATCGATTATCTAGCCGCTTTAGACGCAGATCACTAGACTTCCTACACGAATGGGAAAGCGGTATGTCAAAAGCACCCTGAAAGATATCAATAAACCTGCTCCTCAGCATCTGGAGCTAGAAAACTGACAACTGATGTCTCATCGGCTACCATAACGCGATCGCGCCCAGCAGCCTTAGCGCGGTACAAAGCGGTATCTGCCATCCGGATTACCGCCTCTCCGGTAGGCCCATGAATCGGAAAAGCAGCAACCCCGGCTGAAAGCGTAATCATGCCGAGAGCTTGGCGGTGATAATGCACACTCAGGTGGGCGATCGCCTCTCGGATTTGTTCGGCTCGTTGGCGCGTGATTTCTATAGAAGCATCCGGTAGGAGCAGCATTAGTTCTTCGCCACCGTAGCGACAAGCAATATCTGAAGCTCGAATCGAGTTTTTGATCAGCAAGCCTACCTCGCGCAGGACTACATCTCCTGCTTCGTGACCAAAGGTATCATTGAAGCGCTTAAAGTGGTCAATATCCAGCATCACGATACCAAGGGGTTGTTGGTTACGTTCTGCCCGTCGCACTTCTCGCTCCAGCGATTCTTCCATATAGCGCCGATTAAATAGGCTAGTCAGAGGGTCGCGAATGCTTTGGTTTCGCAGGCTTTCACGCAGCTTGAGATTAGCAAAAGCTAGGGCAATATGTTCTGCGACTGTCGATGTCAGTAGTCGTTTTGTAGGCGTAAGGTCGCCTTGGTTGCCTGTCGCTAGATATAAGGTTCCTAAAGCTTCTCCCTGCGCCAGCATAGGGATACAACAGGACTCATTAGGCAAAGGAGCTTGGAGATGTTGGCAACGCAAGCTGCTATGACCGTTATCTATAAAATAAGCTCGGCCCCGACGGAGTGCCCAGCAGTCTGTAGGGTCAAACATGGCTGGTGGCGCGGGTAGTGGTCCCCAAGAGGCGATCGCCTCCACTAAATTGCGAGATTCACTAGTGATATAAATCGCCCCAGACATACCGGGAAACAAAGGCTGCACCAACTCAGCTACTACAGCATAAGCCTCATCTAAAGTGAAGCAGGCTTGTAAAACATCGCTTAACTCTCCCAAGAGCGTAATTTCACGACTGCGTTGTTCTAGTTCTCCTACCCAACCTTTCAGCTTGGTTTCACTCTCTTGCAAAGCTAACCCGATGGTTTTACGTTGTCTAATGTCTCGGTTGATGGCAATGGCTGCAATTGGTAGCAGCGCAAATGCGAGGAATCCACCCAGGCCGACGATTAGCGTTGTGTTGCGAGCTGCTAATTCTGCCTGACGCGATCGCTGCTGCAGTAAGCGATTTTCCTCAGTGACCATCTCCTCAATGAGGCGACGAATTGCGTCCATCACCTCACGGCCTCGAGCTTCACGGATTGCTTGCTGAGCTGCTGTAAATCCCTGCTCCTGACGAATGTCTAAGACTGCTTCCAGCTTGTCTAGGCGCAGCTGGAGCAGAGGACGCAAGCTGTTAAGGCGCTCCTGCTGCCTAGGATTATCAGCGGTGAGCGCCTGAAGCGTGTCAACTTGGGCATTAATGGTGTTAATGGAGATGTAATAAGGTTCTAAATACTCTTCTTGTCCTGTAATGATGTATCCCCGCTGCCCAGTTTCAGCGTTGGCAATGTGGGAGAGTAAACTTTCTTCTGCCTCCAGCACCTGATAGGTATGATTTACCAAGCTTGCAGTGGCAACGAGTTGGGTGGTATTCCAATAAGCGAGGCCACCAATTAAGCCCAGTACTAGAAAGGCGATACCAAAGCCAGTAGTAATACTTTTCTCGATCGACCACTTCATCATAGGGGGGTACACCTAGAAAAGACTGGCACTAGACGCAGGAAGGAGCCTTTGGGGTTCCAGAAATGCAGGGTTGGGCAGCTGCATCGAGCAGGAGGCAAGTCTCCATAAATTCTTCGACGTTGCCAATTAGCCAAATTTTGGTTTGGAGTTGGCGAGCTAAGTCCTCAACGGTGGTGTCATCCAAGAAACAAGACTCTCCGTGCTTCAGCATTACCGTTGGCAGGAGAATTCCCTCGCCCAAATCCTTGTCTTGGAGCGCAGGTAATAAATCGTGCCCAGTGAGCAAGCCTGTCACAGTGATCGATTGGCCCCAGTAGTCGCTGCAAAGTGCTACCAGTTCCACCGTGAGTCCTTCGACTTGGTTGAGGCGTTGGAGCAACGGTTGAAACGCATGCTCAACGGCATTTCCTACGATCCAAGTTAGCTTGCGGGGAGGAGAAATTTGCTGGGGTAAACGAGCGGCTGCGGCAGCAAAGGTTTGGAGAAATTGCTGAATTGAGCCGACGCCATTACCCAGTTGGGGGTAGTCTTCGTAATGCGATTCAGGTGGGAGGGGTTGGCCCCCAATCAAAAACCACTCATCCGCTAACCAGGCGAAGGTGGAGTTAAAGCGCTGTTGAAATTGGGCTTGAAGCGTCTGAACTTGGGTAATCACTTCTTGCGCTTTTTCTGGCGTGACAGGCACCAACTCATCTTGCTCAGGCCGAAAGCGAGTCAGTCCCACTGGCACCACCGCGACAGAAGCGATCGCAGGCATTTCGCCTGCGTGAAACTCAGCTAAGTCCAGCAAGGTTCGCTCGAGGTGCACCCCATCATTAATGCCTGGGCAAACCACCACCTGAGCATGAATCTGCAATCGACGCTCTTGGAACCATTGCAACTGCGATCGCAACTGTCCCGCTCTGGGGTTCTTCAGCAGCCGAGTTCTAATCTCTGGCTCGGTGGCATGGACTGAGACATAAAGCGGAGAGAGCCGCATCTGCTCAATGCGATCCCATTCTCGCTGAGTCAGGTTGGTGAGGGTTAAGTAGCTGCCATACAGAAAGCTGAGGCGATAGTCGTCGTCCTTGAGATACAGCGTTTGGCGCATCCCAGGCGGTTGCTGATCAATAAAGCAAAACGGACAGCGGTTATTACACTGGATTAGACCATCAAATAGAGCGGTGTCAAACTCCAGTCCCAGATCTTCATCAAAATCTTTTTCGATCTCGATCTCATGGCTTTTCCCTTTGGCATCTAGAACTTCTAGCTCTAGGACTTCATCAGCACAGAGAAACTGATAGTCGATTAGGTCGCGGGGTTTCTGGCCGTTGATGGACACTAAGCGATCGCCTGGTTCAAATCCAATCTCAGCCGCAATTGAGTCAGGGAGAACCTTGGTAATTAAAGCTGGACGGATAGAAACTTCGCTCATGAATTTGTCAGCGCTCGAAAAGCTTCAGGGAGGGTAGTGAATGCAAAAAATGACTGAAAATTTTACATTTACAGTACCTCACTATTCTAGAGAGTCCCGCTTCAGGTGTTACGTAAAACACCAGCGGCGAGCGCTGCTAAAATGGTTGCCCCAAATCCTAACCGATACCAAACAAAGATCCAGGTGTTGCAGTTTTGCAGATAGCGCAATAACCAGGCGATAGACAGGTAAGAAAAGACAAAGGCTGAAATGGTGCCTACTAAGACCAAAGACAAATCCATTTGGCCCAGCGCTTCCTTAAAAAACTGATATAAGGTCGCGATCGCTAAAGTGGGCAACCCCAGTAAAAAAGAGAATCTAGCAGCCGCTTGCCGCTCCAAACCTAAAAATAGCGCTGTGGTTAAGGTAGAGCCTGAGCGAGAAACACCGGGTACTAAAGCTAGCATTTGTCCCAAACCAATCAGAATCCCGTCTTGAATTTGCAAAGACTCAAAACTGCGCTTCCGACTCCCAAACTTCTCCGCCGCTCCTAGCAGTAGGGACATAACAATCGAAGCGATCGCGATCGTCGCCATACTATTGATCAAAGAACCGTTGTCGTTTAGTGCCTTTTTGAGCAAATAGCCACCTGCTATGGCTGGAATAGTGCCCACCACAATCCCGACCAAGAGCTTCCATTCCTCCCGTTGCCAGTCCCGCTTTTGGGCCGCTTGCCATCCCCCAACAAAAATGCTGCTGACATCAGACCAGAAGTAGATCAAGACTGCAATCACACTGCCAAACTGAATCGTCGCGACAAACGGTTTAGCTCCTACCGTTGACCAACCCATCGCTTTGGTGAAGACCTGGAGGTGGGCGGTACTACTAATGGGTAAGAACTCTGTAACGCCTTGCACAATGCCTAAGATGAAGGCTTGAAACAGCTCCATCAACCAGTTGGCGGAACTGGCTTCTGGGGTGGCAATTGCCCAGAGAGAGGGAAGTTCTGCTAGCTGTCCCATCCTGTCCCAGGGAATCAATGCTGCTTCTAAGGAACAGCTGAGCCACACCAAACTGCTTACGCCAATTGCCATGCATATACTCCAGGAAAATAATCAGCTCGGTATCAAGTTTTTACTAGGGTTCCCGCTCTTTAGCGGGACAAGTTAACTAAAAGTTCTTGTAGCCATCAGCCGCCCACAACCCATTGGACTCACTCAAAAACAACCAGCAAAGTCAGACTTTCACCTGCTCTGGTATAGCGTAATTGAATGTTACAAAGTTGTGAAAGTTTCAATGAGCACATGGCAGAAAATTGATTGCAGCCTCTTGCAAGAGAAAAACAAAGTTATGATGAATGGGATACCCCCCAGGGGGATTTGCTTGTGTTATGTTAAAAAAAGTAAATTAAATAAGAAAAATTAAAAATACTTTGTCTTCCTTTACTCCCTTCTCCCCATCCTCTCGCATGGTTGATTCAGCCTCAGAAAGGTCATCTACCCCAATTTGGCAGTTACGACTGGGTCAAACCTGGGCCATGCTTCTGGCGGCTGTATTTCTAGTAGCAGTCCCAGTGTTTGTTCAGGCTCCTTTGGTACGCTGGTTTCCAGAATTAAGTTTGCTCATGACTGGGGGGTGGCTTGGTCTCAGTTTAATTCTGATGGCTCGCGATCGCACTCAGCTTTGGGGAGATTTGCTCTTCGGATTTACCTGGAGTTGGCTGGCAGGCTCGATTTACTGGGGATGGTTTCGTTGGGAGCCGTTGCTGCACCTACCCATCGAAGCAATTGGTTTGCCTGTGGCCATTTGGTGCTTGCTGCGCCAGTGGGGAAAAGTAGGAAACTTTTTTTATTTAGGATCTCTATTTGGCACGGTTGTTACCGACCTTTATTTCTATATCGTGGATCTAATTCCCCATTGGCGGCAGTTGATGCAGGTTGATCCCGCGTTAGCATTACCAATTTTCCAGAATGCGATCGCCCAGATGCGCACACCCTGGGGAGCAGGTTGGGCAGCGGTGTTGGGGATCACCTTGTTGGTGGTGGGATTATTGCCACTCCGCTCTCAGAAACCCCATTGGTGGGCTTTTGGCGGAGCTGTGCTGAGCACAATCTTAGTAGATGGTTTATTCTGGTTGGTAGCTTCTGCGGCTTAAGCACCTGAGTTGCTGCTAGTCAGCATTCTGAGGATTAACCCCTCTGAACTTCGGGTGAGCACTTCAATCGTAGAAAGATTTTGCTTACAATTCTTAGTTAATTTTCCGACAGCATTCACTGGCATAAGTAGATGTGTCATGGATAGTCATAGATAGATGTGTCAGGATGCATCATAGGGAAAGATGCAGTGATTCTTAGCCTGTGGTGACTTTTCAATCCACTCCTCATTTAGTGCTCCGTTCAGATGCAGGTGATCGCTATCTTCCATTAGTCGGCAGTAGTTGCTGGACTGTTGGTCGAAGCGATGACAACAATTTTGTGCTGCCCGATCGCTGGATCTCCCGGAACCATGCGATGCTTCAATGCATGGAAACGGGCGAGTTCTATCTCATTGACCTGGGAAGCCGTAATGGCTCATTTGTAAATGGCCGCCGAGTTAGTGTTCCCGTGACGCTACAAAACGGCGACCAGCTTACCTTTGGTCAGACAGAATTAGAGTTTTACTGTCCCTCGCCAGAGCACCTCACTGATCCCTCCATGGGGTTGGACTCAAAAGAATTTACCGCGACTGCGACCTTGCATGTCCGACGTCTGATCTCCGTTCTGGTAGTGGATATTCGTGACTTTACAGGGCTGACTCGCCAACTAGATGAAAAAATTCTCTCTGAGGTGATTGGAACTTGGTTCCGTCGGGCCGGAGAAATTATTCGCGAACACGGCAGTTGGGTAGATAAATACATCGGGGATGCGGTGATGGCGGTCTGGATTCATGGAACTCAAGGCATCAGCCCTGAGGAGATGCTCCGCATTTTTAGTGCGCTAAGTGCCCTCCACAAGATGACGAGTGAGCTGTACGACCAATATCCCCTGCCATTTCCACTGCGAATTGGGGCTGGCATTAATACTGGCTTTGCAATGGTTGGCAATACAGGCAGCGGCGATCGCCCCGACTACACAGCTCTGGGAGATACAGTGAATGCCGCCTTCCGCCTAGAATCAGCTACTAAGGAAATTCGCTTGGATGTAGCTTTGGGAGAGACCACTTACAAACATGTACCCCTCTCTCCCACGCATCCAGCCCCTTTCCAAGAACATACTGTGCATTTAAAGGGCTATGATGTGCCGACCCTAACCCATGCCTGTTCTTTTGCAGATCTCAATCAGTTTTTGCAGATGCAAGAGCAAAGTTTGGTGCCAGACAACGAAGGTTCTGAAGTTTAGACGTTCTCCAGGGTACCGGGGTACGCTACCCTAGACTTTAGAAAATTTGTGGCATGTGCTGCTCTGCACAACCTTAGAAAGCATCTCGCTTGTCCAGGGGTGAGTATTTCTGTGCCGATTCTATAGCTGTCGCCATAAAGGTTAGGACATCAGAATGAAGGTGGTATGGGGGCTTCGCCCCTAGCCAGGGGTTCCACCCCTGCACCCCGCCCTAACCCTAATGACCATTGCTATATAAATGCTGTGTGTGGATTTTATCTGCTCAGAGGAAGGTATAAATCGATGAAACGCTTTGTTCGCTGGCTATCAGTTCTCAGTTTATTAGTGGGTTGCCTGGGATGGCTAGGGCTACCCCAACAAGCGATCGCTGCAGATTTAAGCCGTTTAGCTTTGCAACCTATTCCGGTTTTAGCTGCTGAGGTTGCTCCCCGTAATGCCGTAGATGACAAGCGGGCCGCTGTGGGTGACAAGATTGACCTCAACAACACGAATGTTCGGGCCTTCTTGCAATATCCTGGTTTGTATCCCACCTTGGCTCGCGCAATCGTCAAGAACGCACCTTATGAGAAGGTAGAAAATGTGCTCGATCTACCTGGCTTAAGCGAGCGTCAGAAAGAGACCTTGCAGGCGAATTTCAAGAACTTCACTGTGACCGAACCAGATTTTGCTTTGACCGAGGGCGACGATCGCTTCAACAACGGTATCTATCGCTAAATTTGGCGCTAAATTTGGTGCCAGCTTGGGCGCTGAATCTGTCGTTGGTCACTGAGTTTGTAGAGTGCGGTGCCGCCCTTGCCCTCCGTCTCTACAGCCTCGTGATCAAAAGTGCGTGTTTAAACGCTGCAATAAAATCTTTGCTCTCTGTACAGTAAGGTTAATCCTTACGCATGATTGACGACAGGGAGCAATTTTTATTGGATACTTCGTTACCTCCTCAAGCTGCGGCTCCAGCTCAAATTCCTGACTTTACTCAACAATTTGATGTCCTAGTCGTTGGTGCAGGGGCAGCGGGACTCTACTCCGCCCTTTGCCTACCAGCGGCGTTCCAAGTGGGCTTAATCACCAAAGATACCTTGTCCCTGTCGGCAAGTGATTGGGCACAAGGGGGCATTGCTGCCGCGATCGCGCCGGATGATTCGACTGCCCTCCACATTGCAGATACCATCCAGGCAGGAGCAGGACTGTGTGATCCCCAAGCAGTAGAATTTTTGACTGAGAATGCCTCGGATTGCATTCGGTCCTTGGTAGAGATGGGAGTGGCCTTCGATCGCCATGACGGAGAACTCGCTTTGACCCTGGAAGCAGCCCATTCCCGGCGACGAGTCTTGCACGCGGCAGACACTACAGGACGCGCAGTCGTCAACACACTTACGGCAAAAGTACTAGAGCGCAAAAATATTCAAGTCTTTCCACAAACGTTTGCTCTGAGCTTGTGGATTGATCCCCAGACTCAACGCTGCCAGGGAATTAGCCTGATCCACCAAGGGCAAGTGATTTGGGTGCGAGCCGCTGCTGTAGTTTTGGCAACAGGTGGCGGTGGGCAGGTGTTTGCCCAAACGACCAATCCTGACTTGAGTACGGGGGATGGAGTGGCGATCGCTTGGCGTGCGGGTGCTGTGCTGCGAGATTTAGAATTTGTCCAGTTTCACCCCACAGCCCTAACGAAGCCTGGAGCCCCCCGATTTTTGATTAGTGAAGCGGTTCGAGGGGAAGGGGCGCACCTAGTAGATACACAAGGCCATCGGTTTGCTTTTGAGTACCATCCTGCGGGAGAACTGGCTCCTAGAGATGTGGTCAGTCGCGCCATTTTTAATCACTTACAACAGACCGAATCAGACCCCGCTAGTGCTCACGTGTTGCTTGATTTAAGACCCATTCCCGACGCAACCATACGGCATCGGTTTCCTAACATCATTCAGGTCTGCCAGCAGTGGGGTGTCGATGTGTTTCAGGAGCCTATTCCTGTGACCCCTGCGGCCCATTACTGGATGGGTGGAGTGGTAACCGATACAATGAGCCACACCTCGATTACAGGGCTATATGCGGTGGGGGAAACGACTAGTACAGGGGTGCATGGAGCCAATCGTTTGGCAAGCAACTCACTGTTAGAGTGCCTAGTCTACGGGGCGCAATTGGCCCATATTGAGTTGAATGCAATAGAGCTTGATCTCCACAGGGAGAAGCTTGTGACGACCGACCTAGCTCGCTACAACCCCGACCCAACCGATTGGCAGCGTCAGCAAGCCGCGATCGCCACGATTCGCCAAGAGTTACCCCGTTGCATGTGGCAAAGCGCCGGAATCTGCCGCGAGGAAAACACGCTGCTGGCTGCGATCGCGCAAGTCGAAGCATGGCAAGCAGAATTTGCCGCCTTGCCCTTAAGCCAATTCTTGCTGAACTTACCACCTGCTCAAACTGCGAGCTTGGGGTTGCCAGAGGCCGATTTAGCCATACGGACTTGGAGCGAAACCCAAAATCTCTTGGATGTGGGCTACTTGATTCTAAAAAGTGCTCTGTTTCGCACCGAGAGCCGAGGGGGACACTATCGAGTTGACTTTCCGCAACCTGACCCGCATTGGCAAGTTCAGACTTTAGTCCAAGCTCACCGCTGGTGGATTGCCCCAATTTCAGCCGCCTCAGACTAGCTCAGAGATAGGCCCAGTTCTACACCGTTCGCCGAGAAACTCTGAGCCGAGAAACCTTGAGCCCAGAAATCCTGAGTCGAGCACCCCGTTAGAGAACTTCGTGCGTGTACTTATGCTGTTTCACATTGTCTTCTGTTCTGATAATGCGCTGAGAGTTTAGCACCCGCTTGCGTTCGGTGGAGTAGTTAAAGTCTTGACGAGTGGTTCCTGGGGGAACATGGGCTTGTGCTGCTGTCTTGGCTTTGTAGGTACGAGCGGCAGCAATAGCGCGTTGGACAAACTCATCAGAGAATTGGGCATCTTCCGGAAATCCCTCTGGCTTTTGTAGAGTTTCTCCGGCTAGAACCGCACCTAAAGTCGTGGCAAGGGCCATTTCGTAAGAGGTAGGTACTCCTTTCACGATGGCTTCGATCGCCGCTGAAGGGATCGGCTCCAAAATTCTAACTTCGTGCAATTTGCCGTCTTCTTTGAGAAAGCAAGTGGCTAAACCAATCAGCAAATATTCATCTGTAGAGAGATCGGGGGCTTGAGGGAGAGAAGTCGCGGTTGTCATGGAAGGTTTGGATTGGCAGTGCCAATTTCAACGGAGTTGAAGAAATGCAAAGAGCCACTGCGTCACAGTTCGTTAAATTGCGATCGCAGGGAATCTCCATAGGAATTTTAGCTCGGTTAAGCCCTATGGCTACGTTAATCCCTGAGCCATGTGGAACACTTCGAGTCTTAGCTGCTAATGCTGAATTAAAGCAAAGCCTACGTATGAACTACCGCGCCGCTACAGAGCGGCGGGTTTCTGACGCTTCATCTGAGCTAGTTGCCTCATGCTTCCGCAATCGGTAGAGCTAGGCTCATCAGCGACTAGCGAGGACAGTTCCTGCCCCCGGGCCCAAATCAAATTGACCTGAGCTGCGTTAACGTCTCTGTCTGCGATATGACCGCATTCAGGGTTAGCGCAAATATGGACTCTAGTGGCTAGCGGTTTTGGCGTTAGCTCCCAACACTTAGCACAACGCTGTGTAGGCTTGAGCTGGCGGGTAGGAGACTCAACATAGAAACCGTTTGCCTCAACCAACTTATAACTCAACATCTGCCCAATCATGCCAAACCCAACCTCAAGGATTGAACGGTTTAGCCCTGTCTTTTGAGCCTTGCGCTGGCTCCCCTTTTTGGCTTTGCGAGTCATGCCTTTGACGTTCAACTCTTCACCTGCAACTAGGCTGTTACTGCTGACTATGTGGCTGGTGGTCTTGTGCAACCAATCTCCACGCTGACGGGTGACTTTGCGTTGTAGCTTTGCTACAGCCTGACGCTGTTTTTTCCATCGACGCGAAGCTTTGATTTTTTTGTTACGGTTAGGTGCACGTTTGCGGCGTAGCTTTTTGGATGCCGCTTTAACCTGGCGTTGTCCCTCCTGGATGAACTCTGGCTTGGAGATCTGCTCTCCCGTCGAGAGCGTGATCGCCTCCTTGCACCCCAGATCTATCCCTACAGCACCATCACCCCCTGAGCGCACGGGCTCACATTTGACGGTGATTGAGGCGTACCATTTTCCGTAGCGACACAGAAGCGTGCAAGTCGTTGGCTGACCCCAAGTCCGAGACTGCCCCCGCATCTGAACCCTTCCCAAACGGGAAAGATTGAGATAGCCGTTGCCGCCATCAGACTCAGCTTTCCAGCCCGATTTGCACGGGTAAGTCCATCCTGAGTAATGACGAGAAGCCTTGAACTTGGGATAGCCGCCCCATCCCTGAAAGAAGCGCTGAAAAGCGAAATCTACTCGCTTCAAGGTTGCCTGCAACGCATGAGAGCCAAGTTCTTGATATTCAGGCCAAACTTGCTTAAAAGCAGGGAGACTGTTCTGTTGCTCGAAATAGTCAACGGAATGACCCAATTTCTGATACTGAGTTTTGCGATGACTCACAGCGGCATTATACAAACTGCAATTCAGTCGCTTCCAGTAATGAAGCTGAACTTCTTGCCTGCTGGATGGATAGAGTCTGTAAGTAATGCGACGTGTTAGCATATCTGTATTGTACGTTACTTGTACGGAATATGCCAAAAGAAAAGCGATTAGAAATTAGGTTGAATGATGAAGATTTTGCCAGGCTTGAGGCTTATGCAAAAGGAAAAGATGTCAGCATGGCTCAAATACTGCGCGAATACATTAAACGATTGCCTAAGCCTGTAGATTGATTGGCAATTCCGCTACGCGCTATTGTTCAGTTCAGAAATTGACTGCGTGGTGCTTGTAGTTTTGCTATGAGTTCTCGGTGTTGGGAGTGTCTATTCTGTCACTTTCTCGGCATCAGTCTTAAGAGGCAGCTTCCAAGCTAGAGTTTGCGAGTCTAACGTCTGGAAATCATGACTTAAGACACATCGGTAAGTGACACACCGATAGATCCGCAAAGATGGCCGACTGGATATTGTAAGTCTACAAGCCCAGAAATACCAGAGACACGGTCACTGATTCAGGAGAAGAGTATGAGTAGTCGTTCGGCTTCTAACCCTCAAGGTAGCACTCAGCGTCGGCGTCACGGCTCCATTCTAGCTTCTGTGGCTGGGCAAGCAAACATTGAAAAATCTGGGGTCGCGCAGGCTGGCTTTCATAAACAGCGAGGCAGCCAACTGCGTCTAACTGAGTCTTCATCTCCTCGCTCCAGCGCGAACCCTGAGTTGCACTCCCACGAGCAGGATCAACAACTGCGACAGCAAGCGATCGCCGCTGCTCAGCAAGGTTACTACGAAGTAGCAATTGATCTACTGAGCAAATTGTTGGAGCGACACCAAGCCAGCGCCACAGATTACAACAACCGGGGCTTGGCCTACTTTCAAAGTGGAGAAGATGAAAAAGCGATCGCCGATTACAACCAAGCGATCGCGCTTAATCCCAAGTTAACCAGCGTTTACAACAATCGAGCTAACTACTATGCGGCTCAAGGCCAATTAGCCGAGGCGATCGCCGACTACGGAGTTGCCATCGACCTAAATCCGGGCAATACCCGCGCTTGGATCAATCAAGGAATTACGTTTCGGCAGTTAGAGATGTATGAGCAAGCCATTGGCAACTTTGAGCTAGCGCTACACTTTGGTCAGCTCGAAGGCCACATTTACGCCGAGCGAGGCCGCACGTTTCATGTCATGGGCGACTGGAACTGTGCGATCGCTGATTACCAAAAAGCTCTACAAATTCTGCTTTTGACTCATACAGAATCAGCCCAACGACTCCGCCAACAAGTAGAAACTTGGCTCCACGACCTTCTCAGCCCCTTAAGGGCTTAGTTTGACCCACTTGCACAGCTTGAAAACTCTAAGCTGAGAACACCTGAGCTGTAGCATTGAGCAGGTCAAGAAAATTTTGTTAGTAACTTTAATCTAAGGAGTTGCCTCATCGGTATCAGCCAAGTCAGCAATGTCAGTCCAAACAACTTGAAGCTGCTTTGGATCAACTCGATTACTTTGCTCCTGCATGATCGACTTGGTTTGCTGCGGATCAAAATGATGACTAAACTCGTCACGTAGACGATTGACCCGCCCTTCCGTTACATTCACTTCAGCCCGAATTTCTTGTAACTTCTCTTGCTGCGACAACTGGTAGGGCAAGATTCGCGTCAAGGTAGAAACGGCTGCAACGGATAACGTCACATTAACGGCTAACTTAAGCGTTGTTTCAACCACAAGACCAACCGGGAGCTTAGTTGATGATTTTGTAGCTTTGGAGGGGCGACGCTGGGGAGGTGGAGGGGCCAGCCGTAGGTGTGTGTTGGTTCGGCGCAGGGGGCTTGAGGGTTGAATCGCGTTCATAGGAGGTGGAGTGATGGAGAACCATTAAATGTGACGCACCTTTGCTACCTAGACTCAATGGCAGGTTCTAATCAACCCATTCCATAACACTCAAGAGCTTGAAGTGGAGCCTATCTCAGCAGCAAAGCCTAATTGCTATCAGACAATCTACACTAAATTCTTCAGATTGCCCGGAGGTCTTGCCCCCACCCCTAAGATAGGCTCCGATCGCTCAATTTGCGAGCTTACTTATACAGTTCGGTGGCTAGACGGAAAGCCATAATCCCTGGGATCAAGGCAACGACTAGAGCGACATAGATTTGAGTATCTGATAAAGACATGTTTGAAAACTCCATATTTTGGGGTTGCTAGTTCACCAATTTCGGCCAAATTCTTGGCTTCTGGAACAACTTGTTACATGATGTAACAAAAAACATGGCTGAAACATGACTGAACTCTGCGATCGCCGCTGTTTTACTTGACTAAAAGCCTGTCTGGCTGCTCAACTGAGCTAAGCGGCAGAACCCAATCTAGTTCTAGGGGTTCGTCAATCTTTCATAGCAGGCCAACCGGAGCAGGGCTGTTTCATACAACGAAAGCGTTCCGAAGCAGGCCCCCCTAGCCCCCCAAATTTGGGGGGAATCAAGACTCAAAGTCCCCCAGAATTGGGGGATTTAGGGGGCAGTGCAGGGAGTTAAACCACATTTCAATTTTTCCTCTTGTAACATGAAACAGCCCTGGGCCAACCGGAGGGCGATCGGAGAGCAACTGATTGATTGTCAAAACTTAACTCGCTAAAAAAGAGTTCTCAATGAACAGTTGACACTCAACAAAAGTTGCATGCTTAGAAACTGCATGCTTAGAACATAGTGCTTGTAGCTCCTCAGGAGTTGGGCTACCTAAAGACTTCCTGCCCTAAGTTGGGAGATTTATGCAGTTCACTCTAGCAACTACCCAGTTCGTACGAGTGAGTAGTGGAAATGTTTTAAAGGTAAGCGATCGCCGTTACATCCTTCCAGGCTTAAGGTGGCTATACTTAAGCTATTTCAATGGTGAAGCTTGGCTTTGAAACCTTCAAAAGTACAGCCTTTAATTCAAACTTTACTAAGATATACACTTTTTAAGATTGGTAACTGTTTCGTTGGAAAGTCAAAGATCCGTCCGAACCCACTTCGATCGCCAGCTTAAGCGCCTGCAACGCGATGTTCTTCGCATGGGTGCCTTGGTAGAACAATCTTGTCGGTTAGCCCGTCAAGCGTTGTTTGAGCGAGATTTAGAAGCGGCTGAACGTATTAGCCAGCAAGATAAACAAATTGACCAGCTCTACCGTCAAATAGAGCTAGATTGTGTCAGCATGATGGCGCTACAAGCTCCTGTGAGTCAAGACTTGCGTTTAATCAGTGCCTTAATGCAGCTGGTGCGAGACCTGGAGCGAATTGGCGATTATGCAGAAGATTTGGGGGAAATCGCAGTCAAGCTCTTTCCTTACCCTGTTCACCCCTGCATGGAACGAGTACAGTTGATGCTAGACCGCTGTCAAGCAATGCTTGCCATGAGTTTAGCGGCTCTATCTGATCTAGACGCTGAGTCAGGTTTGGATCTCAAATCCAAAGACGATGCGGTGGACTCAGATTACCAAGACTTATACGACCTCCTTGCTCATCAAACCAATATTCCTGGGGTACTAGAGCCTACGGTTTTACTCGTGCTCGTGATTCGCCATCTAGAGCGCATGGCCGATCATGCAACCAACATTGGTAAGCGAGTGGCTTATATTGTGACAGGACAGCGCTATTAAGCAGGTTGGCATGCTCCCAATCCAGCGCCCTGTCGGATAAAACAACGTCTATAAATTAATCCTAGAGACGTAATTCTGATGAGAGATTTGACGAATAGCGTTTGACAGGTTTACATTCAGTGCGAAAGTATTAAATAGAGTGTGTCCAGTGCAAAGGTAGATGTAATTGCGGTGCTGGAACACTGTCAACCCAAATCTAGCGTTCGTTGCTTCTGCCTCCTCAAACGTCTCGCTGTACTATGACTGATCTTTTCGTCTGTGATGTAGCTATAGAAACGTAACTCTAGGGCACCCAGAGACGCAGAAGAGATGGTATCCCTCGGACAACTGTCTGCAAGCAAGCTCGTGCTGTTGTGGCTGTAATGTCTAGTGCAGGATCGAGGTTCATCAGCTGTGGATGACCTAGAGCGTAGTGAATGCAAGGAATGGAAAGGAGCAACTGGCATACCTGAGCTGCAAGGCATGGGTTGGCGTGCGGGGTAGCCTGTAGTGCTTGGATGGATGCGAAGCGTTGTATTCGTGCAGGTTCACGGCAAGCTACATCCCTAGATGCCTATCCGAACGCTCTCCTTGAGTTTTCGGAGTTTAAAGTCCCTCTGGGTCTTTGGGATAGCTTCTAGGTAACCGGAGATAACGCAGGCTAAGCGATGCCTGGGTCGTCACAGCAAGGGTGAAAAAACCGAATCAACAGAAATTTAAGGATCTATCGCTACATGGAATTTTCGATCGCGGCACTGTTAGCAAATTTCACGGATGACAAACTAATCGCCCCCAAAGTCTTGGAAAAGAAGCTGAACTGCCAAGATGATGCGAGTCTGCGGAAGCTCCAAATTGCCTTGGATGCTCTAGAAAAGGTGGGGATTTTGGTAAAGGAGCGGGGTAAATACCGCCGAGTCTCGGAAGAAGGTGTGGTAGAGGGCAAACTGCGTTGCTCTAGCAAAGGGTTTTGCTTCGCGATTCAAGATGAAGAGGGAGCAGAGGATATTTACATCCGGGAAAGCCAACTGAGTAATGCTTGGAATGGCGATCGCGTCTTGGTTAGAGTCACCAAGGAAGGGAGTCGTCGTCGTAGCCCTGAAGGAGAAGTACGGTTAATTTTGGAGCGGGCTAACAGTTCTGTGCTGGCGCGGGTGAAGCAATCTGAAAAAGGCTTTCAAGCGGTTCCACTCGACGATCGCTTGTTGTTTGAGCTGCAACTAAAGACCAACGGGGTTGATTTAGAAGCCGCCCTCGATCATTTAGTGCATGTGGAGGTACAACGCTACCCCCTAGGTCAGCAACCGCCTCTAGGGAAAGTGACTCAGGTGCTGGGCAGTGATGCTCAGTCAGCGGCAGATACGGATATTGTCAGCTGCAAGTATGATTTGCGCCGGGAGTTCCCGCCTGCTGTCCTCAAAGCCGCTGAAGCGCTCCCCAAGAAACTCAAAGCTGCCGACCTAAAAAATCGTCTTGATTTGCGCGATCGCCTCAGCCTCGCTCTCAAGGCCGACAGCACTCAGCAACCTGTCGATGGCTGTGACGATGCCGTAACCCTAGAAAAAACGGAGGAAGGCAACTGGCGCTTAGGGGTGCATATTGCGGATGTCTCTCACTATATTCAGACTGGTTCGCCGCTGGATATAGAAGCTCAGAAGCGAGGCATTTCAGTCTATTTGGGAGAGGTGGTGCTACCGATGTTGCCTGATGCAGTAGCGCAACTGTGCTGCTTGGTGCCAGGGCAAGACCGCCTCGCGATCTCCTTACTGTTTACTGTTAATTCTGAAGGTCAGGTTGTTGAGTATGAGTTGCAGCCCACGGTCATTCAGGTTGATCATCAACTCAGCTACCCACAAGTTCAAGCCATTTTAGAACGGCAGCAACCGCAGGCTGAGGCTCTAGAGAGCGAAATGGCAGCTTTTGTTGAGTCGTTGTCTGATGATGTGAAGGCAACGGTTGACCAACTGGCATTGCTCAGTCAAGCGCTAAAAGCTCAGCGTCGTCAGCGGGGTGCCTTTGAACTCAATCTGCCGCAAACCCGCTTCCACTACGACGATGAGGGAGCTTTGGGGGCAGTTGTGGTTTCTTCTGACCTCTCGGCACGGGCAATGGTTGTCGAGTTTATGCTGCTGGCGAACCAAGTCGTAGCGGCTCACTTACAAGCGCTGGGGGTGCCCGGAATTTATCGAGTGCATCCCACACCCAATGTAGGCGAAGTCCAAGAGCTGATGAAGTTAGTCAGCAACATGGGCATTAACCTGCGTCTGGAGCAAGAAGATACGATTCAACCCCAGGACTACCAAAACTTTACCCAGCAGTTTGCGGAGTCACGAGCGGAAAAGGTGCTGACTTACCTGCTGCTGTCTACGCTGAAGCCTGCGATTTACACTACCCATCCCAGAGCGCATTTTGGGCTGGCGCTAGAGCAAGGGTATACACACTTCACCTCACCGATGCGGCGCTATCCTGACTTACTAGTGCATCGCATTCTACAGGCTGTCTTTGAGAAAGGTCGCGATCGCCGCTCTACCCGCGCTAAAGACAGCGTCAACCTACGAGATGGTTCCTGTTACGGCCAAATCAACTGGAACGTGCTGCCACCAGAACTTCACCAAGACCTCGAAACTCATATCGCCACCATCGTCAACAACTTGAGCGAGCGTGAAAAAGTAGCTCAGGAAGCAGAAGAAGACCTGGAAGGCCTGAAGAAAGCTGGGTTCATGAAGGAACACACCGGAGAAATCTTCCAAGGACTCATTACCGGGGTGCAGTCCTACGGTTTCTTTGTCGAAATCGAAGATTTGCTGGTAGAAGGATTGGTGCATGTCAGCTCGCTCAAAGATGACTGGTATGAGTACCGCTCACGCCAACAGAAGCTTGTGGGTCGGAAGAACCGGAAGCAATATCGCTTGGGCGATCGCGTCGAAGTCCAAGTCAAGAGCGTCGATTACTATCGCCAGCAAATTGATCTGATTGCTGTGGGTGGCGGAAGTGAAGCCTCAGAAGATGATTCGGATGAACCTGGAACTGTAATGCTTGATTCGGGTTACGATGCTGACGCTCGCTCTCGTCATGCTCAAGAAGAGTAACTCTAGGCGGCAAAATCTGTGTCTAATTTTCTAGCTGTAGCGCCGCCTCGGCCTCTGATTTTGGGTGTGTCAGGGGCGTCGGGTTTAATTTATGCTGTGCGGGCGCTCAAGTTTCTCTTGGCGGCAGACTACGCGATTGAGCTAGTTGCTTCTAAGGCCACCTACATGGTGTGGCAGGCAGAGCAAAACATTCGGATGCCCCCTGAACCTGGGTTGCAAGAACAGTTTTGGCGGCAGCAAGCGGGCGTTTTGACAGGTGGAAAACTCACTTGTCACCCCGCAGGAGATGTGGGCGCTAATATTGCTAGCGGTTCTTTTCGGACTTTAGGCATGTTAGTGATGCCTTGCAGCATGAGTACTGTCGCCAAACTCGCGGGTGGGTTAAGTTCGGATTTGCTAGAACGAGCCGCCGATGTGCAACTCAAGGAAGGGCGCAAATTGGTGGTGGTGCCTCGCGAAACGCCACTCAGCTTAATTCACCTCCGCAACTTGACCACCTTAGCCGAGGCAGGCGCTAGGATTGTGCCAGCCATTCCTGCCTGGTATCACCACCCTCAAACCATTGAGGACTTGGTGGATTTTGTGGTGGCTCGTGCCTTAGACCAGTTTGAGCTAGACTGTGTACCGCTACAGCGTTGGGAGGGGCGCTAACATCACCCTTGTTGGCGATCGCCAAGGTGTAAGGTGTAAGGTGTAGGTCAATCTTGTAATACTGACCCGTAAAAGACTGACCCGTAAAAGACTGACCCGTAAAAGACAATTTAGAGCTGAGTGCTGAATCGCATGCCTGTCATTCGCCTTTTGCTACTGCTGTTAATTTTGGTAGGGCTAGCTGCATTTACCCTCCAAAATTGGGCTTTCCAAATTCCGCTTGTGTTTCTCGGCAAGCAAACTTTGGTATTGCCCTTGTCAGTATGGGTTTTAGGGGCGATCGCGGCTGGAGCACTCACCACGCTACTCCTGACAGCGCTGTTTCAGCTATCCAATACCCTAGCTGTGAAAAGGGTTCGTGCCCGTGTGGCTACTGCGTCTCGGCTAGAAACAGAAGCCGCCGCTTCCCGCTCGAGTTGGGACAGTAGCGCTAGCCGTTCAGCCAATGATCAAACTAACTACACCAAATCTGCTGCTGATCCCTTTTCTGATGAATCAGACTTCGGTACTGAGGAAGAAGCAGACCCCGTAGACCGCGCTGGCTATGACACGGGTTATGAGCGCGATCGCACCAGCTACGAAGTGCCACAAGAACCAACCTCTAGTTACCGTTCTGGTTCGTCTTACTCCTACAGCTACAAAGAACCGAACACTTCTGGTGTTGGCAGATCTGAATCCGTATACGACGCTGATTACCGGGTCATTATTCCGCCACCTCAACCCCTGGAAGAACCAGAGGACGATGACTACGGCTTTGAAGATGACGAGGATTTTGAGGATGAAACACCTCGTGATTCTGACCGTAGCGACTGGGGCGATCGCCCTGACTGGCAAGACCGCCCGGACCGTCCAGAGCGTCCGGATCGGCAAGGCGACAATTGGGGCGACCAAAGTTGGCGTGATAAAGGCTGGGGCGATCGCTCCCAATCTGATGACTGGTAGGGCTATTTCGCCCAATCAACCCAGCGGCTACTTTTACTCCAGCCAGTTTATATCGCCAGATTGATGTTCCACCTCTATAAACAAGCAACACTGATGACGTTGCTCTATATGAGGGTGTTTATGATTCGAGCTATTCATCGTTTACAACAAATTCAGCTACGTCAAGTTCTCAGTGCATTTCTCGTTGGAATGACTCTATTCTTGAGTGCTGCTCTAGGTCAATTGAGCTATATTCCTTCCGCTCAGGCTGCTGCGACTCCTGAAGCCACTCGATACAACCCAGATGGCAACAGCACTCGGACAACTAGCGGCATCCAAATTGATACCAAAAACGCTAAAAAGAATCTTCAAGAGAATACCGGAGATGCCGGGGGTTTTGTTGGCGCGCTCAAAGATGCGGCTGAAAACGTGACCGAAAAACTAAATCTCAATGAACCTCTACCTGAAAGCACCAAAGAGTTTTTAGATTCCGTGACGAATGATCCAGCGGAAGCGACGCAAAACGGCTTAAAAGATGCGGCAGCTTTCCCTCAAGGTGGTTATAGCCACTAACGGAATTTGATCTGAGATTAAAGGCATTCACTAGGCGATCGCTCTTGGTTTTAATTCAGGGGCGATCGCTCTACTGTCTCTAGCATGGTGCAATCCTACCTGTCATCGAACTCAGCTTACCCTGATAGGATGCTTCAAAAAAGTTGGCTTCAACATCACTCTAAGGTTGTTTAAGGTCGATGACTAACCTGACAAAAGTCTTAATGCCGCAATTGCCCGTAGCACTCCGACCCTGAAGCGATCCGCCTTTTCCCATCTAATTTCGAGGTACTTCAACAGGCTAAATGACTTAACCTAGCAAAAATGTCCCAAACCTGTTGTTTGCTTCCACTGATAGCGTGGCCCCATAGCCTTCTACAGTCCCGACTAAATCACCAGAGTTTGTCAATATATTCAAACTACCGTTAACAACTACTTGAGCGTAGTCTTCTATAGAGCCTGGTAACTCAATATAGTCGGTACTGGCATCAAAGTTACGGATTAGTGCATAGTCGTCATTGCCCTGTCCAACATAGTATCGGATCGGCTGGTAGCCACCAGTGATGCCAAACACGGTTCCACGACCGTACCCAAGCTCAAAGATATCAGTGGTGTCGCCTCCAATCAAATAATCGATCTCACCAACTCCTAAGCTTACGGAGTCCACCCCAATTATTCGAGACTTAAAACCAAAGCTGACAATAGTATCGTCTCCATTCGTTCCTGTGAAGTAACCTGTTCGCTGTGGCTCGAATTGACCGAAGAGGCGATAGTGGTCCTCACCAGAATTCAATAAACCAGCTTGGATCGCATTATTAACATCAGGATTGGAGAAGCGATAGATGCCTTCGTCAAAACTATTACCAGAACGCTGTTCTTTTTCACCAACTTGGGCAAAGTGAGCCAGTCCAGAACTGAAAAAGCCAGCTTCAACTGCATCTGCAACGTCAGGGTTGTCACGCAGGTAAAAGCCTTCATCGAAGAGAGTGCCTCCAGAGCGATTCTCTCCCAAACCATGTTTCAGGTAATGCTGTAATCCGGAGCTGAAGACGCCTACGGCAACAGCATTCGCTACATCTGGGTATTTTTGTAGATAATATTGCTCGTTATACAAGGCACCGAAGCGGCCTTCATCGAAGCCAAGTTTCTCAAAGTGACTGAACCCGGAACTAAAGACACCTGCGGCAACGGCATTCGCTACATCGGGATATCTGGTTAAGTAAGCCTGTTCGTTGAATGTGCCATACAAGCCAAAGCGCCCTTCGTCTGCACCATGATCAATGTAATGCTGAAGGCCAGAGCTAAAGGAGTCCACAGCCACAGCATTCGCTACATCTGGGTTTGCTTGCAGGTACAAGCCCTCGTCATATAGTGGAGAGACAGAAACGCGCCCTTCAGCGTAGCCATTTTTTATGAAGTGGTCAAAGCCAGATTCAAAGAAGCCCGCAGCCACGGCATTTGCTACATCTGGGTTAGTGGCAAGGTAATATCTCTCATCAAAGATGTCGAAGTTCATGATGTCACCTGAAAGGATTGGTTTAAACATCAAAGCTAGATACGTGGGTTTTGGAATCTACTTAGGAGTCTTACAAAATTTTGTGATTTTCTTTATTTAGCATAGGAATATTGCTAGCTACTCTTACCTTCTAAGTAGGGTATAGATTAACAGCTTGTAATTCAGTGAAAGCAGTAAGCTACATAAAGAACCTTAAAAATAGCTCCGATAAGGCTGTTCTAAGGCGGATCTTGCTATCTCTAGTTCATCCATGAATCAGCTACTAAAAGGGGTCAACCTTTACCTCGTCGGTATGATGGGGTCTGGTAAAACGACAGTAGGACGTTTGCTCGCCAAAGAATTGGGCTATCACTTCTTTGATACGGATGCTGTGATTGAGCAGTCACAGAAAAAATCGATCAACGAAATTTTTGCTGAGGCAGGTGAAACGGCATTTCGAGACTTAGAGACGGAAGTATTAGCGCAACTCTCGTCTTGTGTCAGATTGGCGATCGCGACAGGTGGTGGCATTGTCCTCAAACGCAAAAACTGGAGCTACCTACGACATGGCTTAATCGTCTGGTTGGATGCTCCGGTAGAGCTACTCCAGGCGCGGCTGCAAAACGATGCCACTCGTCCTTTGTTAAGAGAATCTGATTTAAGCGCCAAGTTGCAAAGCCTGCTAGAACAACGTCAATCGCTCTATGCTCAAGCGGATTTGCGGATTTCTTTACAGCCTGGGGAAACCCCCGAACAGATTGCTAGCAGGGTAATCGCTGAAATCCCGACAGTGCTTTGTCCAGAGCGTACTCCTGTAACTGAACTGAATTAGTTATGTAATAGAGTCCGCGATCGCCTTCCATCCCCTAGATCTGCCTAGATTTAATTGTTTCCAAGTTAATCTCACCCTTGGGGATATCAAGCTCTACTAGACTAAACCTAGCTTTTCGCCCAATCCAGCCCTCATGGTTAACGACAGCGAATATTTTCAGCAAGAGGAAGCAACCCGCGTTCGCGTCCTTAGTGAAGCCTTACCTTACATCCAACAATTTGCCGGACGCACCATCGTCATTAAGTATGGTGGGGCCGCGATGAAAGACAGCAGCCTGAAAGAGAAGGTGATGCGGGACATCGTGTTCATGGCCTGCGTCGGGATTCGGCCCGTCGTGGTGCATGGTGGTGGCCCGGAAATTAACACTTGGCTCGATAAACTCGGCATTGAGCCCCAGTTTAAGAATGGTTTGCGAGTCACCGATGCCGCCACCATGGATGTGGTGGAAATGGTCTTAGTCGGTCGGGTCAACAAAGAAATTGTCTCCTTGATTAACCAAGCGGGAGGCAGTGCGGTTGGACTTTGTGGCAAAGACGGCAACCTAGTCAAGGCTCGTCCAGAAGGCCAAGAAGGGATTGGCTTTGTCGGTGAGGTGAATACCGTTAACGTTCGGTTGCTAGAATCTCTGCTGAAGGCGGGGCATATCCCAGTCATCTCTAGCGTGGCAGCAGACGACACGGGGCAAGCCTACAACATTAATGCGGATACAGTGGCAGGAGAGTTGGCGGCAGCTCTAGGAGCCGAGAAGCTGATTTTGCTGACCGATACAGCCGGGATCTTGCGCGACTATCACAATCCTTCCACCTTGATTGACAAGTTGGATATTCAAGAAGCGCGGCAGCTAATTGCTACGGAGGTAGTTGCTGGCGGGATGATTCCTAAAGTGAATTGTTGTGTGCGATCGCTAGCTCAAGGCGTGAAAGCGGCCCACATTATTGATGGTCGTCTTCCCCACGCCTTGTTGCTAGAAATTTTTACTGACTCTGGCATTGGCTCCATGATCGTCGCCTCCGAGTTTATGAAGTAAACACATGATCACTTATTCTGAGCAAATTAGAGCGATCGCTCAGCGAGCAAAAGCACGGGAAGATGCTTTGCCAGTTAGCGATCCAGCTTGCCGGTCGCGATTTTGGTTCCACCCACGACCCACCGCTAAAGTCTGTTTGTTTTTCCACGGCTTTACCGCAGGCCCTTACCAGTTTGAGCCGATGGGAGAAGCGTTTTATCAAGCAGGCTACAACGTGCTAGTGCCACTGCAACCAGGGCACGGCATTGCGGGCGACTGGAATCGCGACCATCCGCCACCGCTCCCTACAGATATCTTCACCTATCAAGAATTTGCCCTAGCCTGGTTCCAGCAAGCCCAATCTTTAGGGAGGCAAGTTGTTGTAGGCGGATTGTCTAGTGGTGCCACCTTAGCCGCTTGGTTAGCAACAGAGTGTCCCCAGGCAATCGTTCGCACACTACTATTTGCGCCTTATCTCAGTGGCAATAACCGTTTGGTCGATTTTCTAGTCGAAACGTTGCCTGTTTACTTTGAGTGGTTAAACAAAGATGATCCTGGGCATCATGGGTATGACGGTTTTCGGATTCCGGCTCTGCGGCTGTTCTTGGACATGGGCCAGGAATTAATTGATCAAGCTGCCCAGCGTTTGGCTGCACCCATGTTTGTAATTTCTAGCGCCAGCGATCGCGCCACTAATCCGCAGGATCACCAAGCTTTGTTTAAGGCAGCCTTGAAGCATCAACCGCAAACTTGGTACCACTGCCTAGACGAAGCCCTGGATATTCCGCACACAATGATGACCCAAGCGGAGGGGAATCATTACCAAAACTTGCTGATCACCTTGGCAAGAGCTTTTGTGGAAAGCAACTTAACTTGGGCTGAGGTGTTGGCAATTGGCGATCGCCTGTTGCACGGAAACACGTTTGACGAAGCTGTAGCTGCTCTCAACTTACAGCAACGGACTGCACCGGAACTGTCTGTCATGATGGCGATGCTTGACCCCAAAGCCATTATTTCATCGCCCCAGGCTGACCACAAACCCTAAAAGAAGGTGAACTGGCTGTTTTATGCCTAACTACTCTGCCACGATTGCCGCGATCGCCAAGCAAGCCAAAGTGCGGGAAGATGCTCTACCCCTGCGTCATGAAGCTTGCCGTTCCAGGTTTTGGTTTCAGCCTCAGCCCACTCAACGGGTCTGCCTCTTCTTTCATGGCTTTACCGCTGCGCCCTACCAATTCCAGCCCATCGCAGAGGCCTTTTACAAATTGGGTTACAACGTGCTGGTTCCTTTGCTGCCAGGTCACGGAGTTACTGGCAATTGGGGCCGTGACAACCCACCCCCGTTACCCAGCGATCCAACAGTTTACAAGCAGTTCGGTTTGCAGTGGTTGCAGCAGGCGCAAGCTCTGGGCCAACAAGTGGTTGTAGGGGGTCTCTCAGGGGGAGGAACACTCGCAAATTGGCTTGCTTTCGAACAGCCTCAGCAGATTGACCGCACATTGCTGTTTGCTCCCTACCTGAGCAGCAGTAGCAAAGTCATCGATTTATTCGTGCAAAAGTCGAGTTCTTACTTTCAGTGGGAACGCAAACCAGGGGACATTCCCGTTGGTTACTCTGGCTTTGTGTTACCCAACTTACGAGCTTTTCTCAGCATGGGCCAAGAGGTCTTAGCTCGCTCTCAGTCTTCCGCACCCGTGGCTCCGATGCTGATCATTTCCAGCGAAAGCGATCGCGCAGTCGGCAATAACGACCACAGATCTATGTTTCGTGCTGTCTTGTCGCGACAACCCAAAACCTGGTATCACCGTTTCGATCGCGTCCTTGACATCCCTCACACCATGATGACCAAGCAGGAAGGTAACGATTACCAAAACCTGCTAATTACGATGGCTAAGGCTTATACCGAAAGCGATCTAGCTTGGCGTGAGGTTGAGGAAATCGGCTATCGCATGACCCAAGGTAAAACTTTTAACTCAGTCGTGGCGGAGTTGAATTTGCAGAAGCGAGTCTCCCCAGACATGCCTGCGATGATGACAATGGTCGATAAGCGAGAAATTGTCATGGCTCGCAATGCCAATGCCCAACCCAACTCCTAAAATGAAATACTGAAAGACCCACGAATGCCAGGACGATATCGCGGTCTTTGGATAATCACTGGATTAACCAGGGTAGAGTTGTAAATTGGTGAGTTGAGCACCAACGGATTCACTAAGGTCGAATTCACCACGCTGCCATTGATCACGTTGTGGCCTCCACCCACAGCGGGGTAGGGTGTGATGCAGGGATGAAAACACCCAGAACTCCCGTACCCCCCATAGCCATAGTTATTCGAAAAATTAGGAGGGGCGATCGCCGGACTCAAGAATAATGAGTCAACTTGGGATGGAGCGTAAATCACCGCATTAGGATAATTAGGAGCCTGGTTTAGCAAAATCACGCGCCTAATAGTCACTTTTTGACCTGCTGCTGCCGGAGCGGCATTAAGCAAAGAGCTACCAGTGGTTGCTAAAGCTACGGCTAAAATTAAGGTGAGCTGAAGAGGAGACTGTAGCCGAGAACGCTGAGACATAAGGGTTACCTGGAAATTAGGAACGAAAGGCTGCTAAGTCGAACCTAAACCTAAATCTTGAGTATGGTGGCACCCTACATAGATTACGAATTTCTCAAAGCCACGGACTTGCTAGCCTTTAGATCTAGACTAACTCGCTTTGCTAGGATCTTGGAAGGTGCTTTACCGTAGCTTTAGACGGTAGAAAAAGCATTGAAGTTGCTCCAAAATGCAGCAGCTCCTATGATTCATAGTTTGATTTAAGCGGACTGGTTACGCATTCCCATGTGCGACCCAGTTCCAGTAATAATCTAAATTTATAAGCAGCGTGAGTTCAGAAAACCTAGAAATTGTTGAGACTGAATACGAGGCTGGCAAAGCAACCTTTGAACGAGGCTTGTATCGCCAGTCAGTGCAGCATTTAGAAAAAGCCAGTGCTTTGGTCAACCGAACTTCTCCCTTGGGTGGGGAAGTGCAAATGTGGTTGGTGACAGCCTATGAAGCCGCAGACCAGCGCCCCGAAGCGATCGCCCTCTGCCAGCAGTTGACTCGGCACCCCGATTGGGAAACTCGCACCCAAAGCAAGCGCTTACTCTATATCCTAGAAGCCCCCAAACTGAATACTCGGCCTGAATGGCTAACCCAAATCCCCGATTTGGTCACCTTGGCAGAAAGCGATCCGAAAGATCGACGAGGGAGCGCGGGAACGGCACCACCGCGATCGCCGAGCAAAGCAGCCGAAGAACCCGAATCTCCATTTAATCTCGGCCAAGCGAGCGCCAAAAATGATCGTTTTTTCTGGGTAGCCTTGGGACTGATGGCGCTGATCTTAGGGAGTTTGTGGTGGTTTAGCTAGAAATTGTTGAGTCCCGCTGCTATAGACTAGTGCCGCTACGACAGAACAGATTAGGATGAGCAAGTATGGGAATCAACCTGGGAGTCAAGCCAGTGGGTAGAACGATTAAGCAGTCATCGCTCACACCTCGCCAATCAAGTCGGGCCACGAAACCAATCGCAGCTGCGATCGCCCAAAAGGTGAGACAGCAACTAGGGCGCTTTCGCGTGGTTTGGATGATGCTGTTGGCCTCCTTACTGCTTTCTGGTTGCGTTCAGTATGATGTCGGGATTAATTTTGAGAGCCCTAATCGTGGCGAAATTGTTCAGCACATCAAACTGGGCGATCGCTTAACTAGCTTGAGTGGAGCGACCGCCCAGCAGTGGCTAAATACAGTAGAACAGCGGACTCGACGCTTAGGCGGCAGAATTCGGCGGAGTTCCAATCAAGAAGTGGCAGTAACCATTCCCTTTAGTAGTGGCGCTGACCTAAACACCAAATTTAACGAATTCTTGAATCCATCCACTCAAAAAGGCGCAGCAAAACGAGCTGAACCTGTTCTGCCTGAGATCAAGTCAGACTTCCACCTGTCTCAAAGTAACTTTTTGCTCTTACTACGGAATCGCCTGAGCTATACCCTCGACTTGCGATCGCTGGGCGTCACCAGTGCCAATGGCGATTTGTTGGTGAGTCCTAGCTCATTGCTAGATCTGGAATTTCGGCTTAACACGCCTTGGGGAGCGCGTAGTGTCAATACCGCAGCGAACGCGATTAGCGCTGTCCAGGGTCAGCAAGGCCATCAATTGGTCTGGACGCTGGAACCAGGTCAGATCAACCATTTAGAAGCCGTATTTTGGCTACCGAGTCCTTTAGGAATTGGAACCGTGGTCATCGTTCTTTTGGTGCTGGGGGGTTGGTATTTGAAATATCAAACTTTGCCAGGGCTAAGCGCAGGCTCGACCCAAGTCTCGACATCGGAAGGTTAGTCTAGCTCTGCTAGCTGCTGAATCATGGGTTGCCTAAAATGCGCCGTTCAACCAATCTCCAACGCCTGTTTCTACTGGGTTTGAGCGGCCCAATCCTAGCTTTAAATGTCTGGATTCTGTCGCAAGTTTTTCGCTACTTTGAGCATTCAATCACCCTCCTCGTCGTAGCGGCAATTTTGGCGTTTCTGCTCAACTATCCGGTGCAGTTCTTAGAGCGGGCTCAGATTACCCGTTCTCAAGCTGTGATCGTGGTCCTACTGCTGGCCCTAGCGCTGTTGGTGGTGCTGGGAGTGACTTTGGTTCCAGTTTTAGTTGAGCAAGCAGCTCAGTTTGTGGACAAGCTACCTGCCTCCCTAGCTGCCAGTCAGCGTCATTTGGCATCGTTGGATGTTTGGGCGAAAGCGCATCGCCTGCCTCTAGACCTACAAGGTTTTAGCACCCGGATCAACAATCAAATCGAAAATCAGTTGCAGACTTTGGTCAGCCAAGCGTTAGGCGTGGCGCTGGTAACAGTTTCTGGGCTATTCGATTTGGTTTTAGTGGTGGTACTGGCCTTTTATATGCTGCTCTACGGCGATCGCATGTGGCAGGGGCTAGTGCACTTGTTGCCACCGAGCATTGGCTTGCCGCTCAGCGTTTCTTTACGCCTAAACTTTCAAAACTTTTTCATCAGCCAGATGCTGTTAGGGTTGTTTATGTTCGCCATCCTAACGCCCATTTTTATGGGGCTGAGAGTACCATTTGCCCTACTATTTGCGCTGCTGATTGGCATAGCTGAGCTGATTCCCTTTATTGGAGCCACGTTAGGAATTGGCTTAGTGATTCTGCTCGTGATGTTTCAAAACTTTTGGCTCTCGCTACAGGTGGCCTTTGTTGCAATTTTGATGCAGCAAATCAAAGACAACGTTTTCGCCCCCAGACTCATGGGCAATTTCACCGGGTTAAATCCCATTTGGATTTTTATTGCTATTTTAATGGGGGCACAAATCGCAGGGCTCCTAGGAGTTGTGGTGGCCGTCCCCATTGCAGGCACCATCAAGAGTACCATTGACGCGATCCGCGAGATGAATCGCCCCAAAGTAGTTACCACGGAAGTGCTGCCTGGAGAGAAACCAGCCCATTACTAATCACGCCATGCCATCAAGTCATGCCATCAAGCCATGCCATTCAGCCATTCTATTAAGCAAGTGGGCTGGTAAGCTTTTCTTCAGGTCCAGAATCGGGGATTTGAGCTAGAGTCCTGATGGCAACCCGATCACTCTGTGAACTTAGCTAGACCTATGCAATCAAGGAGTTAGTGAATGCGCCAGGTTAACTTTTTAATTATCTTTGTCATTGCGCTGGCTCTGGTTTTATTCAGTTTAGAAAACACGGAACCTGCCACGATTCATATTGTCAGAGATATCCAGGTTCAAGCTCCACTGGCGGTGGAACTCATTTTGGCTCTAGGTGTGGGAGCAGTACTGGCCTGGGTATTTAGCGTTTGGACCCAATTGCAACACATGATAGAAATCCGCAAAGGCTTGCAACAGATTCAAGAGCGTGAGCAACGGATTGAAGAGTTAGAGCAAGACCTCGATCGCTACAAAGCAGAACTGCAAGAACAGCAACCCCTCTTGCCTGCGGTTGATTCTATGGCCCAAGAAGTCTAGACTGCTGGCATGTCTGCTGCTGATTTGACCAACCCTCATAGTCTTTGGAGTCTAGTAGTGCCACTGTTTCTGCTGGGCTTGATTGTAGTAGCGGCTGTTGTCTTTGTTCGAGTTAACAGCAAGTAGGAATAGGTTGCATGGTTCTGTCTCTGGCCCAAAGCGCGATCGCCTTACTGTCTGAGTTGGCAGAGCGAGGTGAAATTGACCCTTGGGATGTCCAAGTGATTGAGGTGATCGATCGCTTTTTGAGTGAATTAACTCCCAGTGATACGGTAGAAATCAGCCGCGCCACTTACCAATCTGACCTGTCTCGTTCTGGGCAGGCTTTTTTGTATGCCTCCATGCTGGTGCTGCTTAAAGCCGACACGTTGGTCCGGGCCGAATCTTCTGAAGTAGAGGTTTTAGATGAGGGGGAGTTTCTAGAGACGGATGGGTTTATGGAGGCTCAGATGCCCCTACATTTAGAGCGGCGCTTGCGACGACGAGCCGTGGCAAAACCACCCCAAAACCGTCGGGTGACCTTGCAAGAGTTGATTGAGCAGCTGGAACTGATGGCTGACACCATGAAAGAAGCAGTGCCCCGCACCCGTCCCCGTCGGCCTCGGCCTCAATCGCGCAGCCAAGCAGTCCGGGCGATCGCGCAACTGGCGCACCAAGAAAACCTTTCGGAAGTAGCAGCGGCCCTAGAGCGGTTTCTCGCGACCCAAGGGCTAAAAATCTCCCAAGGAGAAGATTGGCTAGACTTTGATTTGCTGTTAGAACTATGGTCTGGTGCTGGTCAGCAAGAATTAAATCTTCCTGGCTTGTCTCATGGCTCGCATCACAATACTGGCGATCGCGTTACCATCTTCTGGGCACTCTTGTTTTTGTCCGCTCAGTCCAAAGTAGAGTTATCGCAGGAGGAGTTTTACCAAGATCTGAAGGTGCGGAGCCTCACAGAGTTACCGATTTTTGCGGTATCTGAATAGACTGCATCATCCAGTCGGGACACCACCCGTATGACAAAGCCAGTTTGACCAAGAATGTAAAAGATCTGTTAGCATCTTGGCGACCCTCAGTCGGTTTTGTCTGGTAGCTGTAAATTTTGCCTAGTTGGTACAGCGCGATCGAGATCAATTGAGACAATGGTTGATAGATGATCTACAACCAAACAGGTTGCATCAATACGAATGTTCAGCGGCTACTTGAACGCATGTTCAGCAGCTACTTAAGCCGTCTGGCCCTGAGAGCTAGTGTAAGCATTGGAACTCAGCCGCCAAACAATGGATCGATTATTGACAGTGTAGTGGTCTAGGGTGAGAGATAAATATTTATGAAAGCCATGATCCTGGCAGCTGGTAAAGGTACGCGCGTTCGTCCGATTACCTACACCATTCCCAAGCCCATGATTCCAATCCTGCAAAAGCCAGTGATGGAATTTCTTTTAGAACTTCTGCGCCAGCATGGTTTTGACCAGATTATGGTCAATGTCAGCCACCTAGCCCATGAAATTGAAAACTACTTCCGGGATGGGCAGAAGTTTGGTGTCCAGATTGCCTACTCCTTTGAAGGGCGAATTGTAGATGGTGAGCTAGTTGGTGAAGCGCTCGGCTCGGCAGGAGGCATGCGCCGAATTCAAGACTTTTCTCCTTTCTTTGACGGCACCTTTGTGGTGATGTGCGGTGATGCCCTGATTGACCTAGATTTGAGCGAAGCGGTGAAATGGCACCGAGAAAAAGGCTCGATCGCCACTGTGATCATGAAATCGGTGCCCCGGGAAGAAGTTTCTAGCTACGGAGTTGTGGTCACCGATGAGACGGGTCGGATTCAGGCCTTCCAAGAAAAACCCTCTGTAGAGGAAGCGCTCAGCACCAGCATCAACACAGGGATTTACATTTTTGAGCCAGAAGTTTTAGATTACATTCCCTCTGGCTGCGAGTTTGATATTGGTGGAGATCTGTTTCCGAAGCTAGTAGAAATGGCTGCGCCTTTCTATGGCGTCACAATGGACTTTGAGTGGGTAGACATTGGTAAGGTGCCCGACTACTGGCGCGCCGTACGCGGTGTCTTGCAAGGCGAAATCAAAAATGTGCAGATTCCAGGCCACGAAGTCGCACCGGGGATCTATACCGGGTTGAATGTGGCTGTGAACTGGGACAAGGTAGATATCCAAGGCCCAGTCTACATCGGCGGCATGACCCGAATTGAAGATGGAGCCAAGATTGTTGGCCCCACCTACATTGGCCCTAACTGCCGCATTTGTGGAGGTGCCACGGTCGATAATAGCGTCATCTTTGAATACTCCCGCCTCGGCCCAGGAGTGCGCCTAGTAGATAAGTTGGTATTTGGTCGCTATTGCGTAGACAAGACAGGGGCCACAATCGACGTCCAAGCCGCAGCCTTGGATTGGCTAATCACCGATGCGCGTCAAGAGGTTCCTACCCAGCCTCCTCTAGAACGGCAGGCGATCGCCCAACTCTTAGGCAAGGACATTAGCGAGATCGGCAAAGATAGTCGAGCGATTCTTTCCTAAAAGCTTCTTTAAAATCAACGCTGAGCCACGCTAAACTTTAGCCAAGATCAAAATCCGACCCTTGTCTACTTCCTATGAGACGCTTAAGGGTCGGATTTTTGTTGTCTCAAGGTTACCGCAACACTAAAGTGCCTTGGACATTCACTCGATAGGCTGTACCCACATAGCCAGTTCGCTCGTACAGAACTTGATGGATATGTTGATCGAGCTTTACCTCGTCGGAAATGCGGGAGCGATAAAAGCCCTTCATTTGGTCTTCAATACCCATTTCGCTGAGGCGATCGTGCACTCCGGTACTGTTGCCCTCAAAATAAGCAGTTCTGGCAGTATCGTCTTGGAGAAAGCTGACAATTACTGAGAAGGGTACGCCTCCAACCGTGACATACTCCCCCACTACCAAGACCACCCAAAGCCCCAAAGATAGCAGGACGCCTGAGCCAGCCAAGGCGACAATTTGCTGCGGCGATCGCGACGGCCTAGAACCCGGAGGTTTAGCTTGTTTCTGTAGGGCTTGCTTCGATTGAGGTGTAAAAGCACCCATGATCTCAGACCTCTAGCGATCGCTCCTAATCTAGCCTAGAGGGTGAGAAATTAGGGAAAACTTGCTGGATTCTTGGCAGTTGGGCCTGTATAAGATTGCAGGTGCTTCACATCTAGATTTGGTCTGGCATGACACCCTGCCCAGGGGGATGTTAAATCACTGCGCACTAGTTACCTTGAGATAACTGATGCAATTAGCTGCTCTCAGGAGTGGTGTGACGAGGAGATCTGAGTACAACCTTCATGAATTTGTCTCTGTTTGGTTTTGTAGCCCTGGCCCGCCACTGGCGGCGATTTCAATCTGTTTCTTGGACCCGTGAAGCTTCTTGTGCCCATGAAGCTTCTTATGCTCATGATGGTGCTCATACTCAGCAATTGAGCCGCTGGGTCAGATTCAGTCTAGGAATGCTGGGTGGTTCGTTGTTGCTCCCTGCTGTGGCAACTCAGCCTGTGGCTGCGGCAGAACGCATTTATGTGTCCTATGGCGCTATTGAACGCTCCATTGCAGTAGACACCCTAGAAGCTTATGCCAGAAGCGGCACCATCAATGATGACTTAGCTGCCTACGCGCAATATGCTGACCCCAAACAGCTACAAGATTTGCGAAAGTTTCTACTCGTGCCGATTCAGCTCTCTCCGGTGGCGGTTTCTCAATTTCTCTACACGCCCTCAGGAGAAGCTTTGTTGTCTCGCTTAGGCCAGGTCATTCAAACAGAGGCTCGGCAACCTGGGTTCTACGCCATTCGCTCGGCTTTAATCTTGGCGGCAGCTCAACCAGAGGGCTTGACTTTACTCAATGTCCTCCGGCAATTTCCGACGGATGGCCTGCGGGTGAACTTGGGTCGTAGCTTAGAAATTGCTAGAGCCCTAGATGAGTTTGTGGAGCAAACACAAGAAGCAAGCACAGCAATTGGCCAGCAAGCCAGGACAGAAGCCGCATTCGCTCCTGTGACCGATTTTTCAGCATTGCCAGATCTGCGGCAATCGGGAGGGTTTAAGTGGGAAAAAACCACGATCACTTTGAGCGATCGCACCCGGAAGACCATTCAACGGTTTCCCAATCGCCCACCTATCGAAGTTCCCAGGGAGCGGATATTTCCAGTTGACGTTTACCTACCTGTGGCAAACGCGACAAAGCCTCAGCAGGCTCCACTCTACCCAGCGCCAGTGATTGTAATTTCTCATGGCCTCGGTTCCGATCGCACAGTCTTTGATTATTTAGCCAAACATCTCGCTTCCTATGGCTTTGCCGTGGCCTTACCAGAGCACCTAGGGAGTAATGCGGGGCGGTTGCAGGCGCTGTTGAGTGGCAGATCTACAGATGTGGCTGAATCCTTTGAGTTTGTCGATCGCCCCCTGGATGTTAAGTATTTACTAGATGAACTAGAGCGGCGATCGAAATCAGATCCCTTAATGCGCGGACGGCTCAACTTACAGCAGGTTGGCGTCGTAGGGCAGTCTTTTGGTGGCTACACAGCTCTTTCTTTAGCGGGGGCAACACTGAATTTTGAGCAACTCGCGCAGAACTGTGTGCGGATCAATGAATCTTTGAATCTATCGTTGTTGCTGCAATGTCGGGCGTTGGAATTGGCGGGGCAACAATACAAGTTACAAGACCCTCGCATTAAGGCGGCGATCGCAATTAATCCAGTTGATAGTAGTCTCTTGGGCGAAGCAGGGTTGAGCCAAATTCAAGTGCCTCTGATGATGATTACTGCTGATGCTGACACGGTGGCACCAGCCCTACCAGAACAGATTCGCCCTTTCACTTGGTTGACAACGCCAGAAAAATATTTGGTGTTGATGAAGGGGGGAACGCACTTCTCGGCCATTGGCGATTCTGCCACGAATAGTGAGGTGGTGCCCATTCCTCCTCAAGTGATTGGTGAAGCCCCAACGTTGGCTTATCGCTATGTGCAAGCTTTAAGCGTGGCTTTCTTTAAAACTCATGTCACCGATCAACAGCAATTCCGACCCTACTTAACTTCTGCCTATGCCGCTGAAATTAGCCGAGAACCCTTGGAGCTAAATTTGGTGCAGTCTTTTAGCGCAGCTCAGTTGACCCAAGCCCTAGATGGCGAAATGACAGAGCCCAGAGTGTCACCGGAGGCTGCTCCTCCTCCCACACCAACCTCCCCTGATGACCCACTACCCACTCCGGTGCCCTTAGAGAACCTAGCCCCCACAACCCCTTAGAACTTGTAATCCTGAGCCGCTCCTGAGCCAATGTGTCAATCCTGATTGATCTACTCCCCGCTCTAAAGAACGGGGATTCGAGACTCAGGCAGAGATTGCAGGCTGAGCCTGACTGACATCTCCTACTCCCCAGGTTGAGATCCCAACCTGTTTGATATTCACAGCCGCGTTGTCATCGCGGTCATTCACCGACTGGCACGAAGGGCAACGCCATTGTCTGGTGGAGAGTGCCAAAGACCCTAGAACATGCCCACACTTTGAGCAAGCCTTGGAACTGGGGAACCAGCGCTCAATATAGCTGATGTGCTTTCCCTTTTTAGTGGCGACCCATTCGAGAATTTGTAGAAACTCGCGGAACCCTAAATCACTCACCTTTCGTCCCCAAAGGCGCTGCATCCCTTTGAGGTTCAACGTCTCGAAGTACAGCACATCAAATTGCTCAGTCAGCTTGTGTGCCAGCTTCCAGAACCAGTCCCGTCTACGATTGGCGATGTCCTCATGCCTGCGGGCCAAGGTGAGCCGAGCTTTTTCACGGCCATGAGAGCCTTTGCATTTACGGGAGTGATGGCGGTTGGCTTTTTGAATGGCAGCTAGCGACTGCTTGAAGAACTGCGGTGATTCAATACTGAAGCCTTCAGAGCAGGTGAGGAAGGTTTTGAGGCCGAAGTCAAATCCAGCGATTCTACTCGTCTCGAACTTGTTTTCTGGCTTAGATTCAGTCTCGACCACAACCACCATGAACAACTCCCCTAACGGAGTGCGCTTGACGGTCAGGGTCTTGACTTTGCCCTCAATCTCTCTAGAGTGCCAATACTGATAGATCCGCTCTCCAATCTTTACCCGATTGCCGCCGAGAAATTTGTACCCTGCCTGTTTCAGGGTGAATGATTTGTATCGCCTAACTTTCTTGAACCCTGGTGGTCTGACTCCTTTCTGGTGATGACTAAAGAACAGTTTGTACGCCTTCTCAATGCGTTGGCAGATATCCTGCACCGCTTGAGAGCCGACCGACTGCCAGAACACTTTACGCTTTCGCAGCTTGGCAATCTGAGACTGAAGTTTGGCACAACTCAAATGCTTACCCCACATGCGGTAGTACCGCTTATGGAGAGCAATGCAGTGGTTGTAGATCACTCCAGCAGCATTAATCATCCGCTTGAGATGACGGTTGCGCTTGTGCGGGTAGAGCTTAAACTTCAGAGTCTTCATGAGTTTATGATAGCCTATTTGTATAGGCATTGCATAGACACCAAATGAAAAAGACGCTCAATGTTAGGGTTGAAGAGTCAAGGCTTCAGAAACTACGGCAGGTGGCAAAAGTGAGGAGGAAAACCATGACTCAGTTGGTTGAGGACTGGATTGATCGGCTACCCAATCCCCAGAAGGAGGACACTGCCGAATAAATTCGGCTATTCGCTTATATCCCCCGGTTGAAACACGGGGGCTTTACGCATCAAACTCGTAAACCATCTAGGGCCAATCATGGATGGATGCTGGATTGATTAAGGGCGATCGCGCTGTTCAAGACTTGACCAAAGCGCCTACAGTTCTAAAGGAACCAATTTTTTAGCTGTCTTGAGATAATTTATCCGTGCCACTGCCTGAGCCTAATCATCAACGAATTATGGGGGAATTAATTGCACTGCAAGCCCAGGATCGTCAGTGTAATTTATCCCAATTTAGAAGCATCACAAGTGCCGAGCAGTATCAAAAGCTTTATCAGTTATTGCAGCAATATGTAGCACCAAGGAGCGCAGTTTTAGATTGGGGTTGTGGCAATGGTCATTTCTCCTATTTCTTAGCCCGCTCCGATTACCAAGCTTATGGTTATGCCTTTGAAGACTTTTACTTACGAGAGCAATTAAATCAGTTTGGTTACAAATTTAAGCGAGGCACTCCCACGGATGCGATCGCCATCCCCTACGAAGATCAACAGTTTGATGCGGTTGTTTCGGTTGGGGTTCTAGAGCATGTGCGAGAAACCGGGGGGGATGAGATCGCTAGCCTAAAAGAAATTTTTCGCCTACTCAAACCGGGGGGCTATTTCATTTGCTATCACTTGCCGAATCAATCTAGTTGGATCGATCCGATCGCCGCGCTAGTTCCTAATAAACACCACCATCTTTATCGGTACACTCGCGCCTCAATTCAAACTCTATGCCAGACGGCAGGATTGGCACTGCTAGACGTGCAGCGTTACGGCGTTTTGCCACGTAATTTCTGGGGTAACTTGCCTACAAGTATTCGCACTTCGACGGCGATCGCTCGTAGCTGGAATTTAGCTGACACAACTTTGAGCACCATTTTCTCCCCGTTCTGTCAGAATTATTGGTTTGTGGCGCAAAAACCAAGCAACAGCCACCTTCCCACCGCGTAGAGAGATTTAAACTGAGACTGTGCAAGGGTTTTTGAACTTAAACAAACCAGCGGGCATGACATCCCATGATTGCGTGGCTAAGCTGCGCCGCCTGCTGAAGACAAAGCGAGTGGGACATGGCGGCACCCTCGACCCCGCAGCTACCGGAGTGCTGCCTGTGGCGATCGGACGAGTTACCCGCTTACTGCAGTTTCTGCGATCGGATAAGGCGTATCGTGCCACTGTGCGATTGGGAGTTAGAACTGCAACCGATGATTTGGAGGGAGAAACGCTATCGACTCAAGCCGCACCAGACTTAACTTTGGAGATGGTAAAAGCAGCTCTACCGCAGTTTCAGGGGCCGTTGCAGCAAATTCCGCCTGCTTACAGTGCCATCCAGGTAGAAGGGCGGCGGCTATATAGCTTGGCTCGTGCGGGTGAAGCCATCGAGGTACAACCCCGTGCTGTTGAGGTGTATGGAATCGAAGTGCTGGATTGGCGATCGGGCGACTTTCCCGAACTCGATTTGGCGATCGCTTGTGGCCCTGGCACCTATATCCGGGCGATCGCGCGAGACTTAGGCGAGGTGTTAGGGGTGGGGGGCACGTTAGCCGCTTTGACTCGCACCGAAAGTTGTGGCCTCACGTTAGCGGATAGCCTCACCTTTGCCGATTTAGAAGCGCAGTTACAGGCGGGTAAGTTTGAAGCGATCGCTCCTCTGAGTGTTCTAGACCACCTACCGATGATTAGTCTCTCCCCGGAATTAGCGCAGCGTTGGTGCTGGGGACAACGAGTGTTTCAGTCGCTGGATCAGCCTTTATTTCAAGCGGTCACGTCCCCAGATGCTGCAAGCTTGGCGGTGCGGATTCACCATGAAGATGGACGACTTTTAGGTGTGTCTCAGCAAATTCAAGAACCAGAAGGCACATTACTAGCGCCTCAGATGGTGCTTGAACCGAATTTATAAAGCTCATCTTCTGGCTCATCGGGCAACTCGGTTTGCCAGGTGGAAACCGGACGCAGCACCGCCGGAAGTTCACCTTGGTCTAGGGGAAACTCCAAAATAGTTTCTTGTAAGCCTAAATAGCCAGATTCACTAAATGAGATGAGCATCCGTTGGAGGGCAGGCCAGATTTCCGCTTCGTATTCCCAGTCGCGATCGCGGTTGGCTCTCCCGGCGATCGAGCGTAAGGCCCAGAAGTAACTATTCCGCACCATCGACCCACCTTTTTTGTAAGGAGGGACATCCTCATGGTGTAGGAACAGAATGTCATCAACGATTTTGGCTCTCATAGTTGTTTCTGGGGCTGATTCTGGGGGCTGATTCTGCGTTAAGGCGATCCGGAGGGCGAAAAAGCTTCTATCCTCAATTTTAGGAATCGCTGACCCGCCTTTGGAGAATACTCATGCCCTCATCCCAAGTTGCCGCTTACGGTACCTGGAAGTCCCCCATCACTTCAGATTTGATTGTTACAGGTACGATTGGCCTCAGTCAGGCAACCTTGGACGGAGAGGACATCTACTGGCTGGAGCTACGACCCACCGAGGCAGGCCGAACCGTACTGGTGCGTCGGACTCCCGATGGGCAAACTTCAGATGTGACCCCTGCGCCGTTCAATGTGCGAACCCGAGTGCATGAATATGGCGGTGGAGCTTATACCGTCTACAAAGGCACCATTTACTTCACTCACTTTGCCGATCAACGCCTTTACCGCCAAACGCTAGGCTCAGAACCTCAAGCCCTGACACCAGAAGGCAACTGGCGCTATGCCGACGGTGTGGTAGATGAATCACGACAGCGCTTTATCTGTGTGAGAGAAGACCACACGGCTGGTGAGCAGGAACCCATTAACACAATTGTTAGCCTAAGTTTAGAGGCAGACCAAGAAGCGCAGATTTTGGTAGCGGGCAGTGATTTCTACTCCTCCCCACGTCTCAGCCCGGATGGCTCACACTTGGCTTGGTTGACCTGGAACCACCCCAACATGCCTTGGGATGGCACAGAACTCTGGGTCGCTGCTTTTAACTCCGATGGTTCTCTAGGACAGCCCGAAAAAGTGGCAGGCGGCATTGCAGAATCGCTCTTTCAGCCCGAATGGTCTCCAAGCGGCATTTTGCACTTTATCTGCGATCGCACAGGTTGGTGGAATCTGTACCGCTGGCAGCAGGATCAAGTAGAAGCGTTATGCGATCGCGCTGCTGAGTTTGGCGAACCGCAGTGGGTGTTTGGTCAGTCTACCTATGGATTTGATACGAGTGGCAGCAGCGAGCAAATTATCTGCACTTATGTTGAGCAGGGAACGACCCATCTCGCTCGGTTAGACCCAACTACCAAACAACTAGAACCGATCGCTATTCCCTATACGGTGGTGCGGGGGCTACAAGTGGCCGCAGGGCAAGCTGTTTTCTTGACAGGCTCCCCCACAGAATCACTGGCGATCGCCCGGCTCGATCTAGCTACAGGCGAAACTTCTGTTTTACAACGCGCCAGCCACCTGACGGTTAATCCAAGTTATTTGTCAGAACCACAAGCGATCGAGTTTCCCACCGAGAATGGTTTGACTGCATACGCTTTCTTCTATCCGCCTAAAAACCAAGACTACACCGCACCCGATGGGGAAAAGCCGCCTTTACTGGTCAAGAGTCATGGTGGCCCTACTGCTAGCACTTCCACGCTTTTAAGCTTGAGCATTCAGTATTGGACGAGCCGGGGCATTGCTGTTTTAGATGTCGATTACGGTGGTAGCACTGGATATGGTCGCGCCTATCGGGAACGGCTAAAAGGTCAGTGGGGCATTGTGGATGTGGATGATTGTGTGAATGGAGCCCGCTATTTAGCCGAGCAAGGACTGGTGGATGGCGATCGCCTAGTGATTGATGGGGGCAGCGCGGGTGGCTATACGACGCTTTGTGCTTTGGTGTTTCGGGATGTGTTTAAGGCAGGTGCAAGCTACTACGGCGTCAGCGATTTAGAGGCGCTCGCCAGAGACACTCACAAATTTGAATCGCGCTACCTGGATGGCTTAATTGGCCCTTATCCCGAACGGCAAGACCTTTATCAAGCGCGATCGCCCGTCCATTTTTGCGATCAGCTTGCCTGCCCAGTGATTTTCTTCCAGGGCTTAGAAGACAAAATTGTGCCGCCTAGCCAAGCCGAAGCAATGGTAGAAGTGCTGCAATCGAAGGGCTTACCCGTAGCCTACATTGCGTTTGAGGGCGAGCAACATGGTTTCCGCAAAGCCGAAAATATTAAGCGATCGCTGGACGGCGAACTCTATTTCTACTCGCGTGTATTTGGTTTTGAGCTAGCCGATGCGGTCGAACCCGTTGCGATCGCCAATCTATAGCAGGGAAGCTGAGGACAGGCTATATCGGTGTTAGTGTAAAGAGCGGTTACATTTTCGCCTCGCTTATTCATGTCTGCTGCCATCTCCCTGCAAAACGTCTATAAAACCTATAGCGATCGCCCGGTCGTTCAGGATCTTTCACTGACAATTCCATCAGGGGAGATGTTTGGCTTGCTCGGCCCCAACGGGGCAGGGAAATCTACCACGATCCGCATGTTGACGACGCTGACCAAGCCTAGTCAAGGTCAGATTCAGGTTACTAATTTTGATGTGGTGCGTCAGCCTGCTCAGGTGAAGCAACGGATTGGGGTGGTGTTGCAGCAAACCAGCGTGGATGGCGACCTTACCGTTTGGGAGAACATGGAATTTCATGGCCGCTTGCACCATATCCCTAACCGAGTGCGGCAGGAGCGGATCGATCGCTGGTTAGATTATGTAGAACTGAGCGATCGCCGGAAGGATTTGGTCAAAACCTTATCAGGAGGGATGAAGCGGCGTTTACAGATTGCCCGCGCCCTGCTGCATGAGCCAGAAATTCTGTTTCTGGATGAGCCGACTGTCGGTCTAGATCCCCAAACTCGCCGCCGCCTCTGGGAAATCATCCGCGATTTGAACAAGCAGGGCATGACCATGTTGCTAACCACGCACTACATGGATGAAGTGGAGTATCTGTGCGATCGCATTGGCGTGATGGATGCGGGCAAGCTGATTGAGTTGGGCACGCTCTCCGAACTAAAACAGAAATATGGCAAAGGCTTGGTGATGACGCAGAAAGGCGACAAATGGGATTATCAGTTTTTCCCTGACTTGGAGCAAGCCAATGCCTATCTGGATCAGCAACCAAACAAGACTGGTATGATGGTGCGACCTTCCAACTTAGAAGACATTTTTGTTGAACTGACAGGACGTAATCTGGATTGAGCGATCAACCAACGCTTTGGGAAGAACCGCCAAAACAGACGGGACTCGCCAGCACCATCGAAGCGATTCTTTACTTAAAAGCCCAACCGCTGGCGCTCAGTGAGATTGCCAAATATGCAGGCTGCGATCGCGCCACGGCAGAAGAAGGCTTGATCGAGCTTATGAACGACTATGCCCACCGCGACAGTGCCTTAGAAGTAGTAGAAACCCCAGAGGGCTACAGCTTGCAACTGCGACCTGCCTTTCATAAGTTAGTCCAAACCTTGATTCCGGTGGATTTGGGGGTGGGGGCTTTACGAACTTTAGCGGCGATCGCCTTGCGCGGCCCGATCGCCCAAGCAGATTTGGTCAACTTGCGGGGGTCCGGTGCCTATCAGCATGTTCCGGAACTAGTCGAGCAAGGTTTTGTGCGGAAACGGCGACAATCGGATGGTCGATCCTATTGGTTACAAGTGACTGAAAAGTTCCACCAGTACTTCCAGGTAGACAAACTGCCGATCGCTCTAGAGCCGCAAAACTCAGAGTCTGCTGACGAGCCGTAAATTTTGTCTTTCACAGAAGCCCACTGATTACCCGTCCCTCAAGGTTCGGAATTTTCACCCTTTTAAGACTAGTCTTAGGGGTGGGTGGAAGTGCCACAATAGTACAAATAAGCAAGCAAACCCTTTAGCGTCCTTATGGTCTTTAACCCTGAAAGTGCTAAGTTCCTTGGCTCTGACCCCGAAAATGCTCAAGCTAATCCGTTGCTGAAATATCTGCAACATCAGTCGCCTGAGGTGCTAGCGCGGGTTGCCAAGTCAGTCACGCCTGAGGTGAAACAAATTATTTCCCACAACGTTCAGGGTTTGGTGGGAATGTTACCCAGTGAAGGCTTTAACGTTCAAATTACGACCGATCGTGACAATCTAGCGGGTCTGCTCGCCTCTGCCATGATGACGGGCTATTTCCTGCGTCAAATGGAGCAACGTATGGAACTAGAAGGTGTTTTGGCGGGTTCGATGTCACTGTACGAAGATCCAAGCACCAACCCATAACCTAGAAGCTTTCTAATCTCTAAAAAGAATTTTTCAGGATCGCGAAGATTGACCTAACCCCTAGCCCCTTCCCTGCCAGGGAAGGGGAATAAGATAGCAGATTAGCCCATTTCTTCGCTGGGAAAAGCGCTGGGCTGAACTCGCAGGCGTTGAGCTTTGCCGTTGCGGTTAATTTCTAAATTGAGCTGTGCTCCTACAACACTCGCCTCAACCATCTCTTGCACTTCAGAAGCGGTTCTAACGGGCTTATTATTGATTTTTTGAATCACATCTCCCTGCTGCAAACCTGCCTTGTCAGCGGGTGAGCCGTCTAAAACTTTGACAATCAAGACGCCTTGATCTTGCGTCACCTTAATGCCTAACTCGCGATCGCGATTGATTTCCTCTTTAATCTCGCCTGTTAGGTCAACCATTTGGATGCCCAGGTACGGATGCTCGGCGCGACCACTCCGAAACAGTTGCTCGGCAATGCGCTCAGCCGTCTCAATCGGAATGGCAAAGCCTAGCCCTTGAGCATCAGCCCGAATGGCTGTGTTGATGCCAATGACTTCTCCTTGCTCATTCAGCAAAGGCCCACCAGAGTTGCCCGGATTAATCGCCGCATCAGTTTGGATAAATTGCACCCGCTTGTTGGGGACTCCCACTTGAGAACTAGAGCGGCCAATGGCGCTGATGATGCCAGCGGTGACGGTGTTATCTAGACCTAAAGGATTGCCGATCGCGATCGCCCATTGTCCTGGCACTAATGATTGAGACTTGCCTAACTTAACGATAGGCAAGCTAGAAGCACTAATTTTGACCACCGCTACATCTGTCACCGGATCGGTTCCAACCACTTTGCCGTCAAAGCTTCGACCATCCTTCAGCGTCACTTTAACGGTATCCGCGTTAGCGACAACATGAGCATTTGTCATCAGTCGGCCATCAGCACTGAGAATAAATCCAGAACCCGTACCTCGCTCCATTCGCTCCTCTGGGAGGGGAGCACCATTGCCAAAAAAGCGTTTGAACATGGGGTTCCTAAACGCCTCCGGCACATTATCCGCCACGGTCCGCGCCGAATCAATCCGCACTACCGCAGGCCCGACTCTTTCGACGGCGGCAGCAATAAAGTTAGAGCTCGTGTTAGGGATGGGCAGGTTGGTGGAGCGAGTTTCTGGCTCCTGCACAGGTTGCTGCAAAAAAGGCACTAGTCTGCTGGTTGCAGAGGTTCGATCAACGTTGAGGTAGCGGGTACCCCACGCTCCTGCACCACCACCAATGGCTAATAAAGCTAGGTAAATCGTTAGTTGTTTGAACGACAAACTCATAGTCTCAACACTGATTGGCAGTGACGCAGGAAAACATACCTCTACTGTAATCGATGGGGCTTCTAAGCAGGAGAGTCAGCTAGAGCTAGGCGATTGCTGTGGATTGCGATTCAATGAAGTTAGGAACTAGGAGCCAGAAGACAGGAGTCAGGAGCTAGGGGTATAGAAGACAGAATGCATAGATCTAAACCCTTGACTTACAATTTCTACTTTCTGGCTTCTGTCTCTCGACTTCCGTCTCTCGACTTCTGTCTCCTCAAGATGTGATGCTCATGAGTTTTTCTCGCTGGTTTTCTCTGCCAACTCTGTTCTGGCTCACTTTGTTTTCGCTTAGCAGTGGTGCTGTAACGCCGGAAGTGAGGTCGCAGGTGCTGCCAGGGGCGATCGCTCAAACCTCCAATCTATGTCCAAAGCCTGCCTTAGAGCGTTTGACTCGCCACACGATCAAGTCCGGTGAAACGCTAGAGAGTATTGGTCAGAAGTACAATGTGATTCCTGCCACCTTAATGGGGTTTAATCCTAGCCTCAGAAGCGGCAAGGTTACCTCTGGTGCAGAAATTGTGGTTCCGCCTTACAACGGGGTGCAGGTGAGCGTTCCAGCGGGGCAAACTTGGCGAGATGTCGCAGCTACCTACAAAGTACGGGCTGATGTATTGTTTGAAATCAATGGTTGCGCAGCTAAGCCCACCACTGTTTTTGTCCCCGGTGTGAATTGGTCTCCAGTCGGCTCCGCTCCGCCTAGTATTAGTCCCAAAGATCGCGATAACTACGGCTTAACAGGCTACCCTCTGCCCACCACTGCGACAGTGTTGCTCGGCTACGGTTGGCGGTTACAACCCGCGATCGCTCAAGTAGCCTTTCACAGTGGCATTGACCTAGCTGCTCCCCTAGGCACCAATGCGCTAGCCGCTGGAGATGGGGTCGTGGCTTTTGCAGATCAGCAAGGCAGCTATGGCAATTTAGTCGTGATTAACCATGCGGGTGGACGCCAAAGTCGGTACGCCCAGTTAGGCAGCATCAAAGTTAAGGCGGGCCAAACCCTAAAAAAAGGCACTGTGGTAGGTACGATTGGTAGGACTGGAACGCCTAGCTCAACAGCGGCTCACTTGCATTTCGAGGTACGCTACACCTCCAATTTGGGTTGGGTTGCCGAAGATCCAGAGCCTTATATTCAAGGCATGAAGGTGGCAAAACAATGATTCAATAAAAGACTATGAATAGATATTTATAAATAAATATTAAAAATGAGCCACCCAACGCCCGAACAACTCCAAATCTTTTTAGATGTTGCCACGGAAGCAGTGCTGGCCGCAGGAGTCATCTTGCAAGACTACTGGGGCCATCTAGAGGCGATTGAAGAGAAAGGCCGTCCCGGAGATTTAGTCACAGAAGCAGACAAGGCGGCAGAAGCGGCAATTTTACAGGTGCTACGCCGCCACGTTCCCGACCATCCCATTTTGGCTGAAGAATCGGGTCAGCTCAACAACAAGGCCAGTGAGTATTTGTGGGCGATCGATCCTCTAGATGGCACCACGAATTATGCTCATCAATATCCCGTGGCCGCCGTTTCAGTCGGGCTGTTGATTGAGGGAGTCCCTCACGTCGGCGCTATTTTTGATCCCTTTCGCCAAGAACTGTTTCGAGCCGCTACGGGTCTAGGGGCAACTCGCGATCGCCGTCCGATTCAAGTCTCAAAAACGGCTGAACTCGGTAAGAGCATCTTAGTGAGTGGTTTTGCCTACGATCGCCGCGAAACCTCAGACAATAACTATGCCGAATTTTGCCATCTGACTCACCTGACCCAAGGGGTTCGTCGTAGTGGCTCTGCTGCCCTAGATCTAGCTTATGTGGCCTGTGGTCGTTTCGATGGCTATTGGGAGCGGGGGCTATCTCCTTGGGATATGGCAGCGGGCATCGTGTTAGTCCGGGAAGCGGGTGGGCAGGTTACAGCTTACGACCAAAGCCCTTTAGTCATTCCTTCCGGTCGCATTTTAGCCACTAATCAGCAAATTCATAACGCTTTGAGCCGCGAACTGTTACAGGTGAGCGCTGCATCAGCCGCAAGAAATGATAACAATGTATTAAGTCAGGATGCTGGCCACCACTACTAAGGCATGCATCCCCTGTGCGCAAAGTAAACTAGAAAGAATTTAGTAGTAGGAAAGTGAGACCACAAAACATGTCTTTTCAACTTGACCGAGGGCTATTTAAGCTGGATTTCACTGACCACTACGCTATCCTAGGAGTTCCAATCAATTCGGACGCCAAGGAGATTCGAAAACGCTATCTCAAAATCGCGCGTAGTCTGCACCCAGATAGTTTTTCATCTGATTCTGAAGAACACAAACAGCAAGCGACCGAATGGTTGTCAAAGCTCGTCAATCCAGCCTATGAGAAGTTGTCGCAAGACAGAGAACGAGCTGAGTACGAGGTGCTAGTGCGGCTAAAAGGCCAACAGGCTGTTAAAGAGAAGGATTCTGTTCAGATCTTGAGTGAAGTAGCGAACCAACTCTCTAAAGCCAGTGATGTCGATCATGCTTATAAAACTACACTGCATGAATTGGCGACTAAACAATATCAATCTCCAGATCAAATGCTGGAGCTGACGGGTCAAATTAGTGAACTGAATTTTGTGTATCTACTTCGTAAAGGTGGAGCAGGGATTCCGTCTTCGCAATCTAAAAATCCAGTGGGGGGAGGTGCTACCACTTCTGATCAAGCAGGCAAGCCCCCTACCCCAGCGGCTCCTGCGACTCCGCAACCCAAACTGACTGCTGTAGAACAATATTGCCGTCGGGCCGAAGAATTGATTCTTAGAAATGCTTTTGCTCAAGCTATTTTAGAACTCCGGGATGGTTTGAAATTAGAACCAAATAACAGCCGCTGTCATGGTTTATTGGGCATGGTGTATTTGAAGCAAAACCAAGCCAAAATGGCTAAGATTCATATTGAGCGGGCACTACAGCTAAATCCGAAAGATGAAGTAGCTTTGGAAGCGAAGCAAAAATTAGATAAGCTGTCTGCGGGGACTGACAGTAAGGGCAAAACAGCCAAGGCTGCTCAGTCGGAGAAGCCCCGTGATTCAGGTGGGGGTTTGTTTGGTTTGTTTGGTGGAAAGAAAAAATAATGGTTTATCAACCACCTGCTGGAGCTAGGGACCTCCTGCCACTGGATGTGGCTCAAAAGCGCTGGATTGAGAAGCACCTACAGCAGGTGTTTCATCGCTGGGGCTATCACCGCATCATTACTTCAACCTTAGAGCGGCTAGATACCCTGATGGCGGGGGGGGCGGTGCAGCGCTCTACGGTGATCCAAGTCCAAGATGCCGAAAATGAAGTGTTGGGACTGCGTCCGGAGCTGACTGCTTCGATCGCACGGGCAGCGGTAACTCGGATGGCAGGTGCCACGTATCCCCAGCGGCTTTATTACAACGCCAATGTCTTCCGGCGAGCGGCCCAAGCCAATCACAACCGTCAGCAGGAGTTTTACCAGGCGGGCGTGGAGTTGTTGGGCGGTGGTGGCCTTGTAGCGGATGCAGAGATTTTGCTTTTGCTAGCTGAGTGCCTAAAAACTCTCGGTATCGCTCAGTGGCACTTGGTACTAGGGGAAGCAGGACTGACGCGATCGCTCCTGTCGCCTTTTCCCAGCCACTTGCAAGACACAGTGCGACAGGCGATCGCTCATTTAGACCGCATTGCTCTAGAAACTTTGCCCCTCTCGCTAGAATTGCGGGAACGAGCGCTTTTCTTAGTGGATCTGCGGGGTCGCCCTACTGATGTGCTGCAAAAGGTGTCGAGTTTAGATCTGGATGCGACTCAACGGCAAGCGGTGAATAACCTCAAGTCTTTGGTAGAGCTACTCAGCGATAGTTTTGCTGAACAGCCAGAGCAATCTCCGCTGATTCTCGACCTTAGCTTAATCCAAACTTTTGACTACTACACAGGCATTGTGTTTGAAGTGGTGAGTGAGGCGGAAGCGGGACAGCGCGTTCTGGGTCAAGGGGGGCGCTATGATCAGTTGTTGGGTCTTTATCATCCTCAGGGAGAAAGTTATCCGGGGATTGGCTTCTCGCTCAATATTGAGGATTTGCATCAAGTCCTGTTGCCGACTGATCAGTTGCCTCAAGAAACGCCTCACAGTGATTGGTTGGTAGTGCCAGAGAGCGCTCAAGCTTATACGGCGGCGTTTGCCTATGCCCAAAAGTTGCGGGAATCGGCTGAGTTGGTGCGAGTAGAGGTAGACTTGGGCGATCGCGAAACTTCGGAGGCGGTGCGGGAATATGCTCGCGATCGCCGAATTGCTCAGTTGGTGTGGATCAAGGCGGATGGTTCTGCGGAAGTAGAATCTCTCACCTAGCCTTCCCCTGAAGATTTAGGTTAATCCTGATAGCTTAGAAGAAGCAGTCAGATTGATTTGTTTTGCGTTTCTGAGAGAGAACACTGTGCCACATACGATTGTTACGAATACTTGTGAAGGCGTTGCCGATTGTGTAGATGCTTGCCCGGTGGCCTGTATTCACGAAGGTCCTGGTAAGAATACGAAAGGTACTGATTGGTATTGGATTGATTTCACGACCTGCATTGATTGTGGGATTTGTTTGCAGGTTTGTCCGGTGGAGGGGGCGATCGTGCCGGAGGAGCGGCCTGATTTGCAAAAGACTCCTTAAGACTGGAAACCTAACCCCCAACCCCTTCCCTACTAGTTAATGACCTAACCCCCAACCCCTTCCCTGATAGGGAAGGGGAGCAAGACAACTTCAAAGCCCCTCGCCTCCTAGGAGAGGGGTTTGGGGAGAGGTCAACTCCAGAACTTGGAAGTTATTTACTCCACGCCGCTAAACACTAACTGCCAATCGCTAATCCCCCACTATGACTCATTCTGCTCCCTTGCTTGAAGTTGAAGATGTCTATGCAGGTTATGTGCAGGACTTGAATATTCTGCAAGGCATCAATATGAAGGTGTATCCGGGGGAGTTAGTGGCGGTGATTGGCCCAAATGGGGCGGGTAAGTCAACGCTGGCGAAGACGGTTTTTGGGTTGTTGACACCGAATCGCGGCAAGATTACGTTTAACGGGGATAACCTTGCGGGTTTGAAGTCGAACCAGATTGTGCAGCGAGGCATGTGCTATGTGCCGCAAATCTCTAATGTGTTTCGATCGCTGAGTGTGGATGAAAACCTGGAAATGGGGGCTTTTATTCGCAATGAGCCATTAGAGTCAACCAAGGATCGTATCTACACGATGTTTCCTGATCTGGCGGGTCGGCGGCGACAGCGGGCGGGCACTTTGTCGGGTGGGCAACGACAAATGCTGGCGATGGGACGAGCGTTGATGCTGCAACCGAAGCTGATGTTGCTGGATGAGCCTTCGGCAGCGTTATCACCGATTTTGGTGAACAATGTGCTGGAACAAATTAAACAAATCAATCAAAACGGTACGGCAATCGTATTAGTAGAGCAAAATGCTCGTAAAGCGCTGGAAATGGCCGATCGCGGTTATGTACTAGAGGCAGGACGCGATCGCTTTGAAGGCCCAGGGCGTGACTTACTTTATGATCCCAAGGTGGGTGAGCTGTATTTAGGGGCAGGCAAAGCGCATTAAATCTCACTTCATTACTCAGGTGGGGTTGATTCTGACGTAGAATAGATAATCTAGCTCAGCAAAAATTTTTGACGATCCGTTCGTGATTCTGCAACTCGACTCTCACCACATTCAAGCGATCGCGGCTCAGGCTGAGCGCACTTACCCAGAAGAGTGCTGCGGTTTGCTATTGGGAAAAGTGAGTTCAGGTTCTATCGCATCAAGAACTGAATCAAGAACTGTGGTGGAAGTTCGCGCCACTGAAAATGTTTGGACTCAGGATTTAGGTGACGCGATCGAGTTGCCAAACGATTGGGATGTGACCCAACACAAGCATTTCTGGATTGATCCCCGCGAGATATTGCAAGTCCAGCGGGAAGCACGCGATCGCCACCTCGACATTATTGGTGTGTACCACTCCCATCCCGATCATCCCGCCACACCTTCGGAGATGGACCGAATGTGCGCCTGGGCGCACTACTCGTATGTTATTGTTTCCGTTCAACACGGTAAAGTTATAGATCTGCGTAGCTGGAGCCTGACCGAAGACCATCGGTTCCAGCCAGAAGATATTTTGATTGCTGAGGCTGTTTAGTTTTAGCGATTTCTCCGAACTCGCCTATCCCATCATCTCTTTGCATTCATTGCCATGCTCAATCCCAATTTGGATGAGATCCAACTCACAAAAGACGAATACGAACGGTATTCTCGCCACTTGATTCTGCCAGAGGTCAGTCTGGAAGGGCAAAAGCGCCTGAAAGCGGCTAGTGTCCTCTGCATTGGCACCGGCGGTTTGGGTGCACCTTTGCTGCTCTATTTAGCGGCAGCGGGTATCGGACGCATCGGTATTGTAGACTTCGATGTGGTCGATCACTCCAACCTCCAGCGCCAAGTGATTCACGGCACTTCTTGGGTGGGTAAGCCCAAGATCGAGTCGGCTAAGAACCGGATTCTCGAAATCAATCCCAACTGTCAAGTTGATCTGTACGAGACTCGCCTCAGTTCCGAAAACGCTCTCGATATCGTTGCGCCTTACGACATTGTGGTGGATGGCACCGACAACTTCCCCACTCGTTATCTGGTCAACGATGCTTGCGTGCTGCTGAACAAACCCAACGTCTACGGCTCCATCTATCGCTTTGAAGGCCAAGCAACGGTCTTTAACTACGAAGGTGGTCCTAACTACCGCGACCTCTACCCCGAACCCCCACCGCCAGGGCTGGTGCCTTCCTGTGCTGAGGGTGGTGTGCTAGGCATTCTGCCAGGAATTATCGGCGTAATTCAAGCCACCGAAACAGTCAAAATCATTCTGGGTAAAGGGACAACGTTGAGCGGTCGTTTGTTGCTTTACAACGCCTTGGAGATGAAATTCCGGGAGTTGAAGCTGCGGCCCAACCCAGTACGGCCTGTGATTGAAAAGCTGGTGGACTACGAAGAGTTCTGTGGCATTCCTCAAGCTAAAGCTGCCGAAGCCCAGCAACAAGCCGAAATCCCTGAGATGACGGTGCTAGAGCTGAAGCAACTGCTCGACAGTGGTGCCAATGACTTTGTGCTGCTCGATGTTCGTAACCCCAACGAGTACGAGATTGCCCAAATTCCAGGTTCGATTTTAGTGCCCCTACCCGACATTGAAAGCGGCGAAGGTGTAGCTAAGGTCAAAGAAGCACTCAACGGCCATCGTCTGATCGCTCACTGCAAGATGGGCGGACGCTCTGCCAAGGCTCTTGGCATCCTGAAGCAAGCAGGTATTGCCGGAACCAATGTCAAAGGTGGTATCCAAGCTTGGAGCCGAGAAGTCGATCCTTCTGTGCCTGAGTACTAAATCCCTGAGCCCTAATCGCATTTCAGATTAGTTCTCATCGCCCCCTCACTTTTGTTATCCCCCTCTCCTCTGTTGAGTCGTTGGGTTGGCAAGGTGTAGGGGGCGATCGCGTTGATCCGAGCTATTTATAATTGATCCCCAGCTATCTTTTCCTTTTTTGTGTAGCTTAATCCGCTGGTGATGGTCGTTACTTTCCCCGCGTTAAACTCATGCATTAATGTTGTTAGCTATTGCGCTTTGCTTTTTTGGACTGGGATGTAACAGCTACTGCATTCTTGAACGCGATCGGATTTTGATTAACCGCTCTGGGGATCGATCCCTAAACTAGACATTTAGATTGCATTTGTCGGGTTTATTACCACCATAAAAAACAAAGTTTTTGTATCCAAAAAATGCTGTGTTACTGCTCGCAATGCAATTTGTCTCCCAAGACGGATGCTGGGGATCGCCCACTAGCTCTACCTTAGAGTTTAAGGAGCATAGGTCTTCAGTATTTGCTTAAGACATTTTTGAAGCCAGGTCTGGTAAGTCCCTAAGTCAACGAATCATACTTACGCTTCTTAGGAGGCTTAGTTTCATTCTCAACTGATCCATTGCTTAGCAGGTCGTTTCCTAGCCAGAGTGCTCTAACGTGACTCTAAAGGTGAACAATTGTAAAGCGATTGATCGATAGAAGTATCAGACCGAATTGCCAAGAACAATCGAGTGCATCAAATAAACTCGGCTCTTGAATCCCTATTAATTAACAAGTTTTAAACTGTTTGGAGAGCTAAGTGCCATGAATAGCGATGTTAATAAATGCCCTTATTGCGATAGCCCTTTACTACGGCATGCTCGTCAGAAAGGAGTGTACTGGTTCTGCACTTCCTGTTGGCAAGAAGTGCCCTCACTCTCTAGCGCCGTACTGCGGAGTGAGACCCCTATGACCGCTTTAACCCCCAATAAAGCCACTTCTGCCTATCGTTCTAAGCAATAAGAGAGCTTTGTTTTAGCCAGATTGTTTTAGCCAGATCAAGTTTGAGTTGCATAAAGCCATGACCCTGTCTCTAGTCGAGATGGGGCTTTTTTATGGAGCTAGAGGTGCAACTTAGCGTAGCCCTATCTTGATAAGATTGAGAGAATTCAAGGGTTTTGGGCAATTCCTGTGCTAGCAGCGCTCCTGTACGGTCAAGAAGATTTACGGTTAGAACAAGTTGCTGATCCTACTCCTGCTCCGGGCGAAGTGGTGATTCAAGTAGCAACCGCAACGACTTGTGGCACAGACCTCAAAGTCTGGCGACGTGGGGGCCATGCCAAAATGCTGCGTCCTCCTACCTTGTTTGGGCACGAAGCGGCGGGCCCAATTGTCGCGATCGCGGCAGATGTGACTGGATGGAAAATTGGCGATCGCGTGGTGGCCAATAACTCCGCCCCTTGTCTCAACTGTTTTTTCTGCCACCGACAAGAATATTCGCTCTGCCCCAACTTAACGTTTAACAATGGCACCTTTGCGGAGTATCTAAGAATTCCCGCGCCGATTGTCCAACAAAATTTGCTACCCATCCCCGAAGATTTGCCAGCAGAATTGGCAGCCATGACCGAACCCTTGGCTTGTGTCTTGCATGGGGTGGCTCGCTCCAACGTGAAACCTGGCGATCGCGTCGTGCTGCTGGGGGATGGGGCGATCGGATTGATGTTTGTGGCCGCATTAGTTAACCAAGGTGCAGAAGTATTTTTATTTGGAGGTAGCGACTCACGCTTACAGGTTGGCTCTAAGTTTGGGGCAGCTCAAACCTTTAACTATCGGCAAGTGCCTGACCTGCCAACGAGAGTGCGAGAGCTAACCGATGGCTGGGGCGCTGACGTGGTGATTGAAGCAACAGGAGTTCCGGCGGCTTGGGAAACTGCGATCGCCTGTGCTCGTCCGGGAGCGACCGTAAATCTATTTGGCGGTTGTCCTCGTGATACCACCATTACCGTCAATACCGAACAACTCCACTACAGCGAACTGACGCTGAAAGGCGTTTTTCACAACACGCCTCACTATGTCCGTGCTGCTTTGGCCCTGCTAGCCAGCCGAACCGTGCCGTTCGAGTTGTTAATTAGCGATCGCCAACCACTCGAACAGTTAGAGCAAGTGTTTCAAGACATGAAGGACCGCAAAGTCATCAAAGTTGCGATCACAAACTGATATATTTAGGGCGCAAATCGCCAATACTAGGGCATTGCTAATTCCCAATACCTAGGTGGCGGTTGTCATGTGTCAACAAGAGGCTTGTGATGAGTAGAGTGCAACTGGGAGCGGTTCTGTCTTTTGGATTGATGCTAATGCTAGGGGGCGGGCAGGCGAATGCTCTACCTGGCCAAACAACTGAAGAGGTGGGGGCTTGGATTCAAGCGCATCCGACTCTGCGGCCTGCCAGTGGTGAAAGACTCCTGGTGCGTAAAAGCGATAGTGCTGCCCAGCGATTTATTTTTCAAGCCTCTGTGCTCGCTCCTGGCAAAGTGATTCCCTCGAGAGATTCCAGCACGATCCGCTCCGAGCGCCTATCAATCTTTGACATGATTAATGGGGTAACACGCGATCGCCTAGAAGAATCGCTCCGGGTCATCTATGGTCTAGACGTCTATCAAGACTATGAACGAGCCAATCTGGTGTACAGCTATCCCGGAGAAGCGACCGCTTACCAAGCCCGACGGCGAGCCACTCCCTTGATGACAGCTTTACAGGGAGAACTCCGTATGGGCAATCGTTATGCTTATTGGACAGAAGTTGCTGAGAATCGCAACGGCCAGGCTTATGCAGGTCACGTTGCGGTGTTTTTTAAAAGCGACCTCACCAAATTAGAAACTGAGTTGCGCAATCGCTAAGCCCGCAGCTCAAGGTAAAACTTGGCTAAGCTGACTTCCATTCATCCGCAAAAATATTTTTGACGGCAGTTGCAATTCGCGTGATGTCTTCATCAAGTAGGGGTGGCCAAACCACTCCTGACTTGCGCTGCGATTCATACTGTTGGCGACTTTCTAGAGACAGTATGTGCAAAGTGTAAATCAATTCTCGGTCTATACTAGGCGCAGCTCGCAGGGCTTCAAATACAACTTTCAAAGCCAACAATACGGAGGTAACTTGCCCTGGAATGGGAGGTTTACCTTGCCTAAGACGGAGTAGAAACGCATCTTGATTTGCGTTGGTCAATTGAGCTTGATTGATCAGAAAACTGCGAGCGGTTTCGTAATCCATGCCATTTGAGAACAGTGGAATTGCTGTAAAGCTACCGTATATACCGAAGAATGCCAAGGTTGCATCCGCAAGCACAACTTAAAAAGTTGGTAAAGCGGTTCTAAAGTTAGCGTAATTTTTCGGGTTCTTAATCTCTATTTCATCAACGCTATCCAGGATGTTATTGGAAGTTTATTAATTATGCGGGCACATTCATAGACTCTTCACCGTTTCACTATGTTCAAAATTCAGTAATTCGCCCATAACTAGATTAGGCCCCAATCAATACCCCTCTGTTTTTAACTTCTGTCTCTGCTGTAACTCCTGTTTTGAACATTTTTTGTCTATGAATATCGCTGCTGAAACGATTCCATTTGTTGATCTCACACTGCAACATCAACCCATTCAAACTCAAATTGAACAAGCAATTCAGTCGGTATTACAGCAGGGAGATTATGTATTAGGCCAAGCACTGACAGAGTTTGAATTGGCCTTTGCCAGTGCTTGCCAGACAGAACATGGCATTGGAGTTGCTTGTGGCACGGATGCGATCGCTTTGGGTTTGCAAGCTTGCGGGGTTGGCCCTGGGGATGAAGTGATTCTGCCAGCGAATACCTTTGTGGCCACCTTGATCGGCGTTCTACGGGCAGGGGCAACCCCAGTCCTCGTAGACTGCGAACTGGAAACAGGGCTAATGGATTTAGCTGCCGCTGCCAAAGCGATCACACCGAAAACTAAAGTGCTGTTGCCTGTGCATCTCTACGGCCAAATGGTGCCCCCACGCCAGCTTTTAGAGCTCGCCAACGCTCATAATTTGCTGATTTTTGAAGATGCCGCTCAAGCTCACTTAGCAGAACGGGATGGCTACCGAGCTGGTTCTGTGGGCATTGCTGCCGCCTTTAGTTTCTACCCCAGTAAGAACTTGGGGGCAGTAGGAGATGGTGGTATGGTAGTGACGCGAGATGCTGAGGTGGCTCAAACGGTGCGATCGCTACGCAACTACGGTGCATCCCGCAAATATTTCCATACGGAATATGGCACCAACAGTCGCTTAGACACGTTGCAAGCCGCTGTCCTGAATGTGAAATTACCCCATGTAGCTGGGTGGAACCGCGATCGCAATCAAACTGCTCAATACTATGATGCGTTGTTGCAGCCACTCCACTCTGAGGGTTTGGTACCCATCGTCAACCAGAGTGGCGGTGGGCATGTGTACCACCTCTATGTCTTGCGGGTGCAAGATCTGTGTCCCTTAGAGCGCAAACTCATCCAAGAAAAATTATCTGCCCAAGGAATTCAAAGCGGCATTCACTATCCGATTCCTTGCCACCTACAACCTGCTTTTCAAAACTTAGGCTATGAGAAAGGCGACTTTCCTCAAGCAGAAAGGCTTTGCCAGGAAATTCTCTCTCTACCCATGTATCCTGGCTTGCAACCCGCTCAAGTAGAGCGAGTGGTGGCTTGCTTGCGGAGCCTGGTCAAAGCGTATCCCCCCGCTGTCAGCGTCCAGTTATGTACTCCGGTAGTGGCTTAAAACCATGCTAATTAGGCGAAAAGTTCCAATTGCGATCGAGCGATATTTGCTCAGTGGAGCAATTCTAAGTTTACTGGGGCTGCTCTACGCTCCTTTGCTGTGGCATTGGGTCGATGGCTGGCTCAACAAGAGTATCAGTACCGAGCATGAATACTTCAGCCACGGACTGATTGGCCTACCCTTTGCCGCTTATATTGCTTGGAACCAGCGAAAAGAGTGGTGGTGTTTACCTGAAGTCAACCATCCTCTAGGAATGGGTCTCTTAAGTTTAGGAGCCGTTTTCTACCTCAGTGGTCTCTCGGATCTAGTCAACTTATCTTTGCCAGCTATTTTGGTTGGCTTGTGTTTGTGGCTGAAAGGAATTCCAGGTCTGAAGCTACAAGGTTTTCCCCTCCTTTTGGTGTTTCTGGCCACTCCTACGGAGCTACCTTATCTAATTGCCCCCTATACCTTGCCACTACAGCATTTTATTGCCGCGATCGCAGGGTTTATTCTCAATCAGTTCGGTATGGATGTGACTGTTGAGCAAATCTACTTGTATGTAGGCGATCGCATCGTAGAAGTTGCGCCTTATTGTGCTGGCTTAAAAATGTTGTTCACCAGCCTCTATGTGGGCTTGATGCTGGTTTATTGGACAGGCACGTGGACTTCGCGAACTAAAACCAGCTTGTTTTTCCTCGGCACCGTCGTGATTAGCATCAGCGCCAATATTCTCCGCAACACCATATTGACCTTCTTTCACGGCACTGGGCAGGAGAAAGCTTTTGAATGGTTGCATGCAGGTTGGGGAGGTGACTTGTACTCTGCTTGTATGTTGGGGCTGACGGTCTTTTTATTGACTGTGATTGATCAATACTTCTCCAGTAGCCCTGAGTTTAGTAGCTCTGAGCCTAGTAACTCTGAACTGAGTGGCTCTTGAAGGGTTACTAAATAAAGCTTTATCCATTCCTTGAATAATTTCGAGTAATTGCAAAAGTGACCCGTTCCCCTACCATCATGTGGTCTTTACCTAAATCCTGGCAGCAGTTGCAGTTACCTAAAATAGCTGTACTGCTGCTGTTGCTGTTGCTACTAGGAGTTGGGGCAGCCCCCAGCTACTTCACAGGGCACTGGCGTTGGGCCCATCCACCCGAAAACTTAGCCTTTAAGCAACTGCGAAACTTGCAGAAAACGGAATTAGCGTTACCTGGTTGGAAAACAACTAAGCGGCAAACGGTACCGATTGGAGGGCATAAATGGCTGTTACAGGAGCTGCAAGCTCAATCTCTGACCGTACCGAGCAGTTTGTCTAAGACTGAACCCGCACGAGCAGTACTTCTCCTGACTAGCCCTAGTGGGGACAATAGCCAGCCAGAAGTCGAGTGGATGGATATCAATGGCTTTCAGCGCTGGAATACAGATTCTGCTCGTCTGTCAAAGTTTACGGTAGACGTAGGAGATGCTTTTACAAGCAGTATAGGCCCGGATAACAGCTCTCAAACGTGGTCTCCTGTACAGGTGAAAGCTCGCTTTCTACGAGGCTGGAATCAGCAACAAACCTTTGCCGTCTTGCAATGGTATTCTTGGCCCACAGGTGGTAGCCCAGCCCCGAGTGATTGGTTTTGGGCAGATCGTAAGGCCCAACTGCAGAACACCCGCCAGCCTTGGGTAGCAGTCTGTCTACTGATTCCTATAGAACCTCTAGGCGATATCGAATCTGCATGGCCTATCGCTCAGTCACTGGCCCAAAGAGTGCAAGCTGCCTTAATTACAGGCCCACTCACAGCCCCACTGAAATAGTTGAGTAGATAGTCATAAATACTCTACGGGTAGGAACTGAAAGGATTTTACTTCGTCGTCCTGTCCTAAACTGAGTCCTACTTCGGTTTCAATCAATAACCAAAAGTTAGATTTCGCCTTACTCTAAGGTTTTTAACCGACTTGCTCCCCTAGAAGTATAGAACCGCTCGCAACTCTTTCAATCCTTATGTCCCAAGCTTCTCGGATACGTCAGTTTCGTGTCTTCTCACTAACCAGCTTGTATTCGGTGGCATCCACAGCCTCGTTTACGACTCTGATTTGGGCAGCTAATGCTAGATTTTTGCCAGAAGCAGCTGTTGGGCAGACGGAACTGCAGTCTTTAACTATTGGTCAGAATCCCCCTAATTCTAATCAGCCAGTTGGCGATCGCCAGCCGCTACCCCTCGTTGTCCCAGCAAGCCCTGTTGCACCAGCCGTACAGCCACTGCCTAGCACTTTTCCCACAGCACCACTGCCTAATTCCTTCCCTGCCAATCCACCCAATGCCCGAACTCAGTTCGATCTCTATCGACTAGGACCTGGAGATGCAATCGGTGTAATTGTTAATCGTTTTCCTGATTTAAGTTTTACAGCCAACGTCAATCCCGAAGGCAACATTACAGCACCACTACTAGGAACGATTTCGGTTACAGGTCTCACTTTAGAAGAAGTTCAAGAACGGTTGCGCATCGGCTTTAATCGGTATGTAATCGACCCAATGGTGACAGTCAACCTGGGAGCGCAACGCCCAGTGCAAGTGACCATTCTGGGAGAAGTTACCAAGCCAGGTTTTTACCCTGTGCCCGGAGGGCAACCTCGGATCTCAAATGCTTTGCTAGCAGCGGGCGGCGCTACAAACCGAGCCGACTTAAGAGCAGTTCAGGTGCGTCGTACTTTAATTGATGGCACCGTAATTGAACAAAAAGTTGATTTGTTCACCCCCCTTGCCAACGGTGGCCAACTGCCAAACCTGCGTCTAGAAGATGGAGATGCGATCGTCATACCTAAACTAGATATAGGTATAGAGCAGGACTATGACCGTAATCTAGTTGCCCGCTCGACCCTTTCAAAGCAACAAATTACAGTTCGAGTTTTAAGTTATGCCGGGAATGGCATTGGCAACATCAACCTTGCCAATGGCAGTACCTTCTTAGATGCTTTAACTGCAATTAGCCCCAATTTGGAGAATACCAGACTCAAGAAAATTGCTCTGATCCGCTTCGATCAAGAGCAAGGTAAAGCAATTACCAAAGAATTAAATGCTAAGAAAGCTTTGATGGGCGATGTTTCCCAAAATGTCCCACTCCAAGATAATGATGTCATTGTTGTGGGTCGTAATTTGGTGGGTCGAATTACGTATGCTCTAAATACGTTTACTCAACCATTCCGCGATATTTTAGGATTTTTATTGTTCTTTGACGAAATTTCCGATAGTGCTAGTGACCTCTTCGGCCCTGGTTCTAATGATGACAATGACGATTAAGTGACAAGATACTTAAGTAACAAAGCGTAGCCAAATCTGCAACTAACTAGAAATGCTAGGTTACCTTAGAAGCTAACCTGCTTTATTCCCCCTTTCCCTGTCCCCATCTACTGCATTTTCCTGCTGCTATGACTCCCCCCTTTGTCAAACGTTATCTCATTGCTCTGGATCGACATAAATGGGCTGGACTTGCGGGTTTTGCCCTAATTATGGGTGCCTCTGTATTAGTAGCGGCTCAACCAGAGGAAGCGCCTACCTACGTCGCCCAAGGAGCGCTAGCTAACAATCGCCCCCCTGTGACATTTTCTGAAACAGGGACTCAGATCCAGGCGCAAGGACAAGTTCTCAGTCCAGAAATTCTCCTAGCCGATAATGTGGTTGAGGCTGCAGCCAGCCAGGTCAATGCTGAGCCGAGTGAAGTAAAGCGCAACACCACGGTAGAAGAACCTAAAAAGGGCAAAGATAACAAAGACAATAATGCAGGTGGTTCATTCATCGTTACCTATCGAGATGGTAGTGATCCAACGCGAGCCGCTGAGGCAGCTAAGGCATTGATGAATGGGATGGTGGAACAAAGTCGCCTCATCAATACAGCGCGTTTGCGGGCAATTATTCAGGAGCTCAATCAGCGTTTACCTCAAGCGACTAAAGAGCTGAGAGATGCAGAACAAAAGCTAGAGCAGTATGACCGCCGAGAAGGTCCTGCTTTGGTGGCGGCTCAAAACGGCAATGTAATTACGGCGATTCAAAACGCCGAGGAACAGCAACGGCAACTCCGCCTAGCCATGGAAGGGACAATGGCTCAAATGCGGAGCCTACAGCAAAGATTGGGCTTAAATCCTGAGCAAGCGTACGCATCCTCTGCTCTCAGCGCCGATCCAATTATTGCCAATTTACGAGCCCAAATTTACCAAAACGAATCGCAGATCGCGTTGCTGGCCCAGGACTTACGGTCTGAGCATCCCACAATGATTGATTTGCGCAATAAGCAGCAAGCTTACGAGCAGATGCTACAACAACGCGCTTCTGAAGTGGTGGGTGGAAACCAAGTTGCCGCACCATTGCTTGGTGGCAATCAAATTCGTCGAGACAGTAGCTTAGACCCAGCGAGGCAGCAGTTGGCCAACCAACTGACCGCTTTACAAACCCAATTGGATACCATGCGCCAGCAGATTGCGTCTGCAGCTCGAACTGAGCAAGAAATGCGGCGTGAATATGCCGTACTGCCTAACAAACAATTGGAGCGAACTCGCCTAGAACAGCAGGCAACTCTGAAACGTGCCTTCTATGACCGGATGCAGGCGGCTCTAGTTGATGCCAAGGCCGCAGAGGCAGAAACGGCTAGTAGTTTGACGATCGCGAAGCCCCCAGAGGTTTCGCAAGATGTGAAAGCTCCTAAGAATGCTCCTTTGACGTTGGGAATTGGGGCTCTGGTCGGGTTGTTAGTAGGCGGCGGCTTAATCTTGCTACTAGACTCTCTCGAAGGCAAATTCTACACCTTGGAGGACGTACGAGAAGCACTACGTCAGCGCGAGATCGCCATTCTGGGTGTTTTACCGCTGTTGCCTGGGGCTGATTCTTACAACGGTGAGATTCCAGTTGTAGTCGATCCAGAATCTCCCTACGCCGACTTCTACGAGCGCTTGCGGAGTAATTTACGCCGCGTCGAAGGCAAGATGCTTAAAGTGATCTTGGTGACGAGCGTAGTGGGTCAAGAAGGTAAGACCATTAGTGCTTACAACTTAGCGATCGCCTCGGCCAGAGCAGGCAAGCGGACTTTGATTATTGAAACGGATTTGCGATCGCCCTCTCAAGCGAGATCCCTTAAAATCACTCCAGATCCAGACAGTGTGATTGAACCGCTACGCTACTATGGCCAATTTGGCGACTGCATCCGTCTAGTCCCTGATATAGAAAACCTTTACATTGTCCCTAGCACCGGGCCACAACGTCAGGCTGCTGCGATTTTAGAGTCTAGCGAAATGCGCCGTCTGTTGGAGGATGTGCGAGGACGCTTTGATGTAGTCATTCTCGATACACCTTCGCTCAGCCTTTGCAATGATGCTCTCTTGTTAGAGCCTTATAGCGATGGCATGCTCCTCGTCACCCGACCCGGTTATACCGAGGATAGCTTGTTAGCTGAAGCCACTGACCAGCTGGCTGAATCAGACTTCCGGCTCTTGGGCGCTATCATCAATGGCGTGGACATTCCCGTACAATCTATTGAGCCTTTAGAGGACGACGAACTCATCGTTCAGGCACTAGATGAGCCAGATGCTGAAGACCTAGAGCAAGTAGCCACTGGTGGTAGAGACTACCGTTAGCAACAAGTAGAGCGATCGCGTATTTAGGGCAAGTAAGAGGGGCTGCGATCGCGTAGCAACTTGCTTGCTAGAACTTGAACTAGTAGCTCAACGGACTAGTTCAATCGAATCTTGTCTTGATCTCCGTAAAAAGCCTGATTTCGCAATTGGTACAATTGAACATACTGGTAAACATGGCATTTTACCCTTTCAGCTTTAAATTTTTATAAGCTTGTGGCCATTTAACTCTGAGGCACAACGCGCCCGGAAATAAAGCCCAACCATTAAACTAAGCAAACTAAATGTCCACCAGCTTAACTTGATTGGGTTTCTCTACCACCCTTTAACATGAGGTTCCCAGTGAACGGTCTTGAGCTAGAACGGCCCAAAATTCTGGTAGTAGATGACCACCCAGCCAGCCGGATGACGGCTGTGGCTTTACTTTCTGTGGAAGGATACGATGTTCTAGAAGCAGACAGTGGGCCTGCAGCTTTGACTTGTGTCACTGAGGGCAACCCTGACTTGATTCTCCTAGATGTGATGATGCCAGGAATGGATGGCTTTGAAGTGTGTCGTCGGTTAAAACAAGATGAGCAGACCCGGCTCACTCCAGTCATTTTTATTACCGCATTAAACGATCGACGGGCGAGACTCAAAGGGATTGAGGCAGGGGGAGACGATTTTCTTACGAAACCGTTTGACCAGTTAGAGCTATCGGCTCGTGTGAAGTCTTTGGTGGGCCAAAAACGGCTAAATGAAGACTTAGATCATGCTGAGCAAGTACTTTTTTCCATTGCTCGCACCGTAGAGAGCCGTGACCCCAATACTGGTGATCACTGCGAACGCCTAGTAATGCGGGTTAAAGCTTTTGGAGAATACCTGAATCTATCTCGGAGTGAAGTGCGAGACTTAATGTGGGCAGGGTACCTGCACGACATTGGAAAAGTTGGAATTCCGGATGCTGTCTTGCTAAAAACAGCGGGCTTTACTCCAGAAGAATGGGAAGTAATGAAGCAGCATGTGCTAATTGGGGAAAAGATTTGCCAGCCTCTGAGAACCATGCGGGGCGTGTTGCCAATCATTCGCCATCACCACGAGCGTTGGAATGGTTCGGGATACCCCGATGGGCTAGCTGGCAGTGACATTCCTTCTCTCGTCCAAGTCTTTCAGCTGATTGATATCTACGATGCCCTAACTCATGAGCGGCCTTACAAGCGAGCTTATAGCCCAGAGGAAGCCATCTCTATTTTGCTAGAAGAAACAGACAGGGGCTGGCGAAATCCTAAGCTAGTGAAACAGTTCCAGGATTTTGTTTATCAAAGTGAGATCAAACCGTTGCTCTCAAATCCCCAAGTTGAAACAGTTTCTCACCTGCTAGAATCACCTGTGAGTTAATCGTAGTAGAACCACGGTATACTCCGGTGGAACAGACTGGAATCAGAAGGGAATGGTAGCGGTAGCAATTTTAGCGGCTGGACGTGGAACACGTATGAAGTCGAACTTACCCAAGGTTTTACATGGCTTGGGTGGGCGATCGCTGGTGGAACGGGTTCTTAATAGTTTGTCTGAGATTGAGCCATCTCGACGAATCGTAATCGTCGGCTATCAAGGGCATCTTGTCCAAAAAGCTTTAGCATCTTTTACCGATGTTGAGTTTGTAGAGCAGGCAGAGCAGAAAGGGACAGGGCATGCCATTCAGCAGTTATTGCCTCATTTAGCAGGTTTCCAAGACGATTTGCTAGTGCTGAATGGAGACGTGCCACTCCTGCGGCCAGAAACATTGCAACAGTTGTTAAAAACGCATCAGCAACACCAAAACGCTGCAACCATTTTGACGGCTCAACTGCCCAATCCTAAAGGGTATGGGCGGGTCTTCTGCGATAGCCAAAACATTGTGAAGCAAATTGTGGAAGACCGAGACTGCACTCCTGCCCAGAAGCAAAATCATCGAATTAATGCGGGGGTGTATTGTTTCCGATGGCCTGATTTGGAGCGGGTACTCCCCCAGCTAAAAGCAAACAATGATCAACAAGAGTACTACCTCACAGACACGGTGAACTTCTTAGAGCCAGTCATGTCGGTAGACGTGGAAGATTATCAAGAAATTCTGGGCATTAACGACCGTAAGCAATTGGCGGGTGCTTATGAGATTTTGCAGACTAGGGTAAAAGATGACTGGATGGATGCAGGTGTTACTCTGGTAGACCCAGACAGCATCACGATCGATGAAACCGTCCAAATTGAACCGGATGTGGTGATTGAACCCCAAACTCACTTGCGCGGCAAAACCACGATTCGTGCGGGCGCTCGTATTGGCCCTGGTAGCTTGATCGAGAACAGTGAGATTGGTGAAAAAGTCACCGTTCTTTACTCTGTTGTTACGGACAGTACGGTGAAGTCTGCGGCTCGGATTGGTCCCTATGCTCATCTTCGGGATCATGTAGAGGTAGGCTCTGGCTGCCGCATTGGTAACTTTGTCGAGATCAAGAGCAGTACTTTAGGCGATCGCACCAACGTAGCCCATCTGTCTTACCTCGGCAACGCAACTCTAGGTGAGCGAGTGAATATCGGGGCGGGTACCATCACCGCTAACTACGATGGGGTGAACAAGCATCCGACTGTGATTGGCGATCGCACTAAAACAGGTTCCAATAGCGTACTGGTAGCTCCCGTCACCTTAGGGGCAGATGTCACTGTGGCAGCAGGTTCCGTCGTGACCAAAGATGTCTCCGATGATTCTTTGGTGATTGCTCGTGCCCGTCAGGTGACGAGAGTGGGCTGGCGCATGAAACCGCAGGCTGGAAGTGAGGGGTGAGACTCAGATTTCATCCCTCATCTTTTTCTCCGATTCCTTACGCCCCTCTACGCAACACAGGCCTGAAAAATCAACTGATGCCAAACTTGTTTGAGCACTCTAGCAATTAAGATTCGTTCTTCAATTGAGCAGTGGAACTGGTCGAGTAAAGGCGCAACTCGACTTGCTTCTTCACTTGAGATGCCGTAACGGAGTAGCTCTTGTTCGTAGGCTTGATCTCTCATCTCCTTGACTGGATCTCGCCCCTGAGCTAAAAGCTCTAGGTATTCCTCATCAGACATACCCAAGTCAATAATTTGTGGCTGACAATTTTGTGAATGATGTGGCACAGTTTGGCTCTGTAGCATTGCGTAAGGTGACTCTAAGCACCCAGGCTACTGAGCAGATTGGTTACTGCTGTAATTAAGTAGCCTAATAAGTTGCTTCCATTCAGAGTGCCCGTTTAAGCCCTATAGCACTCAGATCTCAGCCCTTAGTTGTTTATAACCTGCTAATTAGCTGAGAAAGGATGGGTGATTTTTGATGCTACAGAGGCTTACTGCTTTGAGATTTCTGCGATGGCGGCAGAGGTGTTTTCGGGAGTACTAGCTGCAACCCAACGGCTAGCAATGGGCATACGCCATCCCGTACCAAAGGCGCGATCGGTAATTTTGATGCCAGGCGGCGCTTGACGGCGCTTGAACTCAGACCGTGTGACCATTTTGACGACGCGATCGACCACGGCAGCATCGTGCCCCGAAGCCACGATCGCATCAGGGGGTTGGTGCTCATGAATAAAGCGATCGAGAATGTCGTCTAGAACGTCGTAGGGTGGCAAAGAATCCTGGTCTACCTGTCCGGGCTTGAGTTCGGCACTAGGAGGCTTGGTGAGGACGTGAGTAGGGACAACCTCAGCTTGGGAATTTTGGATTTTGGACTTTAAATTGGAGAACTGGTGGGATTCGCAGGGGGAGTTGAGCCACTCACAGAGGGCGTAAACACAGGTTTTGGGGACATCAGCGATCGCCGCCAAACCACCGTTCATGTCGCCGTAGAGGGTACAGTAGCCAACTGCCATTTCGGATTTGTTGCCTGTTGAGAGCAGCAGATGACCAAACTTATTGGCGATCGCCATTAACAAGTTGCCCCGAATCCGGGATTGAATATTTTCTTCAGCAATCCCAGGAGCAGTACCTGTAAATAAGTCGGTTAGACCTTGGTCGTAGTCCTGCATCAAACTACCGATGGGCAGGGTGTGAGTCTTGATCCCTAAGTTGTTAGCTAAATCCAGGGCATCGGTGATCGAGTGGTCGGAACTGTGGGGCGAGGGCATCAGCACGCCCAGGACGTTTTCTGGCCCCAAAGCTTCTGCGGCGATCGCGGCTACCAATGAGGAGTCAATGCCACCACTCAGGCCCAGCACCACTTGAGAAAAGCCACACTTACGCGCATAGTCTTGTACTCCTAGAACTAGAGCAGACCAAATTTCTGCGGTTTCGGAGCTTGGGTTGGAGGCGATCGCCGCAGGTGAATTCAGCGCTCTTAAATCCTGTTGTTCTGGGTCATACTCTAGCAGCACCAAGTCACTGGCAAACGCCTGCGCCTGAGCAATTAGTTCTCCTTGCCGATTCAGAGCAAAGCTGTTGCCATCAAAAATTAAGTCATCATTGCCGCCGACTTGATTGACATAAATAATCGGTTGCTGATAGCGAGTGGCGCTATACCGCAACATAGCAATGCGGGTTTGCTGCTTGCCAACGCTGTAGGGAGAAGCAGAAAGGTTGATGGTGAACGCTACGCCTGCTTGAGCTAAATCGGCGATCGGATTGGTCGTATAGCTGCGCTTGCCCCAAAATTCTTCATCGTTCCAAAGGTCTTCGCAGATGGTCACACCCATAGGCACAGAGTCGAGTTGGAAGTGATTGATCTGGCGACCTGGCTCGAAGTAGCGATCTTCGTCAAAGACATCGTAAGTAGGTAACAGTCGCTTATGAAAAATCTGCTGCACCTGCTGCTGCTCTAGAAGTGCAGTGCTGTTAAATAGAGGTTTGCCGCCTTCTTTTAGCGATCGCGCATTCAACTCTACGGTTCCGACTAAAGCGGCCAATCCGGGTGGTAAATCCTGGGCCAACTGCTGTAGAACTCGCTGCATCGCTGCAATAAAGCTGGGATCTAGCAGCAGATCACGGGGTGGGTAGCCACACAGCGAGAGTTCTGGAGTCAGGAGTAGACGTGCGCCTTGGGCCGCCGCTTGTTGGGCTGCTGCCAGAATTCGCTGAGCATTCCCAGTCAAATCGCCAATGGTGGGATTAAGTTGAGCGATCGCAATTTTCATCTACAGCTTGCTTAAATCTTTTGAGGCTTGGCTGTTTTCAGTTTAAATGAGTTGTCAGATTAGTTCTGGTTTAGGTAGGCAAATCGAGGTGTTGCTCAACTTCGACTCATCCACGCTACAGTTTTAATGAATTTGGTTGGGCTCGTGTCTGAAGCAATAGGTAATGGAACTTAATCGTTTACTCTACGAGAAATCAGTCCCTGACAAAGGCCATTTGATTATTCCATTTGTCTTTGGCATGGCAGACACAGCCTATATCTACTCCTACAGGCTTTTAGCAGAGGCAGGGCATAAAAGTGAGTGGCATCAAGCAGAAAATCCAGCGCAGATGTACTCTAGCTCCCTGAAGGAAATTATCTGTATTGCTCAGGAGCATTTAGCGCGAAACTTCTTCTATGAGACTAGTGCAGAGAGTTTTAAGCATCGCTATACCTACTGTCATAACTTGATTATTGTCTCAGAAATGGCAGGTAAATATTTCTATGATCACTACCCCCCTAGCCGACTCACTAACATCGCTGCCCCCAAGATTTTTGGGAGTGAAGCTGAGTGTATCAACTGGGTACAGCAAGGTTTAGATCACGCTCGCTCTAGCTCCAAACCAGAAAGCCGAACAGAAACTGTAGAGCCTGGTTTGTTGCCGCCCGACTAATGTTTTGGTTGGGCTGAATCTAGAGCAAGTTTAATGGATCGACATCGACGGTCATGCTGACGTTGGGTGGGCAGAGCGATCGCAGCTCATTCCAGTCGGGCAGTTCCACCGCTTGATCCAGCGGCAACTTGAGGAGAACTTGCCAACGATACCGCCGTGCGACCCGTAAAATACTGGCGGGAGCTGGCCCCAACAATTCGTAGCCTGACTCTGCTTGTTGAGGAGCCAACACCGCAGCAATACGTTTGGCAGTTTTCTGCACCGCTAACGGATCAGGACTACTAAACTTCAGTAGCACCAGGCGATTGTGGGGCGGAAACCGCAGGGTTTGACGTTGCAGTAACTCAGCGGCCACAAATGGTTCATATTCATGGTGTTGTACAGCCTCCACCACAAAATGTTCGGGCGAATAAGTTTGAATAATCACTTGTCCGGGTTCATCCCCCCGTCCCGCTCGGCCTGCGACTTGAGTCAGCGTTTGAAAGGCTCGCTCACTGGCGCGGAAATCGGGCAGATGTAACAGCCCATCTGCGGCGATCACCCCGACCAGCGTTACTTGCGGTAGATCAATCCCCTTAGTTAGCATCTGCGTGCCCACCAGCAAATCTGCGTCGCCTTCTGCGAACTGCGTCAACAGCGCTCGGTGCGATCCTTTGGTGCGAGTAGTATCGCTATCAAACCGGAGGCAGCGCAGATCGGGCAGATGCTTCGCGAGTTCTTGCGTTACCCGTTGGGTGCCACTGCCAAAGAACTTTAGGTAAGGGGAGCCACACTCTGGGCATTGAGGCGGGTGGAGGGCCGTGTGGTTGCAGTAGTGACAACGCAGTAACTGAGTTGCCTCAGCGTGGGTGTGATGGTAGGACAAGGAAACATCACAGTTAGGGCAATCCACCACATAGCCGCAACTGCGACAGGAAACAAAAGTGCTGTGCCCCCGGCGATGAATAAATAGAATGCCCTGCTGGCCTCGTTCTTGCAGCCGTTCTAGAGCCACCTGCAAAGCCCGACTGAAGATAGTTCGGTTCCCCTGTTGAAATTCCTGCCGCATATCAACCACTTCAATGGGTGGCAAAGGCCGCGATCGCACTCGACTTGGCAAAGCCAGATAATGCGGCCCAGACGAGTTAGCCTCTACGCTGGCCTTGGCGCTGACCCAAGTTTCAATCGAGGGCGTGGCAGAACCGAGAATCAAAGGACAATCGACTAACTCCGCTCGCCATTGAGCCACGGTGCGCGCATGGTAGCAGGGTGCAGGTTGATCTTGCTTAAAGCTAGAGTCGTGCTCCTCATCCAAAATAATTAGGCCGAGCTGAGGCAACGGCGCAAACACCGCCGATCGCGTCCCAATCACGACTTGTGGGCTACCGCTGAGCATTTGCCGCCAAGTGTCGTACCGCTCCCCCTCAGAGAGGGCACTGTGATACACACAAACCTTGCTGCCAAACCTAGCGCGAAAGCGATCGGTCAGTTGTGGCGTTAAGCCGATTTCTGGCACCAGCACCAGCGCTGACTGCCCCCGTTGTAGGACGGGTGCGATCGCCTGTAAATATACCTCCGTCTTGCCAGAACCCGTCACACCATGCAACAAAACCTGAGCAAAGCCAGAGAGTGAAGTGATAGTCGCTAGGGCTTGAGCTTGGTCAGGGGTGAGTTCTTTGGGTTGGTCGGGAGCGATCGCGACACCTGCTTCGGCCCGCAAAATTTCACGCGGCTGAATGACAATGCAACCTTTTTTGGCTAGGGTTTGCACTGTACCCGAACTAGTTCGACACAGTTGGAGGAGATCGCTGAGCCATAGATCTCCCCCTTCTCGCTGGAGGGTTTGAATGATTTCTTGTTGGCGTGGGCTCAGGCTTGTTTCTAGGTGGGGCGTAGCGACTAAAGTCACGGCTTGGCGTAGCTTGGGCCGCACTGCACTGGGAGGTTCGAGATAGCTCTCCACCAAACGTTGTTTCAGCAGTTCTCTAAGTCCGCGCTCGGCCCCCGGAATTTTTTGTTGTAAGTACTGCCAAGTGTAACTACCTTGTTTTTGGGCTTGAAGCCTGCTGAAAACTTGTTGGGCAACTGGGCTTAATTGACTGAGATCAATTGTATCTAAAGCTTTTAGCTCACTCAGGCGCACTCGTCGTTGCGATCGCCCCAACAACCCGGGGGGAAGTGCTACCCGAATCACCGCCATCAGGGAGGTGCAGTAGTATTCAGCCACTTGATTGAGCAAGGTCCAATAGGTAGCGGGAAAGAAGCCTGTACTCACCACCTCTTCTATCTCTCTAACCTGCGTCAGAGGTAAGTCTGGGGGAAGCTGAGCTAAAAGGTGAATTGCGATCGCTCCCACCTTCTGAGCCCCGAATGGCACCGTCAAGACATCCCCTGGCTGTACCGTCAACCCAGGCGGCAAAGCATAGGTAAAGAGCCCTTGGGCTCCGGGGCAATCTACTAAAACTTCCACCCAAGAGTGTGTAGTAAGGCCACAAGAGTAGCTAATTCCAGACTCAGCCAATACTGGAGTCGCAAGACTAAGACCGGAATCAGACATACCAAAACGCATCCAATGCTTAAAAACTTGAGGCGACCGTCAATTGGCCTTCCTCATTTTCGCCTAACTTGACCCGATCCAGAAATGCAGAGTGTTGAAGTTTCCCTTAAATCATCTCGAAAGAGTAAAACAGTAAGTTTGGCCCTAAAAACGGCAGGTCTAATTGCTGAGTTCGTATTAATCAGCTTCCGCATAAAATTAATATTAAATAAGAAAAATTTTTAACTATTCAGACTTCAATCTAAGGAGCAGAGGGCATTTCTCCCCAACGGTAGAGAAGGATATTTTTGTCAATATGAGATCCTGTTGTTAAAGAAAAGGTGATCAATCCAACTTTAAAACTAAAAAAGCTAAATGATTCTATTGCACCTACTGGGAGATCTTTTAAGTGCTAGTACTTTTTCTAACTAGTTACTACGGGTATGAGCACCTTTCTTGACAGAATGAGTTGCTTGAAGTGGTTGTGAGATAAGGGTGTAGGCCGATTCCCCCATCGGCTTCAGAAGACCCAGTTTGACTTTTTAACACTCGCACTTGGGAAGCAGGCGCTAAAAAATAGCTTTTAGCCAGTTTTGTTCTCAAAGTATCTAATATTTCCGCTGGAGCAACTTAACCCTCTGGTGATTTACGTAACCTATTTCAAAACAGGAATCAGATATCACTTATATGGTTGTCCTTGGATTCAGCCTGAGTGAATGAAGCGCTTTAGCCGCCTAAAAAGCTTAAATCTTAGCCCCCAAAAGAATACTGCTAAGCCAAGTGCCACCTCGTTATATGTATCCACCCAATAGCCTCTCTAACACAGACACCCAGTTAGATTTTGATATGCGCTTTTCTGAGTTTGACCCTAGCAATACCTTACAAATCGGAACAGAACCTGACTTCGTAAGTGTTACAACTTTTGAGGAGTCTCACCTAGCGGGAGGCGAAGTAGAGCCCAATGCTGCCGAACTAGCAACCCCTGATGCGCTGGACTTGGGAGACACTAACCTCTTAGAGCTAGAAGACCCAGACGCCACAGTCCAAATCGCTACTAGACTTTCGGGTTATAACAAAACCGTCTCGGATGATGCGGTCGGTGCCTTCTTCAAGGAGATGGCGCGCTACCCCCTACTCAAGCCGAACGAAGAAATTGAGTTGGCGCGTCGAGTGCAGTATCTAGTCGAAATTGATGAACTGCATGAGCGATTGAAAACTGAATTGGGTCGTCAGCCGACCAAAGCTGACTTGGCAGCAGCCCTTGAATTGACTGAGCGGCAACTAGAACACCGTCTTTACCAAAGCCGAGTTGCCAAACGCAAGATGATCCGCTCGAACTTGCGTTTAGTGGTTTCGATCGCCAAACGATATTTGAACCGGGGCGTGCCTTTCCTGGATTTGATTCAAGAAGGTGCTTTGGGTCTCAACCGCGCCACTGAGAAGTTTGATCCCGACAAAGGCTACAAGTTTTCTACCTACGCTTACTGGTGGATTCGGCAGGGGATTACTCGGACGATCGCCAATGATGCTCGGACGATTCGGCTGCCAGTGCATGTGGTGGAGAAGCTGAATAAGCTGAAAAAAGTCCACCGCGATCTAAAGCGAGAACTAGGTCGTAACCCTAACGAGGAAGAAGTAGCAGAAGCTCTAGAAGTTTCGCCTCGACAGTTACGCGAACTGCAACAGGTGCGTCGGCGATCGCTCTCCCTCAACCACCGCGTGGGTAAAGGGGAAGACACAGAGCTGATGGATCTGCTGGAAGATGGCAACACCCAATCACCAGAAGCTCAAATCAGTGAAGTGATGATGAGCCAAGATATTTGGGAAGTGTTGGCTGATGTGCTGACCCAGCGAGAGAAGGATATTATCTCTTTGCGCTACGGCTTGGCGACCGGAGAGCCTTGTACCCTGGAAGAAGTCGGTGGCTTGTTTAATCTCTCGCGGGAACGGGTGCGACAAATTCAAAGTAAAGCCATGCGAAAACTGCGCCGTCCTCAAGTAGCGGCTCGGCTGAAAGGCTGGTTGAAATAAAACCTAACCCCTAGCCCCTTCCCTACCAGGGAAGGGGAACAAGATTGTAGGCTAGAGCGAGGGCTTTTTAGTTCTGGCTAAATTGCTCTTGAGTTTTCTACCCTGTTTCTTGTGCTTATGGCCGTGTTTGCTTTTCCCTGTGTGGTGCGTCCTGCGATCGCTGCTGACATCCCCACGATTTTCGCATTGATTCAAGCTCTGGCTGAGTACGAAAAGTTATCGCATGAGGTGGTGGGTAGCCCAGAGGCGCTAGAGTCGCATCTGTTTGGCGATCGCCCTTATGCCGAAGCAATTATGGCGGAAGTAGCAGGTCAAGGCGTGGGGTTTGCGCTGTTTTTTCACAACTATTCCACCTTTCTGACTCAGCCAGGAATTTACCTGGAAGACTTGTTTGTGCTGCCAGAGTACCGAGGTCAGGGGATCGGCAAAGCGTTCCTAACATACCTGGCTCAGTTGGCAGTCGCTCGTAATTGTGGTCGTCTGGAATGGAGCGTTTTAGATTGGAATGCTCCGGCGATCGCGTTTTATGAACGGATGGGGGCGGATGTTTTACCCGATTGGCGCACTTGTCGAGTTACACGTCAGTCATTAGCGAATTTAGCGGCGATCGCGCCTGTTACACCTCTGCCCAGCTAGGCGCGATAAGTCTTGGCACCTGCTGTGACGGATTCTTGGGAATTGTAAACAAGGATACGATTTTGCTTGCTCTGAGCCGAGCTGTCCTGTAGAAATTGCTTTTAGGTAGAATAGTAAACCCAAAGCTTGGAGACACAACGCTATGACAATTTGGGTAAACGAACAAATCGATCCCTCTGGCATTCTCTATTCTTGCATCGCCTCTTGCAGCGAGGATCACGCTAAGGATTGCCATGAATCGTTTGAAAGCAACCTCACCGAAACCCAAAAAAAAGCAGGTTGGGTGGCTACGCTGCGAACGGTTAGTTCTTGGGATGAAGTGCCTGCCAGTGCTTTGAAGCTAGACTAGCTCTCCACTGGGTTTGAAGATGTTTTCCACCAGAACGGCTCTGGCTCTACAATCTAGAAAAATTCTTCATCCCCCAACCCACCATGACTTACTGTCTGGGAATCCTGACTAAATTTGGTTTGGTCATGGCTGCGGACTCGCGCACCAATGCTGGAGTTGACTACATCTCCACGTATCAAAAACTGTTTGACTTGTCTCAGCCCGGAGAGCGGATTCTGCTGCTCTGCACCTCAGGCAATCTGTCGGTGACTCAAGGAGCCTTAACCCTCCTGCGGCAAGACCTCCAGTCTGAAGCGGAAGTGAATCTGCATAACTTACCTAACTTCTATGAGATTTCTCGTTACATTGGGGAAAAGCTGCGCCAGATTCAAGAACAAGATCGCTCTTGGTTGCAGCAAGATGGAATTGATGCCAGTTGTACCGTGATTCTTGGCGGTCAGATCAAAGGGCAAGAACCAGAGCTGTACATGATTTACAGTCAGGGCAACTGTATCCACGCCACTAAAGACACCCCATTTCTACAAATTGGCGAAACTAAGTATGGCAAACCGATTCTCGACCGGACGCTAAACTTTGATACGCCCCTAGAATCAGCCGCTAAATGTGCCTTACTGTCGATTGACTCCACCATGAAGTCGAATATTTCGGTAGGGCCACCAATTAGCTTGATCATGTACGAAACCAACACCTTTAGGATCAAGCATGAACTGCGGCTCCGGATTGGCGCGCCTTATTTGGCTCAAATTCGTAGACATTGGGAAGCCTGCTTGCGTCAAGCCTTTGAGTGCATGCCCGATATTGATTGGGAGCACACCCTACAAGACTCCAATGAAGATATCCCAATCGACTAAAAAGCGGTTAAGTATTCGTCGCGAATTGGGAAAATCCAGAGTCCGTGAGAGCTTGAATGGATAAGTGATATTTCAGGCTAGATTGGACTGCGCCCGCTCGATTCAACGTCCCGGAAATGGGTGCAGCGTAACCTGGAGCCGCACTCGCCACCAACGCAATGTGATGATCGGCCACTGCTAAGCCCTGGGTGGGATCATAACCGCGCCAGCCTGCTCCAGGTAAATACACTTCTGCCCAAGCATGGAGATGTCGCTCCGTGGCTTGGCGATCGCCTGCCTCATAACCACTGACAAACCGTGCCGCCAATCCCATCGCCCGACAAGCTTCCATAAACAACACGGTCAAATCGCGACAGGAGCCTAAGCGTTGTGCCCAGGTGATCCCCGGCGCTAGAGGTTCGCCAAATTCGCGAATTGTATGTTTACAGGTTTGGTGGATGCGCTGACTCAGTTCTGAAAGAAAAGCGATCGCGTCTCCCCCAGTAGCTTGATGAATCTCCTGCGCTAACTTCACAGCGACGGGATCAAGAGCAGTGGAATAGTGTAGCGTTTGCCCGCTTAAGTAGGGTTTGAGCTGGGTATGTAGGGAGGCAGGATAATCAATCGGCAACTTCAACGCCCACGCCTCCATCAAATAGTCGAAGGGGTTGCTCCGGAGCGTTTCGACTTGTGACAACACCTGAACTTGCAAGCGATCGGTTAACTCTTGCTGAAACCACAGCTTAACTACTGCATTGCCGTCTAAGTCTGTGATCTGGGAGATACCCAACGGTTTAGGGTCAATCACTAACGAGAACGATTGCAATGATTGGCTGGCATCACAGCGAGGCCGCAGCCTGACCAAGTGGGGAGCCAAGGTCACAGGCTGACTGTAGCTGTAGGTAGTGGTGTGGGCGATTTGGTAATGCAAGGGGAGTTAGGAGGAGAGGGGGAGAATGGAGCGATCGCGTGATCCAGGCTTTATACCGGATTGACGGCGACAAAGGTAGAAAAGACTTTTTCGCCAATGTCATTCAGTTGGCGCTGAATTTTATCTAAAAACTCATGTAACCCTGCTTCAATAATGTCGTCAATCGTCAGGTAGCCCAACTCGGAGCGCAACCGTCCTACTGCCCGCTCCGCTGGGTTACTCCAAGTTCCGGTTGGGGTGCCTGTGATCAGATGCAGCGATCGCTCCGCTTGTAGAATGCAAAACTGAATCGAGCGGGGAAATTCGCGATCGAGAACCAGGAACTCTGCCACTGCAGTTGGGTTAATTCGGTGCCGCTGCCGTTTGCGATACATTTCGTAAGCACTGGCTGACCTCAGGAGCGCCATCCACTGCAACTGATCCAAAGTGGTGCCCACATCTTTAGCCGAGGGGAGCAGGATAAAGTATTTCACATCTAGAATGCGCGCTGTTTTGTCCGCTCTTTCTAGCAAGCGGCCAATTTGCCCAAAGTGCCAACCTTCGCTGTGGGTCATTGTGGCATCCATAATCCCCGCGAACAAATGGCTAGACATTTTTACCTCAGCAAAGAAGTCCTGCCATTCAGGTGTCGCCTCTGCCTCAGCCGCCTCTTTCACCATAAAGTAGAAGGCATTGAGCTGCTGCCACATCTCCGAGGAAATCACCTCTCGCACCGAACGAGCATTCTCGCGGGCTGCGGACAGACAAGAGAGGATCGAATTCGGATACTGGCGATCGAAGGTGAGAAACCGCATCACATTGTCTGCGGTCGCTTCGCCATAGCGCTGCTGAAACAAAGGTAAGTCGCCTGTAGTCAGGATCAGGGGCTCCCACTGCTGGGTGACTCCGGCGGGAGAGTCTAGCAATAAATTCAGATTTACTTCAATGAAACGAGCCACATTCTCGGCCCGCTCTACATACCGATTCAGCCAATAAATTGAATCCGCGACTCGACTGAGCATAATTTCTACCTCCTTACTTGCAGACCACCCAAGTATCTTTGCTGCCGCCGCCCTGAGAGGAGTTGACGACGAGAGAGCCTTTTCTCAGCGCTACCCTGGTTAAGCCGCCAGGACTAACGTAGATGTTTTTGCCGTAGAGAATGTAGGGGCGTAGATCGACGTGACAGCCTTCAATTTGCTCTTCCATTAAGGTGGGCACACGAGAGAGACAGAGCGTCGGTTGGGCGATGTAGTTGCGGGGATTGGCCTTGATTTTTTCGGCAAAAGCTTCACGCTCTGCTGGAGAGGCTTGAGAACCGATCAACATCCCATACCCGCCGGACTCGTTGGCAGCTTTGACCACCAGCTTGTCTAGATTCGCTAAAACATGGCTTTGCTGTTGCGGTTCCCAGCAAAGGTAAGTTGGCACATTGGCCAGAATCGGTTCTTCGCCTAAGTAGTAGCGAATAATCTGCGGCACATAAGCGTAAATGACTTTATCATCAGCTACGCCTGTCCCTAGGGCATTAGCCAAACCCACTCGTCCGGCGCGGTAGACCTCCATCAGCCCTGGAACCCCTAGCAGCGAGTCTGAGCGGAAAGCTTGGGGATCAATAAAATCATCATCAATGCGACGGTAGATCACATCGACTCGCTGCAAACCTTTGGTCGTTCGCATTTGCAAATAGCCATCGGCAACTACTAGATCCCGCCCTTCCACCAGTTGCACGCCCATTTGTTGGGCCAGGAAAGAATGCTCAAAGTAGGCGGAGTTGTAGATACCGGGACTCAGCACCACGACGGTGGGGTCACTAAGATACTCTGGCGCTAAATTTAGCAACGTTTCTAGGAGGTGACTGGGGTAGTCTTCTACGGGTTGAATCGGCATCGTGTTGAAGAGTTGGGGGAAAGTACTCTTCATGACACGCCGATTTTCTAGCACATAGGAGACACCAGAGGGACAGCGGAGATTGTCTTCTAGCACATACCAGCGCCCATCGCGATCGCGCACCAAATCAGTTCCAGTAATGTGACACCAAATGCCTCCCGGTGGATTCAGGCCGAGGCAAGGCTTGAGAAACCCTGTAGCTGAGTAAATCAGTTCTGCTGGAATCACGCTATCCCGCAGAATTTTTTGCTCATTGTAGATGTCATGCAGAAACAAGTTCAGCGCGTAGATACGTTGCTTTAAGCCTTGCTCTAGTTCTTTCCATTCTTGCGCGGAGACAATGCGGGGAATGATATCAAAAGGCATGATGCGTTCTGTGCCTTGCCCGTCGCTATAGACATTGAATGTTACACCTAGTTTCATTAAGGCAATTTGGGCCGATTGCTGACGACGTTTAATTTCACTAGCTGAGAAAGAATTGAACCGTTCGATTAAGAGGGTGGCTTCCGGGCGGGGCTGGCTTTTGGCAGTGAACAACTCGTCATAAAAGCCCTCTGGATCGTAGTGATCAAATCGCACAGCAAACCACCCAACTTGTTGGAGTATTTGATCCTTGATAGAGGCTGAGGGAGTTCAATACTGTAGCAACCGCTACGAAAAACGCCTTGACTTGCACGTTAACCTGCTAGTGAACGCGATCGCCCTGCTTAAAGTTTCTATGGCTTATGTTGGCAATCTCAGCAGTACCGAGCAGCTCCAGGTCGAAAACGTAGGCACCCAGACTGCGATCGCTCTAAGCAGCTTGAGTGGAGGGCAACAGCAGAGCCAGTGGACTAGTCTCACGACCGGACATTGGGCAGTACCGCCCACGCTATTTCGCACGCCAAGCGGATGGATTCTGCGGATTGAGGCCGCTGAAGGTCAGTTCTTTTTGCAAATTGCGGCAGGAAGTATCAATTTGCTACCTGCGCCGCCGACCTTGATGGGGGCAGAAATTTTGCCGCTGCAACCCGTGATTGCAAGCCATGATAATGTTGCTGCTGCGTCATCCCTGCCGCCTATGCCGCCTATCTCTCCGATGCCGCCTATCTCTCCGATGCAGCCAATGTCTTCACTGCCACCCCTGGCTCCACTGCCACCTATGCAGATGGGAGATATGCAGATGCAGCTAGAACCCATGCAGATGCGAATGGGCAATATGCAAATGCAAATTGGCACCCCTCCCCCAACTCCAGGCACCGAAGCAACCCAGCGCTTTTGCTCCCAGTGTGGCAAAGCAGTGAGCCTGGGCGATCGCTTTTGCGCTCAATGTGGCCATCAACTCACGCCCCCGTAGAGCTGACTAGTAGAACTGAGCTTTAAGTGTGCTTGGGTAGACGAGGCACGCGATGGCGAATCGGCCCCAGGACTTGATTGAGTTCGCGCAGTTGCTCAGCAGTTCCTATAGAAATGAGCACATCCCCGCTCATCAAAGTGGTGTCGGCAGTGGGACCTGCAATTAAGCTTCCATCGGCACGGCGAATCGCTAACACTAAGGCTCCCGTTTGCCCACGCAGACGAGCTTCCCGTAAGGTTTGGCCTACATAAGGGCAGGTTCCTGGCTCCAGCAGGCACTCCTCCATGTAGAATGCTCGGTCTGTCCCGGTCAAAATGCCATCGACAAAATCCATCACTTGGGGTCTGAGGGCTGCGGCTGCCATACGTTTCCCCCCGGTGATGTAGGGAGACACGACAGCATCTGCGCCACCGCGTTGCAGCTTTTTCATCGCTTCTTCGGTACTGGCTCTGGCGATCGCCCGAACTTGCGGATTCAGAGTTTTAGCCGAAAGCACTGTATAGAGATTCTCAGCATCGGACGGCAAAGCGGCAACGAGGCAAACCGCTTGCTCAATCCCCACACCAATTAGCACCTCATCGAGCGTGGCATCTCCTTGAATGGCAATATAGCCTAGCTGTTGAGCCTCGTGAACTTGGCTCAGGTCAGAGTCGATGGTAATGAAGGAAATTTCTTCCGCCTGAAACTCTTGGGCAATCTGACGGCCTGTACGCCCAAATCCACAAAGAATATAGTGTTGCGAGAGTGATTCCATGATGCGTCGTCGCTGCTGTAACTGCAGTCCTGCTTGAAAGTACCCTTGAATTAATGCTTCTATGAACCGATTGACGATATAGCCGATCGCCATCACTCCCATAAAGATCAAGATGATGGTGAATAACCGTCCGCGATCGCCCAACTCATGGACTTCCATAAAGCCGACCGTGGAGAGAGTAATCACGGTCATATAGGCGGCATCGGGCCAGCGCCACCCCTCAATCCAGTGATACCAAACCGTACCAATCAGAAACACTCCAGCCAGAGCGATCGCGCCGCCAATCAGCTCAGCTTGGATGCGCCGATATCTTTGCTCAATGGTGGTTTGAGAGTTAAAGAAGTTGTTGGGATTCACACAACAGCGCTGAAGGGTCTATGTTTGCAGCATACCCGCGATCGCAGGGCGTAGCGCAGAAGCGTTATGGGATCATCCCTCAAGGCTGAGTGACTCGTCGTACAGTCGCGAGTTGTCCAAAGTTTGTACAGTAAAGCAAAAGGGCCGTCAACCAGGGAAATCAATGTACGTACTAATTGGTGGAGCAGGGCTGATTGGACTCAACTTAGCCCAGAGATTAGTCGATTTAGGACATACGGTAGCCGTGATTGATATTGACCCGGTTGCTTGTCGCTACGCACGCGAGCAAGTGGGAGTCATGGCTTTCGAGGGCAGCGCTGTCAGCACAGAAGTTTTACTAGAAGCGGGGATTCGCAAAGCCGATGCTCTAACTGCGGTTTTACGAGATGATGCTCTGAATTTAGCCATGGCAACTTTGGGTAAGCACTACGGGGTGCCGCAGATCATGGTGCGGATGCGACATCGAGATTTTGGCGAGCCTTACCGGATTGCAGGTGCGACTCATGTGATTAATGCGATCGAACTAGCGGTCTCGACGATGGTGAATGCGATCGAGTATCCGGAAGTGGAATCGATCATGCACTTTGAGCAAGGCCAAATCGAAGTATTGAAGCTGGCGATTCCGGGTCAATGCCATGTGGTGGGACGGAGTGTGGCGGAAGTGGCGCAAGATCAACGCTTTCCGACTGGATCTCTGATTATTGGCTATCAGCCCCACCCTCAAATGCCTCTGACTATCCCCAATGGCAGCACAGTCCTAGAACCTGGTTCGACCATTTTGATTGCCACTAAGCCAGGAGCCTTGCATGAGGTGATTGATTTTGTGCAGGGTTGTACCTAATCGTCTTCCAATCCTAATAGCTGCTCATCAATGCTACGCAAGCGCGATCGCACGATCTCCGGAGACAGAACCCGTTTCCGCAACGCATCGTTGAGGGCTCCTTTCTCTACTAAGAGTAAGCGTCTACGAATGGCATCAAGCTTGATGCGATCGCCAAACGTTTCTGCCGAGCCATGCCCTACGACCGCTGGATCAGTGCGACGGTTAAACAAGTCGCGTAAGCTTTTCTCCGCCGAAACTACCTGCACCTGATAAGCAGAGCGCATTTCTTCAAAAATTGAGCGAGGTAGTACTCCCGTTTTCAACAACCCATCTAATTCATCTTGAGCGGCTTTGGCGGCAATGAGCTGCGCCTGTAACTCCTCTACCTGCTGGCCTGCATGGGAGATTGGAGACAGTTGCAGCCGCCGTACAATCCAGGGCAAACTGAGACCCTGGGCCACCAGTGACAGCAATACCGCGCCAAACACCAGCACAATTAATTCTCCTCGCCCTGGCAAGCTAGTAGGCAAACTGAGTGCTAAGGCCATTGACAGCGACCCTTTGATGTTGCCGAGAAACAGGACATGCTGCCACCGCAACGGTACAGCGCGATCGAACTTGCCCACAATGGCTAATAAGGGATACACACAGAGCGATCGCCCCACTTGGTAGGCCAAAACTCCCAGTAACACCGCAGGCAGCGTGCGCCACAGCGTTGGCAAATCAATTTCTAAGCCAATCAGCAAAAAGATAAACGTATTAACTCCGAACCCCGCGTAGTCCCAGAAACTCAACAGCGTGATGCGGCTAGAAGCAGACACCCCTCGCGACAAGCCTAAGTTGCCGAGAATTAACCCCGCCACAACTACCGCTACCACCCCAGAGACAGCAATCAGTTGGGAAAGCTGAAAGGCCCCCAGCGCCACTGCTACGGTGAGCAAAATGCTGCTGAGTGGGTCATCCGAGCGCACAAATAGCCCTGTGCTTAAGTACCCTAAAGCAGCTCCGACTAAAGAGCCACCGATCATCACTACGATCAGTTCTTGGATACTCTCGCCCACCGTGAGCGACCCTGTTTCGTAAACCTGCAAAATCAAGCTGAATAAAACCAGGGCCACCCCGTCATTAAATAGGCTCTCGCCCTCTACGATGGTGGACAGTCTCCCTGGAACTGGGACCTCCTTAAACACAGCAATAACCGAAACCGTATCGGTGATTGCCAGAATCACGCCGAGCAAAAGTGCTGGAATCCAAGCTAAGGCCAAACCAAATTTGAGGATAATGGCGGTCACCCCCGACGCGATCGCCACTCCAGGCCCAGCTAACAACACAATTGGCTTCAGCATGCTGCGGAGACGACTGATGTCTGTGTTGATTGCCGCTTCAAACAACAAAATGGGCAGAAACAAATTCAGAATCAGAGAGGAATCTAGGCCGATGCGGCTTGGTAAGAATTCAGCGATCGCTAGTCCTGCCAACACCAACCCAGTCACATAAGGAATCCGGAACCGCCGCGACAACAAAGCAACGACTGTAGCGACCAGCAAAAGAATGATCAGCGTGGGTACTAAGGCTGCAACTGGCCCTTGATTGGAACTAATCAGCAATAACGGTACGTTTTCAAAGAATCCAGTCAGTTGGCTCAAGTGCATGGTTTGGGACATGGGTAGATGCAGACGACGAGATTGATTGGGCAACCTGAAGTTGCCTTACGCTCAGTCCAAAGTTTAAGTCGTTATCAAACCTTGAATAAACTCTGCCTAGAAGCTGCACAGGTTTTTGCAAAATTCGATTAATCTAGGAGTTTGATTAGTTCTTCGCAGTTTAGTACTCGTACAAGGATTAAGTCTGTGAGCCCAGAAACGCTAGTTCCCCATCTTCCTGTAGAGCCCTCAGCGACTGCTTTTAGTGCGGCTGAGTTTGATGAATATGTCATGACCACCTACGGTCGTTTTCCCTTGGCACTAGAGCGAGGATTAGGTTGCCGCGTTTGGGACACAGAAGGCCGAGAGTACCTAGACTTTGTAGCGGGAATTGCCACTTGCACGCTGGGCCATGCTCACCCTGCTTTGGTAGCAGCCGTAACGCAGCAAATCCAAACTCTACATCATGTTTCTAATCTCTACTACATTCCGCAGCAAGGTGAGTTGGCCAAGTGGTTAGTAGAGCATTCTTGTGCCGATCGCGCCTTTTTCTGTAACTCCGGGGCGGAAGCCAATGAAGGGGCGATCAAGCTAGCCCGCAAGTATGCCCATACGGTTTTGCATATTAGTGATCCGGTGATCATCACGGCCCATGCCAGTTTCCACGGGCGCACTTTGGCGGCGATCACAGCCACAGGTCAGCCCAAGTATCAGAAGAACTTTAACCCCTTGGTGCCAGGGTTTCACTATGTGCCCTATAACGACTTGGCAGCGCTAGAAGCGGCGATCGCGGAGTTAGACAGCCAGGAACGGCGCGTGGCAGCAATTCTGCTGGAGCCGTTGCAAGGAGAAGGCGGCGTGAATCCGGGTGATGTGGCTTACTTCCAGCGAATTCGCGAAATTTGTGACCAGAAGGGCATTTTGCTAATTCTGGATGAAGTGCAAGTAGGGATGGGACGCTCTGGCAAGCTCTGGGGCTATGAGAACTTGGGGATTGAACCTGATGTTTTTACGTCTGCCAAAGGTTTGGGTGGTGGCATCCCAATTGGGGCGCTGCTGAGCAAATCGTTCTGTGATGTGTTTGAGGCGGGCGATCATGCCAGCACTTTTGGTGGCAATCCCTTTGTTTGTGGCGTGGCTTTGAGTGTCTGCCATACCCTAGAGCAAGAGAATTTGCTGGCGAATACTCAAGCGAGAGGGGAGCAGTTACGGGCTGGGTTGGAGGCGATCGCTCAGCGTTATCCGACCTTGCTCGCTGAGGTACGGGGTTGGGGGTTGATTAATGGTTTGGTGTTGCGGTCAGAGGTTAGCTTAACTGCTGGGGATATTGTGAAGGCGGCGATGGCGGAGGGGTTGTTGTTGGTTCCGGCAGGGCCGAAGGTGTTGCGGTGGGTGCCACCGTTGATTGTGAGTGAGGCGGAGGTGGATTTGGCTTTGCAGGCGGTGGAGCGGGCGATCGCGAAGTTGACAAGCTAGGCTTTTGGGGTTGGCAGGTTAAAAGGTTGTCTTGTGCTTAACTCTGCTAAATCCGAGCCTTGGGGGCACTCGCCCCCAAACCCCCGCTGAGGGACGGTTGCGTCCCCCAGACCCCCTCCAAACGAAGCTGGGTGTGAGTGTTTCGAGGCTTTGATTGTTACTACTTCTTCATTTCTGACTCCTAACTCCTGGCTTCTGACTCCTGACTCTTCACTCCTCTCTCCTCACCCCTCACCTTCTTCTTTCATCCTTCATCCCTCCTCCTTCATCTTTCATCCTTCATCCCTCCTCCTTCATCCTTCCTCTAAGCTGGATGGAAGTAAAAGGCTGCCCCCAAGACGGTATAGGTTGCGAGCAATAATGCGCCTTCTAGCCAGTTGGATCGCCCGTCTAGGCTGATTAGGTTGGCGACGACGACGGCGATCGCGACGGCGACGATTTCGAAGGGGTTGAAGCTGAGGTCCATCGGTTGACCGATGATTTGTCCGACTAGGACTAAGATGGGGGCGACTAGGAGTGCGACTAGGAGGCTGGACCCCATTGCTACGGAGACGGAGAGGTCCATGTTGTTTTTGATGGCGACACGGACGGCGGTGACGTATTCAGCCGCACCACCGACGAGTGGCAGCAAAATGACGCCAGTAAACAGGGGGGTGAGTCCTAAGCCTGCGGTGGCTTCCTCGACAACGCCAACAAACATTTCTGACTCGAAGGCGACTCCTAGGGTGGCGATGACTAGAACCCCGATCCAGAGAGGTAAGTTGGGTTTATGCTCAGTAGATTCAGCGTGGCTTGTTTGGGACGATTGCTCTTCTAAATCGACTAAACCCACTTCGTAAAGATAGCTATGGGTTTTGAGGGAAAACAGTAAGGTTAAGCCGTAAACAATCACCAGAACGGCGGCAACGGTAACAGAGAGGTGAGTCATCGCGGCTGGTTCCACCCCATCGGAGGTGTAAAGCACAACCGCAGGCAAGACGAGTGCGGTCACCGCTAAGGTCATGGAGGAGCCATTCACCCGCGCCACAATCGGCTGAAAGTCTTGCTCTTTGTAGCGTAAGCCGCCTAAAAACATTGACAGGCCCATCACTAAAAGTAAGTTGCTGATGATGGTGCCAGTGATGCTGGCTTTCACAATATCAATCAGCCCTGCTCGGAGTGCAACCAAGGCAATGATTAACTCGGTGGCATTGCCAAAAACCGCGTTTAACAACCCGCCAATGGAGGGGCCAGTGATCACAGCGACTTCTTCGGTGGCTGTACTCAACCAAATTGCCAAGGGAACGATCGCGATCGCTGAGGTGATAAAGACGGCCAGTGATCCCCAGTGCAGTTGTTCTGCCGCAATGGAAATAGGGATAAAGACTAATAGACCAAGCGAAAACAGTTTTTTTACCATAAAGCCACTTGTGGCGTGGATGAGATAACGGGCATTGCCAATCTAGCAGGCTAGATTAGAATATGCTGCCTATACATTTCAATTTCGTTGGTGGCATTTCCGATGATTTCCAGCCAACCCAAAATTGTTGCAGGCATCTACGAAGTTTGTATCGGTGTGGTGGACCCACTGGCATCGATTCAGTACTGGGAGCAATTTGGCTATCGGATTGGGCAAATTGGCGAGTTAACGTCAGAAACCGCTCAGCAATTGTACGGCGTGAATTCAGCGGTGCGATCGCTGCGGTTGTACCACCAAAACGCCGATCATGGCTTGATTCGTCTTATGGTCTGGGAGTATCCCACCAACGAAGGCTTGGGTTTAGATTCGATGAAGGTGAAAGGTAATCGCTGGGCCACCACCATGACTGCCGATGCCCTTACTTTGTGGAACCATGCCGAGGAAGCTGCTATTGCGGGATGGCCCATCCGTTACATCCAACCGCATTGGGAAGTCATCTACAACAAAGATCGCAAAAGTCAGCCTTTTACAGGAGAGGCGATCGGTGTGCGCGAAATGCTGCTGCTGCAACCTCTAGTTCGCCAAGTCTTGTTTCAGCGATTCGGCTACAGCCTGCCCCACTACGGCACCATTCACGAACATGCCCTCTTCCAAACTAGCCAATTCACCCACATGGGCTTGGTGATTCAAGACGACAGCAAAGCCAGCCTCAAATTTTACGAAGACGTACTGGGCTTAGTGCGAGTCCGTGACGACGTAGAAACCAGCTACGAAAGCTCACCTGCCGGACGCCAGATCTTTGACCTAGAACCTGGAGAGCGCTTCCTCGTCACTGCCTTTGATGAACCCCGCTCATCCCCAACAGATCTCCAAGCTGCCCGCTCTGGTAGACTCTACATCATCCGCTTCCCCGAATCCATCCCACTCCGCGATCGCCACACCGATACCCAGCCCGGAAGCTTAGGCATGTCCCTCTACACTTACCGGGTCCAAGGAATAGAAGCGTTCCGCGATCGGATTCAGGCTAGCTCAGCAGAGCAACTCACCCCCATCCTCTCCAACGAATTCGGCGAACCCAGCTTTTCCTTCACAGCTCCTGATGGCTACGTTTGGACTTTAGTGGGTGAGGAGGAATGAGAGTTAAAGTTATGGCTTCACTTGATTCAGGCCGTAATTTACTGGCTCGCTGGGTTCAACTACCGCTCAAAATTAATAGTTTAGGCTTACGTACTCCGACTTTAAAGATGCGAATCAGTTGGGCGATCGCCGCTTTGATCACAAGTAGTATGAATCTTTTCCTAGCTGCACCTGGAACTGCGGGTGGGCTAGGGGGAGCTTGGTCGGAGTGGTTGCCGTCAGGAACGACTAATCAGAGTGCTTGTTTGAGTAAAGCCCGACAATTTCTGCTAGCTCAGCGCTTAGTCCGAGTGGCATCTGACGGCACTGTGACTTACGGCGATGTCAATTCCAAGTTGAATATCTCCGTGTTTATGATCTGCTCCGATTTGGGCGATCGCGTTTTGCTCTTGCTGAGCAGCCGAGATGTGAACCAAGCTGAGCTACAAAGAATTCGCACCAGCCTAGCCAACAGTTTTCGGACTCAACCTTGATCGGAGGGGACAGGCAGAACTGATAATGGTCGGATAACTATTTCCGCTTCCCTCCCGTTTTCTTCGCCGCATCCTTTGGCCACAATGCAGAAATTAATTTCTAAAGACGGTGCTTTTAGACAACAGCTAACTCCCTACTTATTCCTGTTGCCAGCGCTGATTGTTCTGAGCCTGACCGTTTTTTGGCCTGCTCTACAGGCGTTTTATCTTAGTTTTACCCGCTTTGAATATGACCTGACCCAACCGCCGCAATGGGCAGGATTCAGCAATCTCCAGCGCCTATGGACTGATCCTGTATTTTGGCAAACTCTACGCAACACGGTGCTTTATCTGGTTTGTGTCGTGCCGATTTTAGTCATCGCACCCCTGGGCTTAGCAATCTTAGTTAACCAAAAGCTGCGCGGTATTCGTTGGTTTCGGGTGGCATTCTACACACCTGTCGTGATCTCAATGGTGGTGGCTGGGATTGCTTGGCGCTGGCTCTACGCCGATAACGGCCTCCTGAATCAATTTCTTAAGGCATTGGGGATGACGGAAGGGATTCCTTGGTTGACCAGCCCTCGGTTTGCCCTGTTCAGTGTCATGGCAGTCACCATTTGGAAGGGTTTGGGCTACTACATGGTGATTTATTTGGCAGGACTACAATCGATTCCGGCAGATTTATATGAAGCCGCAGCGATCGATGGCTCCGATGGCATTAAGAAGCATTGGGACATCACCGTTCCCTTGATGCAGCCCTATTTGTTTCTCGTGGCGGTGATCTCCTCTATTTCTGCCACCAAAGTCTTTGAGGAAATTTACATCATGACCCAAGGTGGCCCGCGCAATAGTTCTAAGACGATTGTGTACTACCTCTACGAGCAAGCTTTTCAAAACCTAGAGATGAGTTACGCCTGCACAATTGGGCTAGTGCTGTTTCTAATTATTCTGAGCTTATCCATTGTGCGCTTGTGGATTGGAGGTCAAGAATCAGCGGTGAGCTGAGTCCTAAACAATGCCTGGGGTTGTTGGTGTAGGAGGCGATGTGGTTGGAGCTACTTCTGGCAGGGGAGGTCGCAGGCAGAGGTAGATCAGAGGCCCAAACAAAGGGAGTAGAGCGGCTAGCCAAAAAAGTTGTGGGTTATGCAGACCCCGACGGGCCATGTCATCGTTCAACAAGGTCGATATGGGAAAGATCAGGCACATCAGGCAAAAGTCGATGCTGATTAAATGCACAAAAGACCTTGTTTGCCACTGCTGCACGAAGTCTGTCCAATCCCCCACTATCAAGGCGTAAGCAATCAAAGCGATCGCGCACACAGTTAAGCCAATCCCCATAGAACGGGAATCTAACGTTTGCAGCCAGTTGTCTTTAGGCCCAGCAAAAGATTGGTTCGGTTGTCGTAATCCTAAGTAGGGCAACAAACACAGCACACCTGTCCCGTTAGAACCCAGGAAGTAGGGCCATGCGGGAATCGATTGCATCCGCCCATCCGCAAACATCAAGCAGGCATAGATCATCGGCCATACTCCCATCAGACAGAAGATCACCACAAGATAAGTATTCAAGTCTGCCCACTGGAGGGTGAGCAACTTGCGGGCGATCGCCCAGGTATCGGGTTGATCGAGCGGTGCCAAGCGGATGGTGTATAAGACAAACCCTGCCCAAATCCACCACAGCAATATTTTTCTGATCATGACCGGAAAGCGCCTGAAGTAACGCTCAGTTCATTGATGTCCGCTCAGTCTAAAGTAGAAACGCAGCGTGCTACGTCTGCCTGAAGTCAAATCAGTTAAATCAGCAGTCTAGTTGGATGGAAGTTGAAGATGGAGCCAGAAACTACCCAGCGCTATGGCGTTGTTTTCGTGACAGCCTCCTCCCAAGCAGAAGCCGAGGCGATCGCAGAAGCTTTGATTACCTCGAAGCTAGCAGCTTGTGTCAGTTTCACCCCGATTCATTCGGTTTATACCTGGCAGGGGCAGGTTCACAAAGACCAAGAATGGCAGCTTTTAATCAAAACAGACTTAACGAAATTTGCAGCTTTGGCTGCTAAAGTCCAGGAAGTACATTCCTACGACGTGCCAGAAATTATTGCCTTGCCTATCGTGGCAGGTTCCCCATCATATCTACAGTGGTTAGGTGAGCAAGTAGAGAGATAGCTCAGCTTCCCCCGATGTACTTTAACCAGCTAGAGCGATCGCCTTTTGAAACTCAAGTTAAAAACTGCCGTATCTTTTGATGGCAGAAACGGCAGTAGCTAAACTTTAAAAATAGATTCTGATTTTATTCGCCTATGCTTTGACGACAACCTTCTGTTGCTGTTTGCGCTTCAGTGAACCTGCACCCAAAGTACCTAAAGCTAGAAAACCTAATATAGAGGATGGTTCAGGAACTTTTTCGCTAGTACCATTTAGGTTAAAGGCATGATTGATCCCGTTGTCTTCCCAGTTATCGAAGGTTCCCTGGAAAGATTCTTTGCCAGTTGAACCAAATCCAGCGCTTGTACTCTCCCAATGAATCTCATCTCGATCAAAATCAAAGGAAAGGTGCAAACCTAGCCAATATTTTGTACTGGCTGATAAGGAAATTGAATTTTGAAGATTGAACGAGTACTTGTACTCTTGAAGATTGAACCCGTAGTCATCAAAGGGATTATTAGTATTACCAGTTGCTTGCTTAACTATATTGACTCCATTGCCAGAAACAAAGGGAGTATTGGCAGGTAAACCGCCATTATCATTAAAGAGAAAGTACGAGAGATTTCCATCCCAATTCTTTCCAGAACTGCGTTCAAGAGTCCAGAACTGAACAGCTGTTAGAGATTGAGCGGTACTTAAGATAAAATCGTCAGTCTGCACCCACGCAGTCATCTCACGGCCAGTTTGTGGATTTGGGCCACCGCCATCAAAGATTATACTGTTTGCTTGGGCCGATGTTGCTGCGCCTAAAGCGATTACAGAGGCTCCTAGAGTAGCAAGTGATAATTTTTTCAACACACTTCCAGTAGTCATAGATTTCTTTCTGCACGAAGGTGAGCAGTAATATTAGAGCTAGTTTGACGTTAGCTTTTCGATCCGATCGGTCCAGCTTTACCGAAGCCAAAGCAAATCTTTCCCTATCTCCAACCACTGTTTGGGAGGTAAGGGCGATCGTAAAACTCAATTTACGTAGATGCTTTCAGGGGCTAGCTTGCTTTTGCACTGCTGCGCTTTAGGACGCTTCCCTGTTGAAATCAACCATGCCATCCTCTCTGTAGCGATCGCAAGCAGCCATGCCTACCCTTTACCGAAGAAGTACATACTTTAGATAATAGATGTAATTACTACAAAACTGGCTGCAACTACCCAAAAGTCAAAAACCGCAGGGCTTTCATCTACCTGGATTGACGACCGTAGCTCAGGCGATATTTCATACAAACTATTTACGTATTAGCACCACTTCTCTTAGACTTGAGTACATATTCAAGGGAAGCAAGCTCTCCTCAATTGTCCGCCGACTACTGAAGGCACCAGCTTGGAAGACGCTTGGGTAAAGCTAATTAAAGCTTTTGACGAATCTTTCCTTGGCTAGCGATCGCTTGTAAGTTACTGTCTTAATTTCACTAATGAATTTTGCAGCAATCAAACAAGTGAAAGCAGCAAGAGTTTGGCAAAGGTTGATATTGTCTACTTTTGCAAGAATTTTAGGGGGTGTTCTACCTGTCATCCTTAGCCCCCAAAATTACTTTTGAGATGCCAGAAACAGAGCCTATTGATTCTTTTAGTAGCAAACCTGTTGGTGAAGCTGCGATCGCTTCGAAGTCTTGTTTAGTTCAGCCACGAAGAACGCAAAAAACACATCGCTCCAGCCCCACATTGCTTCAACTTTTTGCCCTTGGCCTTCAGGTAGCGCTCTTCTTGACTGCTAGCGCCAGTGTTGGATACGGCTTGTTCTACTCGCCGTTGTCTCTACTTTCTTCGGCGTTTCACCCAGCTGGAATTCCTTGGCTAACGACCCCAGACAGCTGTGAACAAACTGGACGCACTTGGCATCAAGGCCGTTGTTTCGATTACGACCACAACCCATTGTTTTAATTGGTCTGGTTTAGCCCCTTTTGTTTAGTCACATAGGGTGATCGCTTTACAACCAGAAAAATCGAATACTGGTAAAGATCAAAGCTGATAATGCAGCAGCAACGGGAATCGTTACCAACCAAGCCAAGCCGATCTCCCGGAGGGTGGCAAACTTGATTGAACGCCAACTTTTCACCAATCCCACGCCTACCACGCCACCTACCAGCGCATGAGAAGTAGAAACGGGTAGACCTAAGCGCGAAGCTAGCAGAACGGTGGCAGCGGTGGCTAACTCAGCACAGAATCCTCCACTCGGTTGCAGCGCGGTGATGCCTTCCCCAATCGTCGCGATCACCTTTTTGCCCAAAACCGCCAAACCCGCCACAATGCCAACCCCACCAATCACCAAAATCCATAGAGGAACACTGAAATTTTGGGTTGGCACGAAACCTGTTTGCTGAATGTAGGCGATCGCAGCCAAGGGAGCAACGGCATTCCCAACATCATTAGAGCCATGAGCAAACGCCACAAAGCAAGCACTGAGTACTTGAAATTGCCCAATTTGTCGCTCTACCTGCCTGGGAGCATCCTCTAGCTGTCCTCGCCCTGCCAGTTGTTGCCAGTTCACCCAAGTTAATCCCATTGTGGCGATCGCTCCGATCAGCAAGGGAATATCGTGCTGGGGCAAGGTAATACCGAGGCGAGACACTAAAAACTGCTGAATTGGTTGGCTCAGGGATGGCAAAACAATCACCCCAAACACGCTGAATAGCGCCACACTCAGCCAAGGAATCCATTCATCCAAACATCGAATCGGATCGGCTTGATCCAAAATCCAACGCTTGACCAAACTGTAGAAGCAGGCTGCGATCGCTCCACTAATCAGAGGCGTAATTACCCAGGTCAGAGAAATTAAACCAACCGCTTGCCAATCGACTGCTTGTGATCCAACAGCAACCCAACCAAACCCTGCTAAAGCACCAACCACCGCGTGGGAGGAAGATACAGGCAAACTTAAGCTGGTCGCAATTTGCAGCCACAGACCACAACTGATTAAAACCGCAACCATACCCGCCACTAGTACTTGTGGCCTAGTGGCAAACAGTTCTGGGTTGACGACTCCAGTCGCCAGCGTCCCAGCTACCTCATGTCCAAATAAAACCGCGCCCGTAAACTCCAAAATGCCTGCAATCACCAGTGCTTGCCGCAAGGTGACGGCTTTGGAACCAACCGAGGTGCCCATCGCATTGGCTACATCGTTGGCTCCCAAGTTCCAGGCTAAATAGAGGGCCAGTAAACTCGTCAGTACCAGTGGCAGAGATGCTTGATTCAACATGAATCCTGGGATCAATAACGCACTATCCTAAGCATCCTAGCTCCTAGCTAACTCGCCTTGGGTTTCATCTGTCCTCGCATCCGTTCAAAGTTCAAACCCGCTACTCCCAACGTCACCAACAAAACCCCAAACCACTGGCGACTTTGCAGTTGGTCTTGAATAATCAACCAAGCGAGAATAGCGGTGAATGCGGGTCCTGTGGCACTAATAATGGAGGCGGGAGCCGCACCAATTAAACGAATTCCAATATTGGTAAAGAGATAGCCGAGCAAAGTCGCAGTTCCTAAGACCAAACAACCCAGCATGAAACCAGGCCACATATCTGGCTGGATTTTAACCGTCAACGCTTGGGCGGGGAACATCAAAACCAAGCTGGAGAGCACAAAAATCGTAACAAATTGAATGAGGCTGACTGGCACTGGATGCAGCTTCCGAGTACACAGGCCAGTCAAAATCACATAGCCAGCAAAGGCAAATCCTGAAACAGCAGCAGCTACGCTCCCTAGCCAGAGATTACCCGTTGCAGGCCCCGTGACTTGAGGCAAGGCTAAAATGCCGCCTGAGCAAATCACGGCCATGACGACTAGTCGAAATACGGTGGGGCGATCGCCAAAGATCTTCCAGGCCAAGAACACGGTAATGGTGGGATATATAAAGAAAATGGTAATGGCGGTTCCAGCAGCGATCTGGGCTAGGGCGGTGTAGATCAAAACTTGCGACAGAAACAGAAACGCACCACTCCCTACAACATTGCGTAAAGGACGGCGATCTGGGGCCAGCAAAAACCGTTTAATCTCTTGCCACATGGGTGGATAAAGCACGGGTGCCAGCAAAGCCAACAAAGGCACGACAATCAACATCCGCATCCACAGGATGAGCAACGAGTTGCCCAAACCAGGCGTAATAACTCCCCCCAACTGACCAATGCCAAGGACCATATGGGCCTTAAACAGAACTTTAACCACCACGTTGTGGAATGACAGCGCCACGGATGACAGCAGCACCAAGATCAAACCCACCTGCACTTGCGAGGGTCGCTTGGCTTGGGTCTTAGTTTGGGGAGGAACAGTCGGTGGCTCTTGGGCTCCTTGAGCGCTGGGTAGGGGCGAAGGTAAGGAGGGTTCTGCACTAGAGCCTCTGGGTTCCAGTGGCCGATTGACTGGCTGGGTCGTGCTTTGAGGTAGCGATCGCGCTTCTGTAGTGGGCTCTATAGAGGGAGTAAAGCGATCGCCTGATAGCAGTTGAGCAGGGTTACTTTCTTCTGAGTGAAGTTGTTGGCGCAAACGCTGGACGAGTGCGGCTAAAATTGTTTCTCCCTGTTGCTCCAGACTGTGCATACGATTGAGCTGTTGTGACAACGAGCTTTGGTAGCTGTTTAGCTCCTGCTGCAAAGTTCTGAAGGTAGTACTAAAGGTTGTTTCTAAAGACGCCAGAATTTGGTAAATCTCAGCATTGTTAACACTATTGGCGTTAGCACTATTGGCATTAGCACTATTGGGAGCACCATCAGAATTGGATGAACGGTTGGCATCTGCGATCGTCTGCCCCGAATTCTGCCGAGTACTGATGCCCGATTGATTCAGGCGCTGCATCAAGAAGATTTGCAGATGATCTGCGATCGCCTGAGCCAGTTGCTTCGCCCAAGCCTGCTGTTGAGCTAGTTGACGTTGTTCTAAGGCTTCATGACTTTCAGCCTGCAATTGCTGATGCTGGCCGCGCAGTTGATCAATGTCTTCAATTAAGTGAGATTTTTCGGCTTGAAGGCGGGCAATATCTTGAGCAAATTGCACAATCAAGTCTTGATGCAGGCGCTTGAGTTCCTGCGACACGGCTTTGAGCGTCTGCTCTGTCTGTGGCTCTCCTGCTTCCACGCTTGCCAATGGATCGCGGAGCGGTTCTGATGGAGTGTTATTCAATTGCCCCATGAGCGTTTAACCTCTAACCTCTTAGCCATTGAGCGATCGCCGTCCTTAGAACTGATTCAGCTTCTTTGTCAGTACTCCCAATCAGTATGCCCAAGTCGTTTTTAGAAATGTAAGTTAAGGGTTGCAATGGACTAATTGCTTCGTGATCGAGCTTTTGTCGCCATTTTATTGCAGCAGTGCAGTGGGTGAGTACAAACAAGGCAGTAGGTGCCCCAACCGAAATCCCTTGAGATTATCAGATTCAGGTTCTCTTTTGGTTTATCTCCGGAGTTTTGGCGCGCATCTATAGAAATTTTTAACACCTTGCCGATGCTTGTAGCGCAATGTTGCTTGCTTAAGCAATAAACATGAGCCCTAGCTAAGCGGAGGGGGCTGAATCTGTAAAGATCGAGCGCAAGGCTGAGGCCCGCTCACTGCTCGATTTCTACCTTCAGATTTAGCTTGCAATAAGTTCTGGTCGGCTCGTCGCAACAAGCTAATGCCTTTTGGATCATCATCTGGCTCTAAAGAAGCAACACCAGCACTGATCGTGGCTTGAATTTCTAAGGTGGCGTCAATGCTAAAAGCTTGATCACTTACGAGACGGCAAATGCGTTGCCCGACGATCGGCGCTTCTTGACCATCAGTGTTGCTCAAAATAATCACAAATTCTTCGCCACCATAACGAAACGGTGTGTCATAAAAGCGGAGGTTGTGGCGCAGACGAGCCGAGAGCAGCTTCAACATGCGATCGCCTACTAGATGGCCGTAGGTATCATTGACCGCTTTGAAATAATCCACATCCAACATCACCAAGCTCAAAGGTAGAGAACGAGCACGGGCGTTTTGGATCTGACGCGGTAATTCCCACTCTAAAGCTCGACGATTATTGAGTTCAGTTAGGGGATCGGAAAGGGCGATCGCTGATAACAAGTCATTGGCTCGCATCAGCTCACGATGATTTCGCACCATCCGTAATCCAGCCTGAATCTGAGCCTGTAACAGGTGGTTTTGCAGCGTCATAGATTCAGCCAGCAGCAATTCACTGGTTTGGCAGTTGAGGTTCATTGCCAAATAAGCATCTGCTCCCTGCTCTAGAGCCTCTACTTGTCGTTCCATGCCCCTACTAACAGACATCTCTGTCATCGCATGGCTCGCAGTTGCATCAGGCTCTGCGATCAGGAGGCAGTAAATCCAAGCTAGCCGAGCTTGTTCTTTAATCTGTTGACATAAATAGAGGCTAGCGGCACTAGCCTGTAAGACGAGCAAATCGGGCTGCTGGGCCTGAATCAGTGGAATTGCCTCGCCCGGAGTAGGTGCTGTTTCAACAGTGCAGTCTGCCAGATCGTGGAGCCGATCTAGAAGTGCGTCTAGAAAATAATTTTCCCCAACTATCAGGATCGAAGCAGTCATTGGCGTTTTAGAAGCCTGGTGAAGAAATCAAGGCCGTAACCTTCGCAAATTCCAAAATCTGCTACTGCTGTTAACGCCTAGATCTGGCAAATCCGCATTCGGGGTGAGGCCCGCCTCTAGGTGTTACTGAGTGTGCTCATGCTGCAACTATTTACACCTAACACTAAGAATGATCCGCAACCAGCAGTTGAATTACTGATTCCCTCAGCTAGGTCGAGGCTTTTTGCTGAAAGGCAACCCGTATATTCCCCAAGGAAAGGGAATGCGCGGGTAGGATTGAGCTTCGACCAGACCCACACTATTTCTCTTCAGAACTTCATGTGGCTAAAGCCCAGAGTTGGTCGAATCATGCGGCATCATAGATGAGAGGTCATTGTTCAGTCTGAATTCGCTTTAAAAAGGTTCCATGGTTACCCCCCTCAGCGGCGCTCAAATTCGGCAAAAGTTTCTTGATTTTTATGCAGCCAGAGGCCATCAGATATTACCGAGTGCCTCCTTGGTTCCCGAAGATCCAACGGTGCTGCTGACGATCGCGGGTATGTTGCCCTTTAAGCCGATTTTTTTGGGACAGCGATCGCCCGAGTTTCCTAGAGCTACGACATCTCAAAAGTGTATCCGCACGAATGATATTGAGAACGTGGGTCGTACCGCCCGACACCACACTTTTTTTGAGATGTTGGGCAACTTTAGCTTTGGAGATTATTTCAAAGAACAAGCGATCGCTTGGGCCTGGGAACTGGCGACTGAGGTATTTGGGCTACCACCAGAGCGCTTAGTGGTAAGTGTTTTTGAAGAAGACGACGAAGCATTTGCCCTGTGGCGGGACAAAATTGGCATTCCGGCGCACCGAATTCAGCGCATGGGCGAGAAGGATAATTTCTGGGTATCTGGCCCCACCGGACCTTGCGGGCCTTGCTCCGAGATTTACTACGACTTCCACCCCGAAAAAGGCGACGACCACATTGACCTCGAAGACGATACTCGGTTTATCGAGTTCTACAACCTGGTGTTCATGCAGTACAACCGGGATGCCGAAGGTAACCTGACGCCGCTGCAAAACAAAAATATTGATACAGGGTTGGGCTTGGAACGGATGGCCCAGATCCTTCAGAAAGTTCCGAATAACTACGAAACGGATTTAATTTTCCCCATCATTCAAACTGCCGCAGACATTGCGGGGATTGATTACAGCCAAGCGGATGAGTCTACCAAAGTTTCGCTGAAGGTGATTGGAGATCACGTCCGGTCAGTGGTGCACATGATTGCCGATGGCATTGCGGCTTCTAATATCGGTCGCGGTTATGTGTTGCGGCGCTTGATTCGTCGGGTCGTACGACATGGCCGATTGATTGGCATCGAAGGTGAATTCACCACACGAGTTGCAGACGCTGCGATCGCCCTGGCTGATTCGGCTTATCCCAACGTGCGGCTGAAGGAAAACAGCATCAAAACCGAGTTGCAGCGCGAAGAAGCCCAATTCCTCAAAACCCTCGATCGCGGTGAAAAGCTGCTGGCAGAAATTTTGGAGCGCGAAACGGTTCAGGTTTCTGGGCCTGATGCCTTTAAGCTCTACGACACCTACGGTTTCCCCGTTGAACTGACTCAAGAGATTGCTGAGGAGAAAAACCTCACGGTTGATCTTGAAGGCTTTGAAGCCGAAATGGAGAAGCAGCGCGATCGCTCTCGTGACGCTCACGAAACTATCGACCTGACTGTCCAAGGCTCTCTAGATACATTGGCGGAGCATGTTCATGCCACTGAGTTTCTTGGGTATGTGGAACGCTCGGCCACAGTTCAAGTTGAAGTGTTACTGGTGAATGGCAAATCGGCTGAAGCGGCTGAAGCGGGCACTGAAGTTCAGATCATCTTAGACAAAACGCCCTTCTACGCTGAGTCTGGTGGTCAGGTGGGCGATCGCGGCTATTTGTCTGGCGATGCAGTGCTGGTGCGTATCCATGACGTGAAAAAAGAATCCGATTTCTTTGTCCACTTTGGGCGAATTGAGCGGGGTACGCTGCAAGTGGGGGCTACTGTCACGGCGCAAATTGACCAAGCTTGTCGGCGACGCGCCCAAGCCAACCACTCCGCCACTCACCTGTTACAAGCCGCGCTGAGGAGATTGGTTGATGACTCGATTTCTCAAGCGGGTTCTCTCGTGGCCTTCGATCGCCTGCGGTTTGACTTCAACTGCCCCCGCCCTCTGACTCCAGAGGAAGTGCAACAGGTAGAGGAGCAAGTCAACCTGTGGGTGGCTGAAGCGCATACGGCGCAAATTGAAGTGCTGCCTATCGCGGAGGCAAAAGCCAAAGGCGCGATCGCGATGTTTGGTGAGAAGTATGGCGATCAAGTTCGGGTACTCGATTTCCCTGGTGTGTCAATGGAGTTGTGTGGCGGCACCCATGTCAGCAACACCGCAGAAATCGGCGTGTTCAAAATTATTTCTGAAACAGGGGTGGCCTCTGGGGTACGGCGGATTGAAGCGGTGGCTGGTCCCTCAGTTCTGGACTACCTGAACGTCCGCGATCGCGTGGTGCGGGATCTGAGCGATCGCTTCAAAGCCAAGCCAGAAGAACTCACTGACCGGATCGCCAATTTGCAAAACGAGCTGAAAAACACCCAAAAGCAATTGGAAACTGCAAAAGCTGAACTAGCTCTAGCCAAATCTGATCAACTATTGGGCCAAGCTGAATCAGTGGGTGACTTCAAGCTCTTGGTAGCGCAACTAGAAGGGGTAGATCCGGAGTCGCTCAAGACTGTGGCAGAGCGCTTAGGCCAGAAATTAGGGGAAGGTGCTGTCGTGCTCGCCTCGGTGCCTGAACCCGACAAAGTGAGTTTGGTGGCTGCTTTCAGTCCTGCTGTGGTTAAATCTGGCTTGCAAGCAGGTAAGTTTATTGGCGCGATCGCTAAGCTCTGTGGCGGTGGTGGCGGTGGCCGACCCAACTTAGCCCAAGCAGGGGGACGAGATGCTAGCAAGCTCCCCGAAGCTCTGGCTGAAGCTCGCAATCAACTGCAATCTAGTTTGGGCAACACGAAATAAAACCTAACCCCCAGCCCCTTCCCCACTTAGCTTGCTTCCCCACAGGGGTGGGAAGGGGAGGCAGCTTCTGCGTACACAGTGGCTAAATGTAGCTGTTAGGGGGCGATCGCTTCATCTTTAAGGATCAATAGCGGTAGGTTCCAAATTTTGGTAATGCTGCTCAATGACTTGGTAGCATTCCGCCACATTCCTTTGTTCTCTCAGCGCCTCTACCAAAGCTGTATAGGCTCCTTGGTGCTCTTGCAGCAGATTGTGGGCTTTGAGGACCGCCCCACGTTCCTTTTCCTGCCCTTCCCGGTTAGGACGACGCAGTTGTGCCCAGATGGTGCGAAACTTTTTCAGGTCATCTGCGCCACCTTCCGCATCGCCGTAGACCCGCGTTTCTGCCACGCCGCCTGCCATCCAAACCGTACAGTAGTGCTCTAGTAGTTGGGCCGAAAGGTTGCCTTGCTGTAACTCTGCTTCCAGTTCCTCACAGTCAAAGGTGACTCCGCCTTGACCTGCTTGGCCTTGGCGGAAAGCCTCCCAAGCACTTAGGGCATAGCCTGTGATCGGAATATTCAGCAGATAAGCTACCAAAAAATGCCCTGCTTCGTGATGAATGACGCGATCGCGATGGGCAGGTGAGCGTCTGGCAAACCAATCGACGACTAGGATGCCTCCTGTGCCTTGCCAAGCCAAGCGATCGACCGTGACCAAACCCATCAAGACGACTACGGCAAGCGCCGGAACCAGCGGTGAGAGATGAATCAGCGGTCCTAAGAGGCTGGTCATCGTCACCGTAAAAATAGAAATAGCAACTAAGTTAAACGTGATTTGACTCATGGGGCTGACCGAATCACCAAGCGAAGGACAACGGAAAAACTACTGGGAGCTATCGGTGCTACTGGGGGCAGCAGGCACTGGATTTCTAGCTTTATAGAAGGTTTCTAAGCTGGTGCGATCGCCCACAAACCGCCAATGCCAAGGTTCATAGCTCACTCCCTGAGAATTGCCTTTGGCAAAAGAAATTTCAAAGTTATAGCGGGCCGCATTATTTTTGAGCCACTGAAAAGCTGTGGTTGATTCAAAGCTAGTACTCAAGTTGGTATCTGGTGCATTGGCATCGCCTATGTCAATGGCATAGCCCGTGTGGTGCTCACTGTATCCGGGTGGAGCGCTAACCTCTGCCCGCTTGGGTGCATCTTGGCCCCGCTCTGCTTTGACATCAAAAAAGACATGCTGCTGATCTGCCAATGAGCGAAACCCTGAAATTGGGACAAGTGTCACGCCATCAGCCGCAGCGGCTGCTACCATCGACTCAAACGCTGCCGCTGCGGCTCTCCTCAGCCTGATATTGCCATCCATCGACAGCGGCTCTAGCTCTGCAACGGGCGCTTCTGGATAAGGTAAGTGTCCCAGCAAGGTCTCGCCATTCGGTCCTACGGTTGGCTCTGCCTGGGGTGGAGCCACTGTACCATTAGAAATTTCTGAGGTGGGTGCAGGACTTTTCTGGGCTTGGGAGAATAACCAAACGCCGCTGAGGAGAGCGATCGCGCTTAGCCCCACTACTCCCAAAAGCCATTGTCGAGGCAGTTTAGGTTGAGGTTGAATCTCTGGGGTTTCCCGCACTGCTTCAGGGATGTCGCCCAGTGAAGCAGGAACTTGCGGTGGTTTTCCAGGCAGATCTGGATTATTCAAATTTCAACTCCTGCCTTGAGGTCGCAGCATAACAACTCAAGCGATCGCAATATTACGATCGCAATATTAAAAATTGTAGACCGGAGCCGATCGATCGACCGTACTCGTCTTCCTTTGATCCCACCATGCCTAGTTTAGGAATTAGCCTCTTAAAACTTTATGTGCCCTTGATTGGCTGGGTACTGCTGGGGCTAATTCTAGGCCAACGCCTTTCCCCTGCGATCGCTGCTATTTTAGGCAAATTTCTCTTTTGGATTGGCGTCCCGATTAGTATCGTGGCATTTTTGCGGCAGGCTAGCTTGAGTGGCCCTATTTGGATTGCTCCCGTTGCCGCCTGGGTTGCAATGCTTTTAGGGGTAGGGCTGGCTTGGTTGTGGTGGCAACAATACCACCCACCACACCCTCCACATCTCAATTGGGCTTCAGGATTAGCAGACAGGGCTTCTAGTGTCAGCCAACCTACCCAAGGCAGCTTTTTATTAGCGGCAATGGTAGGGAATACTGGATATTTAGGCTACCCAGTCATACTGACTTTGGTTGGGTCAAAATATTTTGCTTGGGCACTGTTCTACGATTTACTCGGAACCACCTTAGGCGCTTACGGGCTGGGTGTGCTGATGGGGGCGCACTATGGCATCGGGAGCCAGTCTTCTGGGTGGTTAGCTCAGGCTCTGATCAAAAACCCAGCGCTTTGGAGTTTAGGGCTGGGACTAATGCTACGAACTGTCCCCTTGCCCCTAGCAGCAGAGCAAAGTCTTTATTTAGCTGCTTGGAGTAATGTAGCTTTGTCTTTAATTTTGATTGGAATGCGATTGAGCCAGGTGTCTTCTTGGCGCAGTCTTCGGCTCGCTTCCATTAGTGTTGGCATCAAGATGCTGCTAGTGCCCTTGCTGCTCGGCTTTGGATTGTGGCTGATTGGCATCAAAGGGTCTGCTCAACTGGTGATTGTGCTGCAAATGGCCATGCCACCCGCGTTTGCCACGCTCGTAATTGCCGAGGCTTACGATTTAGATCGAGATTTAGCCGTAACTGCTCTGGCGGTGGGTTCCACAGGTCTTTTGTTTACCTTGCCACTTTGGTTATGGTTTTTCAGCTAGGCTGTTGGCGCTCCAGTTCAGGCGCTGCACTTAGCCTGCCCAACTGACATCCTCACCCGTGCTATTCACGGTGGGCAGAGGCTTAGTAATCGGTACTTCTCGCCGCAGCGAATCTTTTGGTATTTCCGATTGAGACTGCCGCCCTCTAGGAACCTGCTGCTCAGGTTTGCGCTTTTGAACAGCTTGGCGCTCAGGCACAATCACTTTTTGCATCAAATACTCAATGGTTTGCTGCTTAACCCAACCGCGTGTTACCAGAATGTCACCAAAGCGCATTCCCGTTAGCTTTTGGTCATTTAAGGCCACATCAATTTGCCCAGGGGTTAGCAAGCCAGCTTCCATCAAGTATCCACCCAACCGCTTTATATGACTTGCGTGATCTGGCATTGGTTGCCTCTCCGAGCGATCGCTTCTGTTCGGCATTTGTTCGGCCTTGTGATCTCAGTCTATCAAGCTGCTTTGGGTCTACTTCACAGTCCGAAATCCTAATTCCTAAAATTTACGGAACCTACATTTTCAACCTAGATTGACTGAGATTGAGCATTGGTGGGCGGCGCGATCGCCTGAGGTGCTGCTAAATCCGCTGGGTTCATTTGCTCATACTTCTCAAAGGGTTGATGAATCCAAGGATTGTCGGGTAAGTAATCTACGTAATAGTCCGGGGTAATGACAGAACAAGCTTTATACCAAATCGCAGCCGTTCGGACTTCTTCTACGTAAAATCCATATTTGCGATCGAGCCAAGTTAAGGTGCGCTGTAGTGTAATCCCCGAATCTACTAGGTCATCAACCAGCAAAATATGACTGCCTAAGTTAGGTGTAGTCATGGTGAGATCACGGGAAAAAGTAATCGAACCTCTGACTTGATTGTTCAACCCGCCATAAGAGGAAGTAGCCAAAATTGCTAAAGGTTGGTTATAGATGCGTGACAAAATATCACCGACACGCACCCCCCCTTTAGCCAAACAAATAATTTGATTGAACTGCCAATTGGACTGATAAATCTTGGCGGCAAGCGCTTCAATTTTTTGATGGTACTCAGTCCAAGAAACGTGAAGATCCACCATAATCAATTGAGAAGTGAGAATGATGAGAATGATACCTTGCTTGGGGCGATCGCTTTTAACAAAACTTGAACAAGAGATTATCCTTCAAAGTATGAAGCTAATTCTTGAAGAGCCATTTATCAGCTGACTCCTAATCAGAAAATGCAGTTGTTGATATTCGTAAACTGCGTAATTACTGCCTTAATCCAAGACACAATGATGGAAAGCACAAAGCTCGGCTATTTTCCTCGATTCTTGACATGACGGCTGACAATGCTGAAGAATTACGTCAAATTTTGCTTGAAGCCATCAAAACTCATGAGGCTCAATTAGGAAGACAGGATGAGTTTGGACAACGCTACACTCTCGATTTCATAATCGAACGGCAAGCTAGAAGTGCAACTCTACGAAGTGGCTGGATCATTGAAAATGGTTCAGAGGTGCCAAAGTTAACGACCTGCTATCCTCTGTAATTAATGGAGGTAATGAGCACGATGAATAATACAGTCAAGTTGCTAGATGTGGTTGCCCTGACCGTTGACCTTCCCCAGTACAATTTGTGGCGTGGGCAGGTTGGAACAGTTGTTGAAACACTAGCAGATGGTATTGCATTCGAAGTTGAATTTAGCGATCGCAACGGGCGTACCTACGAGTCTTTAGGGTTGCGCCCAGAACAAATGATGGTTCTGCATTTTGAGCCAGTATCACCCGATTCAAAAGCTGAAATGCTTACAGTGTAAACAGTGCACTTTAATTTTTCCCTAGTTCCTCTTCCAGCTTGGATGCAGAAGAAAAAGTTGATTTTGTGGGTTTGCGGGGGCTGTATCGGCTTTGTTAGCTTGCCTGTGCTGTGGATCTTGGGCGGTAATTGGGTCGCTCACCAGCAAGAAAACCAGTCTCAGCAACAATGGCAAGCACTGAACGCTCAGTTTGACCATGCGGGTGCTAACCAGTCAGCCTTACAGCTAGAAGCCTTAAGTGCGGGTTTGGGAATTAACTTGCTGGGCGTCAAAAGCGATCGCCCCCTTCTGTCTCAAGCAGAAACTAAGCAGGCTGAGTCGATTCATCAAGAACTACAAGCATTTTTAGAACGGCAACTAGAAGATAATACTGATGCGATTGAGCCAATCCCTCAGCGCTTGCAGAACTATCTAAAGGTGCATGCAACCCAGCTAGAGGCTATCCGTCAGCAAGGGTTACAAGGTGAAATGCCCCAGTGGGAGTCAGCTACCCCCTATCCTGATGTCACGCAAGTGCGGCCTACCTTTGCTGGCTTCGTCAAACTTCAACGCCTGCTGATTGCGGATGTCTTAGAGAAGCATCGACTGGGGCAAACCGAAGCTGCGATCGCCAGTCTGGAAGCAAGCTGGAAACTGAATCAAGCTTTGCGCGATCGCCCAGAGCTGATGAGCCAAACTGTGGCCCTGATTGTGACCAAAACACAAGCAGGCACCCTCCGCAAAATGGATCGCTTACCCCCCGTCTGGCAGCAGCGCCTGATGGAACACGACTATCGTCAATCTTTTCAGACCGCACTGAACTGGGAAAGCTGGCTCGTGGCTGATGTGATTCGTAAAACTGATTTACAAACTCAGCCAGAATCCCTATCGGGGGTATCAAGATTTTGGTATTCACTCCGCCAACCCTATTTACGCTTGGCAGCTTTGGATGCGGCTAGCAAAATGCGACAAGCTTACCGATCGCTTCCCCAAGAAAACACCTGTCTCTTTGATGCTCCCACTTTCGATATGGACTTAGATACCTCATTAGCTACCTGGAATGGTGAGAGAGGGGTAATCTTGTTTGGGTTTGCTCAACAGTGGCGAACGGCAGGCTTCTTGATGATCGATCTAGAACTAACTCAAAAAGTTCTAAAGACCAAAGCGGCGATCGCCCAGCCCCAGACAGAACCCCAGCCTCAGCTAAAACCTGTCAACTCGACCCACCGACCCTCTGTTGTTTGTCCTCATGCTGGGTGGATCTATCGAAACTTGCCAGACCAAGGGTGGTCTCTCACCTTTAGCCAAACGCTAGAACGACCTGCCCAGGAAGTCAAGGGTCTAGTTCTACCGTTAACTTATCGTGCTAAAGCACAGAAACTCTAAGAGTTTCTGATAGTTTTGATAAACCCTTTGTGAGTGAGCAAAGATCTTGTCTCATTCCATACCAAGGGTTGCTCTTTTTTGCCCTTTCTAACTGCTATGAACGACCCCTTCTCCACTGCGGACGCTGCCAACGTTTCAGAAGACAAGCTGAGTTTAAGTACCAAGCTGGCCTATGGAGCGGGAGATTTGGGGCCTGCAATTACAGCGAATTTGCTGGGCGTATTTTTGTTGTTCTTCTTCACGAGTGTGGCAGGACTAGGGGCAGGGTTAGCCGCCAATATCTTGATGATTGGCAAGGTGTGGGATGCAGTCAACGACCCGGTTGTCGGCACATTGAGCGATCGCACAAAGAGTCGCTGGGGTCGGCGGCATCCTTGGATGATTTTTGGAGCCATACCCTTTGGCATTTTCTTCTTTTTACAATGGCTGGTGCCCCGCTTTAGCGATAACCCTGGAACCAACCAGTGGGGGTTGTTCTGGTATTACGTTGGCATCTCGATTTTGTTCAACACGTTTTACACAGCTGTCAACCTACCGTATACCGCTTTAACGCCAGAACTTACCCAGGACTATAACGAGCGCACCAACCTCAACAGTTTTCGCTTTGCCTTCTCCATTGGTGGCAGCATTCTCTCCTTAGTGTTAGCCCTAGTCGTTTTTAATACAGTCAAGGCTGACTCTGCCCAGCAGTATCTCGTTCTCGCTGGCGTCTGCACCATTTTGTCAGTGCTGCCGATCTATTGGTGTGTTTGGGGCACCAGAAAACGAGTGAGTGTCACCGAACGACAACGCCAAGCGAGTAGTGATGGTACTGACCCTTTACCCTATTTGAAACAGCTACGCATTGTCTTTAGCAATCGCGCGTTTCTTTTTGTAGTTGGTATTTATCTTTGTTCTTGGATCGCTGTGCAAAATACAGTTGCAGTGATTCCTTACTTTGTCGTTAACTGGATGGGTCTATCCCAGAACACCTTCACTCAGGTGGTACTGGTCATTCAAGTGACCGCTTTAATCATGCTGTTTGTCTGGAGCCGAGTGAGTGAGCGGTTGGGTAAAAAAGCGGTTTACTTCATGGGCATGAGCTTGTGGATCATCGCTGAAATTGCTCTATTTTTCCTCCAGCCAGGGCAAGTACTGCTGATGTTTTTTCTGGCCTTTCTAGCGGGATTTGGCGTGTCAACTGCCTATCTGATTCCTTGGTCTATGATGCCCGACGTGATTGAACTAGACGAGCTACAAACTGGACAGCGCCGTGAAGGAATTTTCTATGGCTTTATGGTGCTGCTCCAGAAAGTAGGACTCGCGTTCGGCTTATTTATGGTCGGCAAAGTTTTAGATGGAGCGGGTTTTATTGCGACCACTTCCGGACAGACGCCGCCCCAGCAACCTGAATCTGCTTTATTAGCAATTCGCTACTTAGTGGGGCCGTTACCCATCGTATTTCTGCTTCTGGGGTTAGGCTTGGCATATTTCTATCCCATTACTCGCGAAGTTCATGCTGAAGTTCTTTTAAAGCTTAGAGAGCGCAAAGCGAACCAAGGTAAAAGTCCTCACTCCGATGCTCCTGAGTCAAGCCTTTAGGCATCGATAGAGACGTCAGAGCCGTGCTGAATCGGCAGTGTTAACAAAAAAGTAGTCCATCCCGCCCCACTTTCTACTCGAATATTGCCTTTCAGCCGTTCTGCCAGTCGTTGGACTAGAGCCAAACCCAGACCTGTGCCACCTTGCTTCCAGGGGTCAGCATTCGGCACCCGATAAAATTTTTCAAAGATCCGAGGTAGCTCGGTGGCAGGAATTTCTACTTGATTGCGAAACGCCAAAGTAACGCTGGCTTTGCTTCCGGGCAGTGTGTTTTGGGGTTGGGGTTGGTAGTCAACCTGGAGGATAATCTGGCCTTGGGGTGGGGTGTATTTGCAAGCGTTGTTGAGCAGTTCGGCAATAATTCGGTTTAGGCTAGCTCGATCCGACACTAAGGGTGGAGGCTGTGACAAGAACTCTAAGCGCAAGATTTGTTGGTGCTGTTGCGATCGCGCCCGAAATGGTTCTAAGAGTTCGGGGAGCCAATCCTGCAAATTGAGTGACTCCACCACAAACATGGGATAAGAAGCAGCTTCAAGACGCTGTAAATCCAGAAGATCGTTGATCAGCTCCGCTTCACGGGTACATTCAGTCTGCAAAATCTGTAAGTAGCGCTCTTGTCGCTCTGGACTGGGCGCTATCCGCAGCATGTGAATCGCCATTTTCATGTTGGAGATGGGAGTCCGAAGCTCATGAGACACGGTGCTGAGGAAGTCATCTTTGAGCCGATTCAGCATCTCCAGTTCAGCCACTTGAGTTTGAGCTTTTTGGTAAAGGCGGGCTTGGCGGATGGCGATCGCGCACTGGTTTGCCACTTGTTGCACTAAGCGAATTTCTAGCTCATTAAAGACTGAACGGTTGGAACGAAAAAGCCAGAGATCTCCTAGTACTCCTTGGTCATCCAAGATCGGACAAGCCAGGATGGTAGATGCATGATGGATCTCTCGTACTCTAAAACCTGCATAGATCGAGAATTGTAAATACTGACCTTGTAAAAGCCGCTGGTAAACTTCTGGTCTATCAGCCATCTGAATGGTGTGACCAACCCCGGAAGGGCCAGTGCTGTAATCATGACTGATGGTAGAAGCTGTGTGGTCAAAATTGTAGAGTCCGGTGTCACAGCAGATCGTACCCAAGCCCTGCGCTAACTCCTTGACAGTTGTGCTCAAGATGTAGTCTTCATCTAAACTATCGCGTACCTTATCGGTGATCCGCTTTAGCAGCGCTTCAAAATCTAGGGCTTGCTGTAGTTGCACCGTACGCTCTGCCACTTGCTGCTCTAGATCGGCATTTAAGCGTTGTACTTGCTCGTAAAGTTCCGATTGTTGAATGGCGATCGCCAATTGAGTAACGAGTCTTTGCAATGAATCAATTTCAAACGTTTCCCAATGACGCGGCGCAGAGCATTGGTGAACACACAGCAAGCCCCACAGCTGATCATTAGAAACAATGGGCACTAGCAAATTTGCTCGGATCTGGACTCGCTCTAGCAGTTCCAGATAGCAAGGCAGATAATTTGCTTGGTAAACATCATCAACCGCAGAAATCCGCCCCTGCTGATATTGGCCACTGTACTTTCTATCAAAACAGGGATCTTGGAGTGCGACATTCATCACTGATACACAATCCAATGCCACTGATTCCACGATAAATTGTCCGGATTGCCCAGGAATAATCTGATAAATGGCAGCCCGCTCAACTTGGAGCAGGTTCCGCACCTCAGTCACAGCGGTCTGGAGAATGTCATTCAAGTGCAGCGATCGCCGAATTCGCAAAGCAATATCAGCCAGTAAGCGATCGCGTTCTACCTGTTGCTGGAGCTGTATTTCTGCCCGCTTACGTTCGGTAATATCCTTAAATGTGACAACCGCACCTTTTAAGATCCCTTGCTCACGGATGGGCGTACTTGTGTATTCCACTGGAAACAGCGTGCCATCTTTGCGCCAAAACACATCTTCTAAGCCCTGCCGCACCACCCCATCCGCAAATACAGCGTAGATTGGGCAGTCTGTTTCCAAATGAGGCGTCCCATCTGCCCTGGAGTGATGAATCATGGCATGCATGGGTTTTCCGATCAACGCCTCTGCTTCCCAACCCACCATTCTAGAAGCAGCTGGATTCATGAAAGTCACGTGGCCTTGAATATCTAAGCCGTAAATGCCCTCCCCTGCCGAGTTTAAAATCAACTGGTTTTGATGGCTGAGGCGTTCTAGCAACTCCTGCGATCGCTTTTGCTCGGTAATATCTGCAATCATCGCGATCGTGCCATTGACCTGTCCCTCAACGTTATACAGCGGCCCGACAGAAATGGTCAGATCAATCTGGGTATTATCCTGCCTTTGACGATGCACCTGTAAGCCCGTGAACGTCTTGCCCTGGCGTACATTTTGATAGAGCTGTTCAAATTCGGCTTGTTTACCATCAGGCACAATGGGCAGGGGTTGCCCCACCACAGCTACGTTTTCCCAGCCAAACAAAGCTTCGGCAGCAGCGTTCCATAGCTTCACATTACCCGCCTCATCCAGAGCAACAATGGCCAAGGGAGCAGTTTGGATCAACGCTTGCAAAACCTGATTCGTGTCTTGTAGTACTGCCTCAATGCGTTGATGCTGAGCAATCTCTGTCAAAAGCTGTTGCTCATGATTTTGAATTTCTAAATTTACCTGTTGGCGGTATTGACGAAAAAATCGACTCAGCCTTGGAGCTTCTTGTAGAAGTGGATCTAGATGTTCTTGCGCCCGCTGGTCAAATTCATAGGTGACTTCAGGATGCGTCTCTACCCAAACATGGCACAACTTTATATAAGCGAGAAGTACGCTCATATGGTTATAGTGGTAAGCCCCCAACACTCGACGCATCTCACTTTGGCAAGCTTTGGAAAGATCCAAGTTCAGGAAGACGTAAATTGCCCCGTTGAGAATACTTTCTTCCAGCAATGAGTTGGGTTCAGGCCATGTGATCAAAGGTACAGTTTGAGCCGCCAAACTATCAAGGTAAAATTTGATACTGGTTCCTTTAGGAGGCGGAGACTCTAATAACTTGACCACCTCAGAGGCCGACATTCCTAAGGGTCGCAAGGCGCAACTGTGGCAAATCATGCAGTAAGGAACGGCACAGTAGCGTGACAGATAAGCTGCGAGCTTCTCTTTAAATAAAGGTGGCAAAGGATTGTTAAGATAAGCAAACAAAGTCTGCTGCCAGAGATTCTCTAAAATTTCTGGAGTTGGCTGAGCAGGGGCAAAGAAAGGTGGAAAAAAACCTAGCCGTTCTTCTATTTCTGCTTGGATTTGTTCGCTAGTTCGCATAAGGCTTGCGAGTGGGATGCGGAAGGCAATTTCTGCTTGGTGTCTGTCGTTGATTTAAGCTCAGGCCCATTTCTAAGGTAATGACTTCGAGCTTACCAATCTCTCAACCATGCTCCTCAAGCTGAGTCATGCGACAAAACATTTCTTAAATATTTCTGCCTATTTTGTCGGCACGTAACCTTCATTTGAATTCAATATAGTTGCTTTAAGCCAGGTGCCATTCTTGAGGTTTATTTCAACACACCAGCCTTCAAGTTTAACTGAGAAATTAATTCAGCTTTTGAAGCTACACCACTTCACTAATCAGTTTAATTTGCCCTCGGAAATGAATATTAGCTTTATATTCACCGAAACCCAATAAGCGTCCCAGGCTCCTGAGCTTTGGCTCTGCTAGTCATTCTTAAAAAATAAGATCTGATTTTAGGTTTTGCCCTAAAGTTCTAGGAGTCCTCATGCCCTTGTTAACCTAATCTTTACACTTTAGTTGTATTCTTCTCCTCGTTTGGTAGCAAGCAGTTCAGTAAAATTACTCGGAACCTGACCATGTCGCTTCACTTCAATCTTGCTCGTCGAGCTTTTCTGACCTCCGCGATCGCACTGACGGTCGGTTTGGCTTCTTGCCAACAAACTCCCCCCAGCGGGCCTCAAGGCGGTAGTCCCGCGCCGGGCAATACTGCTGCCAATACCAATGCAGGTGGCGGTCAAACCATTGCTTTAAGCGGTGCCGGCGCTAGCTTCCCTAATCCGTTGTATCTACGCTGGTTCTCTGAGTACAACAAGCAAAACCCCACTGTTGAAATCAGTTACCAATCGGTTGGTAGTGGTGCTGGCGTTAAGCAATTTTTGGCCCAAACCGTAGACTTCGGTGCTTCAGATGCACCTCTACAAGCGGAGGAGCGACAAGGATTCCCCGCTCAGCGCGGCCAAGCTATTCAAATTCCCATGACAGGCGGCTCTGTAGTTTTTGCCTACAATCTAGATGGTGTTGACAACCTCAAGCTATCGCGCGAAACATACTGCGGCATTGTGCAAGGTGAAATCAAAACCTGGAATGACCCCCAGATTACCCAAGCTAATCCCGGAGTGAATCTCCCCAACACCCCCATCACCTTTGTTCACCGCTCTGATGGTAGCGGCACCACCTTTATCTTTACGACTCACCTCAAAGCTGCCTGCCCCAACTGGACCGCAGGTGCTTCTAAAGCGGTAGAATGGCCCGCTGGTTTCGTTGGTGCTAAAGGTAACGAAGGTGTCACCGCTCAAGTGCAGCAAACTCCAGGCGCGATCGGCTATACCGAGTACTCCTACGCCAAAGAGAACAACCTCAAGTCAGCCTCCATCCAAAATAAAGCAGGCGAATTCGTCGCACCTACCCCTGAGTCATCTGCCAGAGCTTTTGCAGGCGTGACGGTTCCGGAAGACTTTGCCCTAGTCATTCCTGATCCAGAAGCCAAAGAGGCTTATCCCATCAATGGTTTGACCTGGTTGTTGGTTTACAGCCAGTACGACGATCCAGCTAAAGCAGATGCGTTGAAAAATATGGTCAAGTGGGCACTCTCTAATGGAGATCAATATGCTCAGGAATTGGGCTATGTGCCATTACCAGATGATTTAGCCAACCGAGTCGTTGCAACTCTTGATACCATTAAGGTTGCCGCAGCGACCCCGGCACAGTAATCGATCTGGGATCTGGTTTTCCGTAGGCGGCTCCCCAGCTCCTACGGAACGTTTTTATTAGTAGAGGAAATCATGACTTTGCTGGCCAGAGATTCTCAAGCACCACTTCGGGCTCGGTCTCCAGTTTCCCGGTACATTGATATTGGCTTTAAGGGGCTTACGGGCTTCTTTGGCATTGCTATCGGTCTAACCCTACTGGCGATCGCTTGGCAGGTAGCGAACCAATCCTGGCCTGCAATTCAGGAATTTGGCTTGAGTTTTTTGACGTCTACTACCTGGAACCCCGTTACTAACCAATACGGAGCCTGGCCAGCTATTTATGGCACTCTGGTCAGCTCTTTTATTGCCCTGCTACTGGCATTACCTGTCGGCGTGGGGGTAGCGCTGTTTCTAAGTGAAGATTTCTTACCCCCCCGTATCCAACAGCCTTTAGTTTTTCTCATTGAGTTACTCGCAGCCATTCCCAGTGTCGTGTACGGATTGTGGGGAATTTTCGTCCTGATTCCCTTTCTCGGCAAGCAGGCACTGTGGCTCCACCAAAATCTCGGTTGGATTCCTTTCTTTAGCACCCCGCCTAGAGGGCCAGGGATGTACATCGCAGGTGTCATTCTGGCGATTATGACTCTGCCAATTATTGCTGCAATTTCTCGCGATGCGTTAGTGTCAGTGCCACCTGAACTCCGGCAAGCTTCCTATGGTTTAGGGGCAACTCGTTGGGAAACGATTTTTAAGGTTATACTGCCGTCTGCTTTTTCCGGAATCGTTGGCGCTACAATGCTAGGCTTGGGACGAGCTTTGGGTGAAACAATGGCTGTCACGATGGTCATCGGCAACGCCAACACTGTCAGCCCATCAATTTTTTCTCCAGCTACTACGATCGCCTCTCTTTTAGCAAATCAGTTTGCCGAGGCATCAGGGTTACAAATTTCTTCGTTGATGTACACGGCCCTAATCTTGTTTGGCTTAACGCTAGTAGTGAATATTCTGGCTGAAGTCTTGGTACGGACGATGCGGCAAAGCTTGTAGTTTTACCGCTCAATTGCAGATTTAGTCGGAATCGGGTCTAGCAAATAGTGCTTATATGGCTAATCTTCCACCTTCCTTATCGTCGGAGCCTTCGTCTCGCAGCTTGATGCGATCACCGACTTCACCCCGGACCTTGTTTTCCACAGCCATGACTGGGTTGGTGTTTTTGGCAGCGGCGATCGCTTTATTACCTTTGATAGCAGTGCTCACCTACGTCATCGTCAACGGTGCGGGTCGCCTGAATCTGGACTTGTTTACCCAATTGCCGCCGCCCCCATTAGTGAAGGGAGGTGGGTTTGGTAATGCCATCGTTGGCACTTTGCTCACCGTCGGCATTGGCGCAGCTATCAGTATTCCAGTCGGGATCTTGGGCGCAATCTTTCTCTCAGAGTTTGCTAGAGATACAACTCTCGCCTCTTGGATTGACTTCTTCAACAATGTGCTCAGCGGCGTGCCTTCGATTGTAGTCGGTGTTTTCGCTTATGGCGTTGTAGTGCTCACTACAGGCACCTTCTCAGCAGTTGCCGGGGGAGTCGCCTTAGCTGTTCTAATGTTGCCTATTATCGTTAGAACCTCAGCAGAGTCACTCGAATCTGTTCCCAATGAAACTCGCCAAGCTGCATTGGGCTTAGGCGCGACCCAATTTCAAACCGTGACCCGTGTCGTTTTACCTGCGGCGATCCCAGCTATCTTGACAGGCGTAATGTTGTCCGTTGCGCGGGCTGCGGGCGAAACCGCTCCTCTCATTTTTACAGCTTTATTTAGCCAGTACTGGGTTCAAGGTGTCATGCAACCGACTCCTACCCTATCCGTACTGATTTTTAATTACGCGATCGCACCTTACAAAAATCAGCAAGAACTTGCTTGGGCTGGATCACTGGTTCTTCTTACCTTAGTGTTAGTGACCAGCATTCTGGCCCGTTGGATCACTCGGCGTAAAAGTTAATTAGGGATTGATTAATTTTACTTAGCCGCGTGAAAAGAAAGATTGAATAGAATGTAAGATAACGGTGCGTACTCATAGATGTTTGATGTTTGCGATCGCCTGCTTTGAGAGTTGGCTGCACCCGGAGATTTGGGTCTCAAGTTTATGACTTAATTGGATAAATATGTTTGATAGCAACGCTTTGCATCTAAAGCAAGGTTGCTGGCTTTAATCTGAACACAAAGCATTCTGAACCATTTCAACAGCTTAAGAGGCGAACTAAATCCATACTTGGGTTGATTTATGCATACTAATACTCCAGTTGCCAGTCAAACTGAAACCGTTTTACACACAGAAAATCTAAATGTGTACTACGGCAATTTCCGGGCCCTCCGCAATATCTCAATGGATATCGCCAAAAACCAAATCACAGCTCTCATTGGTCCCTCTGGCTGCGGTAAAAGTACCTTACTTCGATGCTTCAATCGCCTCAATGACTTGATCAAAGGGTTTAGAGCAGACGGTAGAGTTTATTACCATACTCAAAACCTTTACGCCTCAGAAGTTGACCCCGTAGAAGTAAGACGCCGGATTGGCATGGTGTTTCAAAAGCCCAATCCTTTTCCTAAATCAATCTACGATAACGTCGCCTTTGGTCCTCGCCTCGTGGGTTACAAAGGTGACATGGATGAGCTAGTCGAACAATCGTTGAAGCAAGCAGCCATTTGGGACGAAGTCAAAGACAAACTCAAAGACAGTGGCCTAGCTTTGTCCGGTGGTCAACAACAACGGTTGTGTATTGCCCGCGCGATCGCGGTTCAGCCCGATATCATCTTGATGGATGAACCTGCTTCAGCACTAGACCCCATCTCAACCCTCCGCATTGAAGATTTAATGCAGGAGCTGAAGCAGCAATATACAATCGTGATCGTGACGCACAATATGCAGCAAGCGTCTCGTGCCTCTGACCGGACTGCCTTCTTTAACGTTGAGGAAAACGAAAAAGGCGGACGCAGCGGCTACTTGGTGGAATACGATCGCACTGAAATCATTTTCCAAAGTCCGCAACAGCAGATTACGCAAGAATATGTAAGCGGTCGCTTTGGTTAATCAGAGCTAGCTCCACGCCTGATTGCTGACAAACTTGGGCTGACAAACTTGAATCGTTGCGCTTAATTTCTGCATCCAGCAAAATCTTTTTTGTCTGGATTATTTTTTTGGGAGAATTTCGTATTTGCGCTCGATACTTATCTCTAAGGAAGGTGATCCCCCAGGACCGATACAAGATAGGATTACGTTAATTTTGTTATTCAATCCTGTTCTTTTTCGGTTAACACATTATGAAGCGTTATCTGTCACGTTTGCTAGCTCTAATTTTGGTGGTTACGGTTGGTCTGACAGGATGCAGTGGCGACCAGCTCAGCGGCAACTATCGTCAAGATACCCTTGCTCTCGTTAACAGTTTGAGAGAAACTATTGAGCTGCCCCAAGATGCTCCTAACCGCGTCCCCCTTCAAACAGAAGCTCGGCAAAAAATCAATGACTTTGCCTCCCGGTACCGCCGAGATAGCTCCGTAACCAAGCTCAGCTCTTTCACCACGATGAGAACAGCCTTAAATGCTCTGGCTGGTCACTATAGCTCTTACCCCAACCGTCCCCTACCCCAAAAGCTCAAAGATCGTTTGACGCAGGAGCTGACTCAAGTCGAGACGTCTCTCAACCGAGGCGCTTAATTTCCCAACTTAAAAATATAGCCAGTTGACATCGTAACTTTCGCCGCAGATTAAGATCTCCCCGTTAGTTAACGTCTTACGATCGCATTTTTGGCATTTTTTCATTTCAACAAAATCGCCGTAGACCCGAATCTCTGGATCTACGGCGATCGCTTTATTAAGAGGTTGGTTTAGTTGGTTTAGTTGGTTTAGTTGGTTTATAAGGGGTTGGCTTAATTGGCCACACTACGAACCAACTCGGATGACTTCTCATCTTCCCGCAGCACTTCCGTCAAGATGGAAGCAGGGCGTTGCCTGTGAGGCCAAGCAAACGCATGGTTAAAGGCGGCATCCTGGCAAGCTTGGAGTTCCTTAAAGCCGATGACATCGTAGGTCAATAGGTTCTCGTATTCAAACGGGAGACGGACATTGTGCAACCCTGCATTATCGGTACAGATAGCGATATCTACGCCTGCTTCAAAGCAGCGATCGAACACGACTTTAAGTTGCCGAATGTCTTCTAGAGTGCCAGTTTTGAGGTACGTCGTTGGGCAAACTTCCAGACACTGATTTTGTTGAGCCAGCTCTGGCAAGAGTTCTGGATACCGCAGCGGAATCTGAATGCCGTGACCAATTCGCATCAAGTAAGGCAAGAGTTCTGGATAACTGCCATCTGTGGTTTCGTACACATGCCCAGTCGTATTGAGCCCCAGCGATCGCGCATAGGCGTACAACTCAGTAAACTCATCCAAGCGATCGGCGTAGTAAGCATCACCCCCTGCTAAATCAATGCCGCAAACATAACTAGGCATCTGGGCTGCTAAATCGACAATGGCCCGATTCACCGCATAAGGAAGACGGGAGTGCATGCACAAAATTTGGGTGGTGACGATTGGGTATTCACTCAGCTGACTGGCTTGCCCCACGATCTCCACAATCTGAGCCATCTGGTCAATGCGATCGTTCTGAGATAAGTGATCTGGCGTCCGTAGGTAAGGCGTGTAGCGCAACTCCAGATACGCCAAATTCTCAAAGATATAAGCACCCCGAATCAGGCGATAGATAAAGTAAGGTAATGTTTTCGCGGTCTGGACATTTTCTACCAGCGTATGTAATTCTAGATACTCATCTAGGGTTTTACGAGGCCGAGTGTAGAATTCCTCAAACTCTGGGTACTCTGGAAAGCGTTGAGCTAAATCTGACTGACTGCGATGAAAGTAGCGCCAGAGAACCCGGGGAACAACTGAACCGCCTAAGTGACGGTGTAGCTCAGCATATAAAGCCACGGCAACCTCTTGTTCAATAATTTAAAGTTGACAATCGCCTGCCTGCGTAGGGAGAAAAATAGCAGATTGACCTAGCAAACTATCTGCCATGTTTAGCCCCAGTCAGTGGCTTCTGCTAAATTGTGTGAATCCTTCTTTAACTATAGACAAATCTCTTGGAGACAGGAGGGGTTCACCCGAAGGCCATTAGGCTATTAACAGACTTGATCAACTTCGATTTTGAGGTTGACACTTGTCACGTTGGTTGCCGATAATCGTAATTTGTGTGAAGTCTAGCACTAGAAAAACCCTTGGCTAACGTAGTTGTAATTGGGGCCCAATGGGGCGACGAAGGAAAAGGTAAAATTACCGACCTGCTCAGCAAATCAGCAGATGTTGTTGTACGTTACCAAGGGGGTGTCAATGCTGGGCACACCGTGGTGGTCAAGGACAAAACTTTTAAGCTGCATTTGATCCCTTCTGGCATTCTTTATCCCGACACAGAATGCATTATTGGGTCTGGCACGGTTATTGATCCCAAGATCTTAATTGAAGAATTGAATCAGCTTGAAAAGTTGAATGTTTCAACTAAAAATCTGCTGATCTCGGAAACCGCCCATGTGACCATGCCCTACCATCGCTTGATTGACCAAGCATCGGAAGAGCGGCGCGGCAACCATAAGATTGGCACCACTGGGCGCGGGATTGGTCCCACCTATGCTGATAAATCCGAGCGGACTGGCATTCGGGTGCTCGATTTAATGAATCCGGAGTCTCTACGGAAGCAGCTCAACTGGGCGATCAACTACAAGAATGTCATTCTAGAAAAGCTGTATAACTTAGCACCGCTTGATCCAGAAGCAGTGATTGCCGAGTATCTCGAATACGCTGAGCGGTTGCGGCCTCACGTCGTCGATTGTTCGCTCAAGATTTACGATGCCATTCAGCGCCGTCGTAACATCTTGTTTGAAGGTGCCCAAGGCACACTCTTGGATCTAGATCACGGAACCTACCCTTACGTCACCTCTTCCAATCCGGTTGCGGGTGGAGCTTGTGTGGGTGCTGGTGTTGGCCCCACGATGATCGATCGCGTCATTGGTGTGGCAAAAGCCTATACAACTCGTGTGGGTGAAGGCCCTTTCCCAACGGAACTAGATGGAGAAGTGGGTGAGTTGCTCTGCGATCGCGGGGCTGAATTTGGCACTACCACGGGTCGGAAGCGACGTTGTGGCTGGTTTGATGCCGTGATTGGGCGCTATGCAGTTCGCATCAATGGCCTAGACTGCTTGGCTATTACCAAGCTGGACGTGCTGGATGAATTGGACGAAATTAAAGTTTGCGTCGCTTACGAGATTGAAGGCCAACACTGCCAAGACTTCCCTAGCAGTTCCCGTCGTTTTGCCCACTGCAAACCCATCTACAAAACCCTGCCTGGGTGGAAACAATCTACAGCGGATTGCCGTGCCCTAGATGATTTGCCCAAGCAAGCCTTGGACTATCTGAAGTTCTTAGCTGAGTTGATGGAAGTGCCGATTGCGATCGTGTCTTTGGGAGCTAGCCGCGACCAAACCATCATTGTGGAAGACCCCATCCACGGGCCGAAGCGGGCTTTGCTCTATGCCAACGGTTCACCGATCGCGGCTGAAGTTTAAGCCAACCGCTCTTCGCTACAGCCATTAGAGGCTATTAGAGAGATATGCCTGGGTGGAGAAGGCGATCGCTTCCCACTTGGGCTTCTAAAGCCCAGCGCACCTCAATGTCAAGTATCTCTCTACCCTTAGTGGGGTTTTAATCAATGTGCTCTGTGTTAAACTTAAGGGCCATAGCCGAGCACATTTTTTTATGCTACTGAACCTGGAATGTCAAAAACGGGAACCTGGAACCAAGCCTAGAGCGCTACGACGGGCTGGTAAAGTTCCTGCTGTTTTGTATGGGCATAAAGGGGCAGAGTCAATTTCCTTAACCCTGAGCACCAAAGTAGCAGAAACCTTAGTTGAAAAAGCTACTCTAAACAACACATTGGTGCAACTGAGCATCCCCAGCTTGGGATGGAATGGTAAGACCTTGTTGAGAGAAATCCAGACCCATGCTTGGAAGCCCTCAATTTATCACCTCAGCTTCTTTGCGATCGAGTCTCAGTCCAGCATCCACGTTGAGGTTCCTATCCATCCGATGGGTGATGCACCAGGCGTCAAGCTAGAGCAAGGTTCTCTAGATACGGTTTTGACATCAGTTCAGATTCAATGCCCTCCTGGCAGTATTCCTGACTTTATTGAAGTTGATATTTCCGACCTCCATGTAGGCGATATGGTCCATATCAAAGATCTCAAACTGCCAGAAGGAGCGGCTACTCTAGAAGATCCAGAGCAGGTAGTGATGATCGTCATTGGACCTAGAACTAGCGCCGCTGCATCTGGAGAAGAAGCAGAAGCAACTGCTGGAGATACTTCAGCCACATAAGTTTGAAATGAAATTGCGAACCAAATAGAGCTACAACAGCCAGGTTTAACCCTGGCTTTTTTGTGGGATAGGTTGTTTTGGACTGAATTTACTGGATATTAGAAGGTATGACAGACACTTCTCTTCCTCCCTTTATTCAACAGATGCTGGAGCCAGGATTTTATCCGCATCCTGTCGTAGAGCCGATCCAGCTGATTCAGACTCATGTTTCCTATGTGCTGCTGACGGGTGACTATGCCTATAAAGCCAAAAAACCCGTCAACTTTGGCTTTTTAGACTTCGATACCCTAGAAAAACGCCGCCATTTCTGCGAAGAAGAAATCCGCCTCAATCAACGGGGTGCGGCTGAACTGTATCTAGAGATTCTGCCATTGACCCAAGATGGCGATCGCTACCAACTAGGCGGCTCCGGCGATCCGGTTGAGTACGTGATTAAGATGCGGCAGTTTCCCCAAGAAACGCTATTCACTAATTTGTTCGATCGGGGCGAACTAACGGCTGCGCGTTTGGTGGAGTTAGCCCAAGAACTAGCAAACTTTCACGCTAAGGCAACCAGCAGCGACTATATTCGGAGTTTTGGTGAGGTAGACCAAATCCGAGTGGCGATCGATGAAAACTACGACCAAACCCTGAAGTATGTGGGTGGGCCACAAACTCAGCAGCAACTGGACGAAACCCGAAACTACACCGATCGCTTGTTTGCCGAGCACAAAGCTTTATTCGATCGCCGTATTCGCAACGGTTGGATTCGGGAATGTCACGGTGATGTGCATCTGCGCAATATTTGCTTGTGGCAAGACAAAATTTTGCTGTTTGACTGCATTGAGTTCAACGAGCCGTTCCGCTTTGTTGATGTTATGTTCGATGTGGCTTACATCGTCATGGATCTGGATGCCCGCGATCGCTCAGACTTGAGCAACGTTTTCTTGAACGCCTACGTGGAGCAAACTGGCGATTGGGAAGGACTACAAGTTCTACCTTTCTATCTCAGTCGGCAATCTTATGTCCGCGCTAAAGTAACTTCATTCTTGCTGGACGACCCGACTGTACCTGAAGCTGAGAAGCAAGCTGCCAAAGAGACCGCAGAGCGCTACTACCGCTTGGCGTGGCAATATACCCAACCGCAGCAGGGACAATTGATTTTGATGTCTGGGCTGTCTGGAGCAGGCAAGAGTACTACGGCTCGGCAGTTGGCAGGTGAGATCGGTGGCATTCATATTCGCTCCGATGCGGTGCGGAAACATTTAGGCGGCATTCCACTCCATCAGCGAGGGAGTGCGGATCTTTATACGCCGGAGATGACCCAGAAAACTTATGATCGCCTGCTCAAACTCGGCACGACCTTAGCATCAGCAGGCTTCCCGGTCATTTTGGATGCTAAATACGATCGCCAAGTGTTACGGGCCGAGGCGATCGCTCAGGCTCAAGCCCATCAATTGCCGCTGAAGATTCTCTATTGCACCGCTCCAGAAGATGTATTGCGCGATCGCTTGCAGCAACGCACTAATGACATTGCCGATGCCACAGCGGATTTGCTGGCTCAACAGCAGATGGAGTCATTTACGGCGGATGAGCAAGCTTTTGTGATGACCTTGGACACGACCCAAGATTTGACATCTCAACTTAAACAGACTCTGCAATAACCGTAGAGGCAGGAGAAAAAGGCGGTGGCTATGGCTTCTAGGTTTTCAGGCGGATTTGCAGTCGGGCTGAAGTGGTCTTTATTCTTTCTGCTCTGCTTTTTCATCCTGGGTTACTCCGCTGTCTTTAGTATCCTCCTTGCCTCTATGGGGGGATTTGCAACTAGTTTGATTACAGATTGGTGGAATGCTAAAGGGGAGCCCTCCCCTCCCACCACCTCGGATGCAGTGGAGAATCGAGAGAGTCAGCCTAAGGCGGAACGAATCCTAACCCGCGCTAAAAAATGGCAACGAGTCACGGGCAATCGTCGCAGGCGTCTCCCCAGATTAAAGTGGCCGTTTGGCAAAAGGTAAAATCGACTTTATGACTAACTCCCCCAATAAAGTGCAGCGATGGTTGGCCTTGGGTTTGCCGTTTCCGTTGATTGTGCTCAACGCTTGGGTTGCTCTTCGAGTCTTCGATTATTTTGAGCCACTGGTCACGGTCTTTGGCCTCGCTGTTTTGTTAGCTTTCGTCTTAAACTATCCCGTGCGTTTTTTGCACCAAGGCGGTATGCAGCGCAATCGAGCCGTGGTCTTAACGTTCTTGGTAGCGCTCATCGTTTTGATTGGCGTAGGAGTAACACTCATTCCCATCTTGCTGGAGCAACTCAGCGAAGTGCTCAGAGTTTTGCCCAGTTGGATTGATTCAGGCAGTACGAAACTGGAGCGCTTGAACCAATGGCTAGAAGCTCGCAACTTACCCATCGACTTTAGTCATTTGACGACTCAGTTAACCGATCGCTTCCCCGATGAAGTCCAAGCCCTCGCCGAAGAATTACTCACCTTAGCTTTGGATGCCGTCAACAGTGTTTCTGATGTGCTGCTGACAACTGTGTTGACGTTTTATCTGTTGCTGGACGGCGATCGCCTCTGGAACGGGCTGTTCCGTCGCTTGCCCAGTCGCTTTGGGGTGCCAATTCAGCGATCGCTCCAACAAAACTTTCAAAACTATTTTCTGGGTCAAGTTACTCTCGCAGCCCTTGTCGGTACTGCCATGACCTTGGCTTTTTTAGCCCTGAGGCTGAAGTTTGGCTTGCTGTTTGGCCTCGGCATTGGGGTCATGACCCTGATTCCCTTTGGCGATGTCCTCAGTTTTGTTTTAGTGGGGCTCCTAATTGCATCCCATGATTTTTGGTTAGGCATCAAGACACTTGGGGTCGCTGTAGTGATTGATCAAATCATTGACCAAGCGATCGCGCCCAGACTGTTGGGCAGCTTTACAGGTCTAAGCCCGATCTGGGTCATTGCCGTTTTGGTCATTGGCACGAAAATTGGGGGATTGTTGGGACTCCTGATTGCCGTCCCTATCGCCAGTTCAATCAAAAGTTTGTTGGATCTTAGCCTAAAGTCCGCTCCTGAAGACAACGGTCACGAATTTGAGCCTTCCCAGCTCAATCCCATGCAACTTGCGCCCTCCGAATCTGATCCTTGTCCGTAGAAGTAAAGCGTTTAGTAGGGGAGCTTAAGGCAGTTGCCAGGGTGCTTGAAGGAAAGCTTCGGCCTACGGCTCAACTCAGCACCTATTAGATCTGCTTAGATCTGCAAAACATCTGCGAAATATTCATGTTCATATTTCTATCGAAGCTGCTGCCTTTATTTTTGTATCCGTTAGGACTGACTTGTCTGCTCTTGGTGGTGGCCTTGTTGACATTTTGGAAGCGCCCCCGGATTGCCGCTGGTGCGATCGCCCTTGCCCTCACCATTTTGCTATTGGGAGGGAATGGTTGGGTCGCCAACCAATTGGTGCGATCGCTAGAGTGGCAAAATTTACCCGCAGCAGAGCTACCAACCGCAGATGCGATCGTCGTCTTGGGTGGTGCTACCAAATCTAGCGCCAAGCCTCGACCTGGAGTGGATTTGAGCGAAGCAGGCGATCGCGTCGTTTATGGGGCACAACTGTATCGAGAAGGCAAAGCCCCACTCCTGATTCTCAGTGGCGGGCGGATTAACTGGCGAGGTGGGGGATCTCCAGAATCAGCTGATATGGCGGCTCTGATGCAAAGTTGGGGCGTACCCCAGTCGGCAATTCTGCAAGACCCGCGATCGCTGAACACCTACGAGAATGCCGTTAATGTGAAGCAAATCCTAAAATCCCACCAGCTTAAACGGATTTTGCTCGTCACCTCAGCCATGCATATGCCGCGATCGCGACTGATTTTCCAGCGTCAGGGGATTGAGGCCATCCCAGCTCCAACCGACTTTTTAATCACAGAGCTAGAAATGCAAGAGTTGCAGAGTAGCCCAGAGTCGTTCTTACTCAATCTGCTGCCTGATGCCGATCGGCTACAACAATCTTCTCGCGTCCTGAAGGAGTATTTAGGATTAGTTATTTATCGCCTACGAGGTTGGTTGTAATACACCTGTATCGGTCAACTACGCTCTCCCATTCGCCCCCACAGTCACAACCACTTCTGAAGTGGGGCTGATATGGGATACGACAGGATGCATCACTTGCAGCCGCAGCGTGTTTCGGAAATCAGGATCGAGGTAGCGCCGTTGAATCGGTTGCCAGCTTTGCCACAGTTGCAATTTTCTTTGTTGAATCTGCTCGTTCAAACTGGGTAGCGCTGTAGCCAAGTCTGACTCTAGTTCGGTGCTGAGGAACTCACTCAACACTGAATAATCTTGAATTTGACCCAGCACTTCCTGAATATTTTTGAAGTCTTCGACTTGAGCTGCATAGGCAGGCTCATAAAAGTCAGTAAAGAATTCTGTTTGATAGCGCACTCGCTTAAGTTGCTTGCGCAGATCATGCAGTTGGGCTGCTTGTTTTACCAGTAAAGCTTGAACGGTTTTGGCATCTAACTTGGATGAGTATTGAGTTTGGCCTAGGGTTGCTCCGACTAGCCAACCGGGATGCAGCAGCAGTTGACTAATGAGAGGCAGTAATAAATCGGGGAGAACCTTAAGGATGGGTTCGTTTGCGATCGCCTGATATTGCGGTTGTTTAACCCAATGAGAAAAGGCTTTTTTGAACTTTTGATAATGTCCGCGATGAAGGGTTTTTTCCAGCTCAGAAAAGTGATGCGATCGCTGCTTTTGCAGTTTTTTAAAGATGGCATCTAACTGTTTTTGTTCTGGTTTTTTAAGTGAGGGATAGTAACGATTTTTTAACTCGTCTTGAAGTACATCTAAGTCTCGAACTGCTCCTAGCTTTTTAGCAATTTTACTAATCCGAGGAATATTAGTTGCCTTGGGTAAATCTAAAGCGGGGCCAAACACTTGCAGGGCAGTCCGGAGACGGCGCATGCCAACTCGCATTTGATGTACATTTTCTGGCTCCGAGTCTTGCAGAACGGCTGCTTCAGGCTTTATAGACTTTTTGAAGTGCTGTTGAATTGCCGCATGAGCATATTCTCCTAAGGTTGCCAGTTTTTCTGATGTCTGAATTTGCATAGCTCTTGATCACAACACTAAAGGTATCAGGATGGCAAATCTTGTCGTAGATTTTGTCAAGCTTTTACTACTATTTTGTTGCTTTCAACTGGCTAGTTGTTCATCCCTTAGACAGTTAAGTTTAGGACTGTCTATATAAATTTGCTTAGGTAAAGAGAGCTAGTCAGGACGATCATTTTTCTTCCAAAGCTTATTGTCTGAAGCATAGCTAGTTAAACTATAAAAGCATGGTACTAGCGGTTAGATAAATTTCCACAGTGAAGCCCGCAAAGTTAAAAAAATTATTTATTAAAAGCAAATTGAAACCCTTAGAAATTAGCAGCTGAAATGACTCAACCTCTGCATTGGCTGGTTCCAGCTCCCCCAAAGGCTGCTGAGATTTTCGCGGTTTACCAAGCCACGCATGAATTCTATCGAGAGGCGCAGTATCGAGAAGCATTGGAGGAGTATTACGAATGGTATGAGCAGACTGCTGCTGCTCATCAGCAGGAAGCTGAGAAAATGCGGAAGGATGTGAATATTTTTGGCTGGTTTAGTCGGCGCGATCGCTAACATTACATTCGCTGGGAGAACCAAGAGCTTGGGGGCACCTACCCCCAAACCCCCGCTGAGGGACGGTTACGTCCCCCAAAATCCCTCCAAAAGGTTCGTTAGACAAGGTGGCAAACAAAAACCCCTGATACTTCTAACTAGGAGAAATCAATCAGAGGTGATCAAGCTGATGAATTTTGCACCTGAGGGTGAGTTGAATAGGAGTGGGCTCCTAGGAACAGAATTAAGCTGTCACTTCTACTTCTATTTCTTGCAGGTGAGCACGGAATTTTTTGTCGAATTTGACCTGAATGGGTAAGTTGGCACTGACAGGTCGCCCATGCCACTCTGTTACAACAGCTATCACTTCGCCTTCCTGACCTTTGATATCAAATGCTTGATTGCGATGGTCAGGGTGATGGTACACAATGACGGATTCTTTGACGCGAACGCGATCGCCAACTTTCATAATCCTCGTGTTTCCTCTTCAACAACCCGAACCAATACAGCGCTCAGCCGTAGCTAGCACTTGCAGACAATCTTTTTATCTTCACATAAGAGTGGCATTTATCTGCACACAAGAGTGGGACTTTCCGATCAATTGCTAGGGGAACTGGGGGGTAAAGTTTGATTGAGGGGGTTGGGCAGGCGTTGTCGTAGTTGTTGGAAGCTTTGAGGATTGAGTTGCGACCAAGCAATTAAACCAGCGGTTCCTCCAGCAGCCAACAGGATTAATAAGCTGAGGACGACGAAGCGGTTGCGCTTGCGAGTTACCGTGCCGACTGGAGCACCAGTGACGGGGGCGGGAGTTTCATCTGATTCGCCGTAGAGTAACGCCTTGGAGGCTTCAGACATGTCTGAGGGCCAGCTGCCCGTTACATTGGTCGTTCCTCGTTTGGGATCGAACCAGTTGAGCTGGAAGTCGGAAGAGACTCGACAGTGCATCAACACGACAGAAGTGTTGTCATAGCCGTTGTGTTGGTTGGCTAAATCAACCAAGGCTTGAACTGCGGCAGACAAAGATAATTTACCTTGCAGCACAGGTTCGGCGTAATCAACCCAGGCTCGCTCGATTAAACCGTTGTCACTTAAGCCATCAGAGCAGAGCAAAAGTAACCCATCTTCCTCAACAATGAAACGCTGCACTGTAGGTCGGAGAAAATCGGCATCTCTGGTGCCTAGGGCTTGCGTTAAAGCGCCTGCGTCGGGTCTTTGTAGCGCTTCGCGATAAAGGCTACGGCCTAAGCGCACTTCTCTGGTTGTCACGTCGTCGTCTAGCGTCAAGAGATGGCAGTAGTGGGGGGTGATCCAGTAAGCACGGCTGTCGCCCACATTGGCAATGTATAGTTCATGCGCGTTGTCTGCGGTTGCGCCTGAGGTCAGCCTGATTCGTTGCGGTAATTGCAGGGCCATAACTAAGGTGGTTCCCATACGCTGCCGTGACTCTCGCCCTTGGGTGTCATTTTGGGCTGAAATCAAGTTGTTCACGACGCGAATCGCTGCTTCTAGCTGCTCCATGATTAGCTCTGGGGCCAGCAGTTCTTCTTGCTCTTCTACCTCAGCCAGAAAGGCGCGAATTTGGAGTTTGAGCGATCGCACTGCCAATTGACTAGCCACTTCACCACCTTCATGACCGCCAATGCCATCACAGACGATCGCCAAGTGGGGCACTAATTTTTCTTTAGGGCGGGCTTGTCCTTCCCGCAAGTCAGCCACAGTGGGGAAATAAGCATCTTCATTCAGCGATCGCTGCTTGCCTGTATCCGACTCGCCCAGCAACTTGAGATGTAGAGGCAATTGGGAGGATTGTTCTAGCAATAATTGGTTGAGTTGCGTAGCCACAGTGGTGAGTGAGGCTTCCGCAGTCCGTAATGGGTGTAAAACAGTTTGGAGAGGCTGGGCAACGACCACTTGAGCTTCCGAAGCCCAGGCAAAAAGGAATTCGCCAAATTCCTCTAAAGTGGGAGGCTGCGGCAACTTGCGATTTAGGAGCGATCGCGGCTGACCAGAAGATTCAGGTGCATCGGCATACAACTCTCGTAGTCGCATCCGCCAGCCTTCTACCCGCAGATTTTCTGGAATCATTAAGCTAGAGGCCACTCCTTGCTCGGACAGTGGTTGCCACAGTTGCAGCAATTGCCACAACCAATACACCTGCCGCATGGAAGTTGTTTGCGGCCATACCTCGGCCATGGAGGGGTGTAAGTTGCCTTGGGAGTCGAGCGGGGCGCTGTCTAGTAGCACAATATCCCACTGAGCCATACCTTCTTGGCTAGCAGCAAATCCATACAACTCTGGCACATGCAAACGCTGTGGATAGAGGTGTAGATAGGCGGCTATCTCGTCGGGCCAAACTTGGGGTAAGTGAGGCAGCAGTCCGGGCTGGGTGTCGAGCCAAACTTGCGGCATCACCACATAGTATCGACCTAGGACCAACTCTCCCGGCGATCGCTGAGTTCCACCGCTGCCACTGGCCCAAAGATAACGATAGATGAGCGGCGTTTCACAACTGTCACAGAGCTTCTGGCCTAGCGAATTCTGCGGATTAGCACAGGCTAGGTTGGGGCAAGAAATTTTTAGCTCAGAACTGCTCATGTGTTCGCACACCCTAAAGCTAAGTGGATCAAAGGGCTAGATCTCTAAAGGCTGAGATAGATTGGTTGTGGCGGCACTCAGTTTTCCACCAGCCTACTCCATCCGTTCTAGGAACCTATCCGAAAACCCCATCCAAAGGTTTTTAATCCTCAAATTCTATCGAGTTTTTAGAGAGGCCCTCAGCCTAGGTTGAAGTACAAGACAGCAATCATAGCAGGGTTAGGGACTACCAGGAATTTGCGATCGCAGCAAACCAAGCTGGAATTTAGCTGAGTGTCTGTGAATCTATCTTCATCGCGCGGCGCAGGATATGGTTATGGCTTTCAGTCCTACAGTGCTTTGGTTACTGATAGGAGTTGGGTTTTGTTTAGTAGAGCTATTGCTACCCACTGCCTTTATCTCATCCGTGATGGGCGTGAGTGCGTTGATCGTTGCCCTCATCTCCCTAGTTTTGCCACAACTCAGTTGGCAAATTATTCTCTGGATGATTATTTCTGTGACCCTAGTCGTTTTGGTGCAACGCTGGGTTCCTAAACAGAAGGCATCCGCGCTCATGGATGACGTCGAGGCTGAAACGCTCACCGAAATTTTGCCTGGAAAGATGGGGCGGGTACTCTACGAAGGCAACTCCTGGCAAGGGCGATGTGGCGATGAATCCTTAGCGATCGCACCTCAACAAAAGGTCTATGTGGTCGGTCGTAAAGGCAACACGCTGCTGATCATGCCCGAAAACTTACTGCATCACTAGGCCAGTTGAACGGGCCAGGTCGGACGGGCCAAATTTGTAAGGCCAAATTTGCAAGGTCAAGGTTGGGCGGCAACTCTGCACTCGGTTTATCCGCTGTTTCAAGCTTCAGGAGATTTAAGTCAATGAACCAATTTATATTAATGCTCTTTCTTGCCTTGGGCGGTGTGGGACTTTCCGGGATAAAAACCCTGAGCCAAGGGAATGAAGCGCTAGTTGAAACCCTGGGACGGTACAACGGCAAAAAGCTCAAACCAGGCTTAAACTACGTCGTGCCTGTTTTAGATCGGGTCGTGTTTAAGGAAACGGTTCGCGAAAAAGTTTTAGACATTCCACCCCAGCAGTGCATTACTCGTGACAACGTGTCCATCACCGTAGATGCCGTAGTCTACTGGCGGATTATGGACATGGAAAAGGCTTGGTACAAGGTGGAAAACCTCAGGTCAGCGATGGTGAACATGGTGCTGACCCAGATCCGGGCCGAAATGGGCAAGCTGGAACTCGATGAAACCTTCACGGCGCGATCGCAAATTAGTGAAATTCTGCTCCGAGAGCTAGACATTGCCACCGACCCTTGGGGTGTGAAAGTCACTCGTGTGGAATTGCGCGACATCGTTCCTTCTAAAGCCGTACAAGAATCAATGGAATTGCAAATGTCGGCAGAACGGCGGAAACGGGCCTCTATTCTGACTTCGGAAGGTGAGAGAGAATCAGCCGTCAACTCTGCCAGAGGCAAGGCAGAAGCTCAAGTGTTAGATGCGGAAGCGCGGCAGAAAGCGGTGATTCTTGAAGCTGAAGCGCAACAAAAAAGCACGATCCTCCGCGCCCAAGCAGAGCGGCAGCAGCAAGTCCTCAAAGCGCAAGCCACCGCTGAGGCAATCCAGATCGTCGCCAAAACCCTCAAAACTGACCCAGATGCTCGTGATACTCTGCAATTCCTACTGGCTCAAAACTATCTAGAAATGGGCACGACCATTGGCAGTAGTGGCAGCAGCAAGGTGATGTTTATGGACCCGCGCAGTATTCCTGCCACCTTAGAAGGGATGCGATCGATCGTGGGAGATGGCACTACTCACGCGAACAACCATACCGCCAAGCTCGACTCTAACAATCTAGGACTTTCCTAGCCTTAAACTCGTCTCAAAATTCCTGTGAAGGGCTACCTCTGCGATCGCGCCGCCTATAGCCCTGCCTATACAAGTGGCTAATTAGCAACCTCACTGGTGCTATGAGCCATCTGGCATGGGTCGCAGAGGCCAAAAAACTCTAGGGTATGGTAGTAGATTTTGAACTGATGCGATCGCTGGAGCTGGGTTTCTAGCTCATGAACAGGACATTCATGAATGGGAATTGAGGCTCCACATTGCAGGCAAGTGAGATGGTGCTTATCTTCCTGGAGACAGCTATACAGCGATTCACCACTCGCTAATGTGCGTACTTGTACCACACCCTCTAATTTCAGAGCATCTAAAGAACGATAGACCGTAGCCAGACCCATACTTTGACTGTGGTTCCGCAATTCTACATAGAGATCTTGAGCAGAGACAGCTCGATTAAGGGTTTTCAGTAGGGCTAGAATACGCTCCTGGCTGCGGGTGCGTTGAGCTTTCATATAAAAACGTTCTCAAGCGGGATTTTGGTGAGGACGCAGTGTGTCCTTATCTTCCAACCTAAACGATCCAGACTGCACAAATTGGAAATCGCAGCCTTAGAATTAGGACAGGCTACGGTGTATAAGCCGTCCATTCACTCTTTAAGTTAAGGCGCTGCTGTGACTCGAAAGTATCAGGCTCGAATCTATGTTACCCTCCGCCCCTCCGTATTGGACCCAGCAGGCACCGCAGTGCAGTCAGGGCTGCAACATATGGGCTATGACAATGTGGAGCAAGTGCGAATTGGGAAGTATGTGGAATTGACGCTAACAGCGGCAGATGAAGCAGCGGCTCGACAGCAACTGGATCAAGTTTGCGACCAACTCCTCGCCAATCCTGTGATCGAGAATTATCGGTTTGAACTCACCGAATCAGCCACCCTTAGCTCAGGGGTAAATGCATGAAGTTTGGCATTGTCGTGTTTCCTGGCTCCAATTGCGATCGCGATGTGGCGACTGTGACCGAGGGCTTACTGCAGCAGCCCACTCGCATGGTCTGGCATGAGGAAAGTGATATTTCCGATTTAGATGTCGTGGTCGTTCCTGGCGGTTTCAGCTATGGCGACTACCTGCGCTGTGGAGCGATCGCGCGTTTTTCTCCCGTCATGCAAGCCACCCTTAAGCATGCTGAGCAAGGCAAGCTAGTCCTAGGAATTTGCAATGGTTTTCAGGTATTAACAGAAGCAGGATTACTGCCTGGTGCCTTGGTTCGAAACCGTGACTTGCACTTTATTTGCGATCGCGTCCCGGTCAAGGTGGAGCGCAATGATTTGCCTTGGACCCAGGAGTATCGAGCGGGTGAAGTGATTACCCTGCCAATCGCTCACGGGGAAGGCAGTTATTACGCGGACCCAGACAGCTTGGCGGAGCTAGAAGCCAATGGTCAAGTGCTGTTCCGTTATTGCACGGCGGCGGGAGCCCCTGAGAATGGCAGCAACCCCAATGGCTCACTCAACAACATTGCTGGCATTTGCAATCGTCGGGGCAATGTTTTAGGCATGATGCCTCACCCAGAGCGGGCTGCCGAACCCATTTTGGGCAATATCGACGGCATGAAGCTATTTCATGGCTTGTTGTCTGCGGTTGCTGCGATCGCCTAATTTTCTTAAGCCGCTGGAGCGATCGCTTAGCTTACTCAATCATGTAGCTAGAGCGATCGCTTCTGCTGTATTGGCCATCACCATCAATATTGGCTACGAGCATTGGCAACCACAGCGGGTTCCTATCTGTAGTCAGATGCGATCGCTGCCCAGACTCCCTTACTCTTAGGCTTTTAAAGCACAAAGGTTTCTGGATACGATTATGCGATTGTTGCGGCGTAAAAGATTTTGGCTATTCGTGGCTACGATCGCTGTAATTGCTTTAATTAGTGTGCTCTTTCTCAAGGGCTGGTTTCTCAATCTCAGGAACTGGCTGCGGACCTTAGGACCGTGGGCTATTCCTATGTTTATCACCGTCTATATCCTGATGACCCTAGCTGGGCTACCTAACGCCTTACTCATGCTCGGTTCTGGCACGTTATTTGGCTTTAGCAAAGGAGTGCTCTACGCCTCAATTGCCGACATCCTAGGAGCTACGGCTTGCTATGTCGTGGGCAAAACCATCGCCCGCAAACAAATCAAGAAATGGCTTGCTAAAAATCCCAAGTTTCTCGAACTCGATAAAGCGATCGCCCGTAAGGGATGGAAAATCATCTTACTAACTCGCCTCTCGCCAATTTTGCCTTCCAGCTTGCTGAACTATGGCTTTAGCTGTACCAAGGTCAAATTTAGAGACTACTTCATCTTTACCTGGATTGGGATGCTGCCTGTAGTTTCCTTCTACGTCTATCTTGGCTCTTTCGGCTTCAGGATGTTCGGCAAAAGTGGTACCCCCGAAAACCTGCTGATCCAGTTGGCAGGTTTGCTCGCCACTATAGCGACTGCCCTTTACACCACGCGAGTCGCCAAGCAAGCCCTCAGGCAAGCTGAAGATACTGCCTAGAACGATTGAGAATGGGTTAACTATTCGGGTTGCTGGAGTTCATTGGGCTGTCTCAGCTTGAACCAAGCGAGCAGCATCTCCAGAATGCGGTTAAGGCTACCCGGATGCGCGATCGCCCAGATATTAATCAATAGGCAGGTGCTAGCCAACCAAAACAAAATGTAGGTGGGGGGCATCACAACGCCAATCACCAGCCACGTTAAGACATGCAGCACCATGATGAGGGCGAAGCTACTGGCTAAACTAACAGCTCGCTGAATCTGCACGCTGGGACGACGCAAGAGCACCAGCCCTAGGGTCAGCGAGGTAGACAGTAAGTTAGCTGGCACCAAGAACGCGCAAATGGCGATACAGTGGGTCCGGGAAAATTCAAATAGAGAGTTGAGAGCGTCAAACATGAAGGATGAACCGTTAGAGTCTGGGTGCGATCGATTTGAGCGATCGCTCTAAGGTTATATATAACTAACCATTTCATTCTTTGAGAGTAACCACTCACCTTTTTTAACAACTCAACACTCAACAAACAGCCACATCCTCTGGCAACCTAACTTCTCGCTGAATTTCTAAGCCAGCTAAAAAGCGACGGTCCTCACTAATGTGAGGGAACTTAAGCTGCGAGTCGGGAACTCCTTTTTGCAATTGCCGTTGCCGTACGACCGCAAAACTACCAGGTGCGAGAATGCGCAATCGCGGAGCAGGCACTACATCGGGACGCTTGACTCTGTAAGAGGTATGGATTGCCTGAAGTTTCTCGTCAAATTGTCGTAAAAACTCGACTGGATTCGTCAAGGTTTGCTCTGGCAATAACTCAATATTCACCAGATAGTGAGCTGGAGTTTCAGTTTCAGAAAGTGTGACGCAAAAATCTTCTAGCGGTAAGCCAAATTCTTGCTGCAAAGCCTGCATGACCTGGGTAACATGAAACTCATTAGTTTTTTCACTTGTGGAAGAAAGAAGCCCACCGAGCCGATGCCGAAAGACAATCAGTGGCGTTTGCTCGTAGAAACCAGTGACCTCCACCACGTCGCCAATGTCATACCGATAGAAACCGCTATAGTTAGTCATCAAAATCCGGTAGCGATCGCCCGCTTTCACCTCTGGCCCTAGCAACGTTTTTGGGTGTTCGGCTTCCCATTGGTCTTCGGGAACAAACTCAAAAAAGCCACTCTCGATCGCCAGAATGCTGCCATCCTGGTTGAGTTCGGGGTAGATGCTAAATGTCCCCTCTGCGGAGGCATAAACCGCGCCATAACCAGGGGTGTCACCAAAATATTCGGGGAAGCGCTCAAAATAAAAGTCTGAGGTGCCGCCGCGAGCCGTCGCGACATAAGCAAGATTAGGCCAAACCAGTTGCGGCGTGAGTCGTCCTGCCGATTTGAGCATCTCCCGTAGTTGTGTGGTCCGTTGCGGTTGAGCTGACCACTGGCGTTCTAACTTGACTCGGACGCTGGGTTCTAGTTTTAGCCAAGGTGCGATCGCTCCCGTTTCCAGATCGTGAATCAGATCTTCGGCATACTGTTCTAAATAGTTGCAAATTCGCAGCACCAACATGGGGAAATTTGCCCCGATCCCTCGCAGATCTGGATTATTGAGGGCAAACAACAAGCAAAGATAGTGGCGGGTCGAACTTTCATTGGGCAGCAACGTCTCGTAAGGGTGTGTGAACAACTGCTCATACAAAAACTTGCCCATCCGCAATACACCGACGCTGGCAGGGCCATAGTCAATACCGCTCGGAGTTGTACCGATAAGTTGCACTGAGTTGGTAGCCAGGAGCTTGCCAAATTGCGATCGCCGTTGCCGTAACCCATCGCTCAAGAAACCAATGCTAGTTAAATTGGCCTGCCGCAGAGAATTTTGAAAGCGTTTGGTGACAGGAATCAATTTATGCTTGCCTGTCGAACCGCTGGTGAGGTTGAGATATACCACGGGGTCAGGGGTCAAGACATTTTGCTCACCCTTGGCAATCCGCTCGGTGTAGGATTCGTAGCTGCTGTAAGGCAGAACGGGGATGCGATCGCGAAATTGGTCAATCGTCTTGATGTCTCGCAAACCATAGTCTCGTCCCAACGCTGTGTCTTGATAGGCGAGGAGCAAGTTTCGCAAAAACTGCTCTTGCACCGCCAAAGGGCGACGAGTTTTTTTCACAAAGCTATTTTTAACTTGACGACTCACGGTCGCCAAAATCGGCAACAAAAAACTGGACATTCGTCTCTCCCTCGCACTTCTCAGCACAGGTGCATTGAATTCCGATTAAAGCTGATTTATTCACGGAGTTCAAATCTATACTAGCCAGTTGGCCACACTACCCAGCCAAACCAATCTATGCTGAGGCAACTTGCGATCGCGTCTCCATCTCGTCTCCTCAGCCTTAAGTCATGTTTTAAAGACATCTCTTAAGTAGCCCCAGAGCAGCTAAGAAGGATGCCAAAATAACTTTAAGTTGGTTCTTTGGGGTAATGGGTGAATAAGGAGACTTCATGTTGACATTAGAGCCGATCGCCATCGGGATTGCTTGTTTCGTCATCGCCTTTATTTTGGCTAGCTTGGTTGAATATTGGATGCATCGCTTAATGCACGCTTCCCCGCGAGTCGGAGAACGCCACCGAGATCACCATCGGCGAAACGAAGGACAAGGTGTGGTGTGGGAATTCCGAGACTATGTCAGAGGCACAATTATTGTGCTGGGTTTGATGTTTTTTGTCTCCATTCCTGCCGGAACTGGGTGGCTTTTGGGCGGCTTGGCCTTTGCGGCATTCTCAGCTTATGCCCATCAACTCCAGCACGAAAATCCCACCAAATGCTTCTGGATGAAGATGCCTGTGCATTACGTGCACCATAAATATGGTATGTGGCATCACAACTTTGGCTTAGCTGTAGATTGGTGGGATCACGTCTTTGGCACCTACAAGCCTGTGGAATGGTTAAACGAAGAAGAACTGAACCAACCCGAACGCAACTATCTCCAACTGCGGTGGTGGTAGCGCTAGCTCAGAGACAGCCCAACTGGGTGATTTTTATAGGAAATAGGCGATCGCCCTCGCCGAAGCCAGAACCCTAGTGCTATGTTGCATAAACAATAGTTCACTATTTCTGGCATGAATTTTTAGCGCGTGAGGATGCCACCTTGAGCGAATTTCGACAGTTGTTGCAAGAATCGAAAGCCCACTTTGTCGCCAGTCATCAAAACCCGATTAATCAGGCTTTGCATCATCTGACTAATATCTTGGCGATCGCAGCGGTAATCTTGCTATTTTACGATTGGCGGCTTACTTTAGTTTGCCTCGTGCTGACTCAAGTATTTGCCCTGGGCGGACATGCCGTCTTCGAAAAAAACCACCCTGCTTTCGTTAAGTATCCTGGCATTACCATTCTCAGTTCTATGACTTGGTCGTTTGAGCATTGGTTTGGCCTGCGCCAAATTCTGGCTTACTTACAGCGTAAGACGGCTTAGACGTTACACTTGTCCAAAAACTCGATAACTTCTTTAGCAAAGTTTGTCGGAGACAAAGCTACAACGCTGCTGAGAACTGTTGTCCCTGTTGTCTCCGCTTTATAGGCTATATCACTGAGGAGCGTTCATGTATCAAGGTTTATTGGTGATCGATGCGGATGCCCATAAGCTCGAAAATCCCCTGCTACTGAGGGATTATATAGAGCCACAGTATCGTGATCGCATTGGTTTAGTGATTGATAGCTTGGGTGACCAGCGGGCTAAGTTGATTGACTTTAACCCCGCTACTGGCAAAAACGATTATGTGCGGATGTTTCCTCAGCCTCAAGGCTTGGGCAAAGGTGGCTTCCGCAACCTCCATCCTGAAACAACCCTGGGTGCCATGTTCAACCGGGTTCGGATTGAGCACATGGATCGCGAAGGTGTAGATGTCCAAGTCATCTACGGCACGCTCAACCTAATTTTCTCTAGTATTTTAGATAAAGATTTTGCGATTGCCCTTTGTCGCGCCTACAACACCTACATGGCAGACGACTGCCGTGGCTATGACAACCGCCTCAAGCCTATCGGTGTGCTTCCTCTACAGGATGTGGATGCGGCCATAGTCGAGATGAAGCGCTGCGTCAACGAGCTAGGTATGATCGGTGTGGCTGTGGCCCCCAACATGCCGATTCCGCATCCCAAAGCCCCCGATGCTTTCCCCGAAGTCCGCACTTGCAAGAACATTAGCCATCCCGACTTCCGCCCACTCCTGCAAACCGCAGTAGACCTTGATATTGCCCTCGGCATTCACGGTGGCCCTGGTTCCTACATGGTGGGTGGTATTGCTGACCACATGGAGACTTTTGTGCTCAGCCACATCTTCGTGCAGCGCAATCAGCAGCAGCTAGCAATGGCGCGGATGGTATTTGATGGTGCCTTTGAGCAATTCCCCACACTGCGGGTTGGTTTTCTCGAAGGTGGCTGTGGTTGGATTCCCGACCTCGCCCATGCTTTCCATGAACACTGGGAGAAGCGGATTCGCGATTTCGATCCTAAGAATCCTTACCGTCCTTCGCTAATGGACTTCACCAAGCTGATGATCCAAGAGCGGGGTGTGCAAAACGTTAATCTACTCAATCAGGCAAAAAATCTGTTCGACTTGCTCTGGAGCGCTGAGCACGATCCAGCCAAGATTGATGACGCAAGCTTATATGAGCACTACGACCTGCGTCACCGCGATCCCCTAGACTACTTCAATCGCGGACAAATCTTTGCTTCCTACGAGTCGGATGATCCAGGCCCTTCCTATATGCCTCAAGCGATGGGTGAAGCGGGCAAGCACATTCCCTGCTTCTCTGGCGACTACGGTCACTGGGATGGTGTTCTGAAGGATTGTGTCAAGGATGCAGCGACCGCGACTGAGTACGATCGCGACCACCTCGGTTTGCTGCTGGGTGGCAATGCATTGGCCTTGTATGGCGATCGCCTCCGCAACTCCTTACCCGATTACGTCAAGGCAGACGCAACTGTAGCTGCCCAGTAATCAGTAGTCCGACAACTGGTAATAATTTTGAGTGGTGTAGGCTTTGTCCCACCACTCAAAGTCCTAATCTATATACCACCTACTAATCTAGGATCGTGGATTAAGCGCTAAGCGATATTGCTTAGGCGTATAAAGCCTGAATCCACTGCCATTCTTGGGCTAAACCTTCTGCTAGCGAGACCTTTGGCTCATAGCCGATCAACTTTTGAGCTTTAGAAACATCGGCTGCTGTGTGACGGGCATCTCCCATCGCTGACTCAATATGGTTGCGGCGAATCGGCTGACCCACAATTTTTTCCATTGTTTCCAGCACTTCGGTCAAGACTACACGGCTGCCTCCGCCAATATTGAAGACTTCACCTACAGCCTCAGGGACAGTTGCGGCTGCTAGATTAGCGGCGATCGCATCAGCAACAAAGGTAAAGTCACGAGTTTGCTGACCGTCTCCATAAATCGGAATAGCCTGATCCTCTAAAACTGCCTTAAAAAACTTATGGAACGCCATGTCTGGGCGCTGGCGGGGTCCATAAACCGTGAAGTAACGCAGAGCTGTCACAGGTACCCCAAAATTTTGGTGATATAGCCAGCACAAGCGCTCCGCTGCCAGCTTAGTAATCCCGTAGGGAGAAACGGGCTGCGGACAAATAGACTCATAGGTAGGCAGCGTTTCAGCATTGCCATAAACCGATGAAGTCGAGGCAAACACAAATCGTTTTAACTGCTTGGCCTCCTTCGCCGCCTCCAGCAAAATCTGAGTCGCATTGAGGTTACGTTCGGTATAAGCTAAAAATCCTGAGCCCCAGCTCGCTCTCACCCCAGCTTGAGCCGCTTGATGGTAAATTACATCAGCATTTGCCAGCAACTCTGCCCAATTGGCCGTTTGAATATCACCCTGAATTAATTGAAACTCTGGATGTTCTTTGAAGCCAGCAATATTTCCCCACTTAAGTGCTGGATCGTAGTAATCATTAAATTGATCGATTCCAATCACCCTTTCACCGCGTTTGAGCAGTGTCTCAGCCAGATGAGAACCGATGAACCCTGCAACACCTGTGACAATACTAGTACTCATAAACTTTAACTGTAGGTTTCTAAGAGTTACACGTTACTAATTAATAGCTAGCTAACAGGACTAGCTAACAAATCAATTGATTCTGTTTGGTGCAGGCATCAGAATTGGCTCCGAACTTTGTTGACTAACTTTTGCCAGAATTTCCCCTTGGGTAGGGCTGAGATTGGATCAGCGGGTGCAGGCTCATGCAGATAGCGGTAGTGCTTCCAAGTGTCCCAGTAAGCACCACCTGGCTGAATTCTTACTCCTGCCCAATGCAAATAGCGAAGTGGCAAGTCAACTTTTGCATCGACCAAGATATTTCCTTGCTGCTGAAAGTGTTTGCTTCCAGCCCAGCAGCCAGGTTGCTTCTGCGGGCTTTGAGCTAAATTTAACCGCTGCGGAATATGCTTTAAGACCAGATAATTTAGAACGGTTTGGTCAGAGTTGAGCAAAAAGAAATACTTAGGATGGCTAACACAGGCCCTAAAAGTATCATAAATGTTTTCTTCAGTGAGTAAGCCTTTTTTAGAAGCCCAAAAGCCACTGTTAAATATGTCTTTTAGTTCAGTATCACTAAAGATTTTATCTTCGATGATTTCGGGCATAAAAACTTGCTTGATGCCACCTGTGTATTGGTAGTCATAACAAAGAAAACCATAGTCAGTTAAATACTCTAAAACATGACTGATTTTCTCGAAAACTACAATATCTGTATCAATATAAAGAAATTCCTCAAATGGGCCAAACCAACAAGCAAGTTTACGAAGTAAATTGGGGCGATCGAAGAGTTTATCTCCACAAACTTGCTGCAATTGCTCTGACAAACGTTGCAAGAACGCCATATCGTCATAAACCTGAACCCCATGCGATCGCTGCAATTGCTCGGCTGCAACCTGATATTGATCGTTATAGGGGATCATGACAATGGGTGTATCCGCATCATAGGCTCGAATACTGTTAAGCAAAGCGATCGCCTGATCCAACACGCGATCGTTCGCCAGAATGTAAATTCCACGGCTCATTTAAAACCTCAGCGACTCAATCCCAATTTCTTCAATGCCCGATCCACAAAAGTAGGAGGTTTATCATAAGCTTGGGGCTTATTTGTAAACTGGGGACGTTTCTCAGGCTCGTGCAGATAGCGATAATGCAAGAAAATGTCGCGGTAAGGAAATTCTATATTTTCTCCACTGCACAACCGAGCAAACAGTTTAGAAGACAAACCAATGTAATGCAGATAAGTAAGCTGTGCTTCCTTGTCGTACAAAACCTGATCCCTCAGCTCAAAATGATCAGAAGTAACGGCATTTCCAGTCGCCTGATCTGCTGGCAACTGTAAGGCCAGATTGTGCACGGGTATCTCAGACCGCATCACCATATAGTTCAGCACAGACTGATTAGGAGCAGGCATACAAAGAACCTCAGCTTCACCTGCTTGCAATTGAGTAATCAGCCAGTCGCGTTGTTTTTGGTCTAGCAATCCTCGTTTAGAGGCATACATGCCAGCACAGAAAACTTCTGAGCGAATCCTAGATTCCGGAAAAACTATCTTTAGCTTAGGAGATTGTAAATTGTAGATGTGCCGAGGACTTTTGTATTGGAAATCATAAACAACAAAATTATGAGCATCTAGCGCCCGAAAAATGTTTTGTAAGGAATTCATCACTAGAACATCGGCGTCTAAGTAGATAAATCTTTCAAAAGGAGCGACTGGATCAAACGCCGCATACCGTCGATTCATGCCTAGACGATGAACCCCAGAAATTCCTTGTTCTTGCCAAGTTTTCAGTGCAGTGGGATGAGCTGCCCAAACCTGTTTTGAGAAGTCTTCCCAAGGGGCAAATAAAGTCGGATCTTCTAAAAGCGTGACATTCTCTCTGGCGGCAATTTCTGTACGTACCTTATCTACTCGCTCGTCATAAGCAATGACACAGACGGGTAGTGAGCTACCAACGTTCGCTTCAATGCTGTTGAGGAGAGCTACTAACTGGTCATAGACCACATCATTAGCAAGGGTATAGATACCGTCTACCATTGAACTCTCCATGCGTACAGGCTTGATGGCAACTTAAGGGCACTCATGTATTTTCTTCATGAGTTACAGTCTAAAATCCGTTGATCTTTATAATTGAAGTTTCAACTGCTAACAGGCATGAATCCTCTAAACCCTACTAATAAGGCTCTAAAATTGCAAACCATCTGAGCTGAATAGTTGATATTTTCAAGGTTTCTTCTTAAAAATCTTCATCGACTTTATGTTTTCTTTGCAGGATGTCCTTTAGGCTATTTATTGGGCTTTCAACCCCTAAAACAATGTCAATACCCACTTAAAATCAATGGCAGAAGCAAAGCCTTTGGCAGGCTCTACTACCCCCGGCATATTTGAATTCCACGTAAGTTAAGGAAAGATTAATGGCATCTCTCACTTGCTCATTATCCATACTGGCGGCGCGGACTGATGTTCCCTTCATGATGCACACCATTCCTCATTTAGTGAGGGCTTGCAACTTTCCTTTCACCCAACGTCTTCTAGCCATCGACACTGCTCCGCTCTCCGGTGACAAGATTGGTCGCCCAGGTATTGGCACTCTTGAGGAGGTGCGAAGCAACTGTGACCAGCTCTTGCAGTCAGGTGTGGTTGATAGAGTAGCTGATATCGATTACTCGGAAGCCTACCACAACCGTATCTATGCTAAACACTTCGGTCGCCGGATTCGCCAAACCCACAACTATAAAGGTTATCCCATCTTAGGCACCCTCTTTAAGATCGAGGAAGCCCAGAGTGATTATGTACTTCACTTTGACAGCGATATGTTGCTCCACCAAGCTCCTGGCTATAGCTGGATTGAGGAAGGCATAGCACTGCTGCAAAAACATCCTGAGATCATGGCTGTCCGACCCTTAACTGGACCACCGACGATGGACGGTAGCCTGTATCAACGTGTCCCCTATGATCGTGATCCCGATGGCTTCTATCGCTTCAAATTCTTTAGTAGTCGGGCTTACCTAATCGACGTTAAGCGGTTTGAGCAGCTACTACCATTGCCTATTCTGTGGCGATCGTACAAAAACGAAATTCTCAATCAGTTACCCAACCCTGTTAAAACGACCCTGAACTATCTCACTGGCAAAAACGCTTTAGATTCCTGGGAGATCATGGTTTCCAATCGGATTGAAGATACTGAATACGTACGGGCTGTTATTGACTCTCCGAAAGCTTGGACGGTGCATCCTAAAGACCGTGGCCCCGAGTTTATTGCGGCTCTGCCTAGCCTGATTCAAAAAATTGAGTCAGGTTGGTACCCCCCTGAGCAAGCGGGGCAATATGACCTCCAGTTTCAGGCTTGGCTTTAATAAGTAGTTGCTCAAAAGCACCATCTTTTACCCAGCGCTAGTGATATTCGTACAAATTACCTATTCTGATTACACCCATGACTAGCCAGTTACCCCCGATTTATTTTTATCTTCCTCAAGCCGACTGGCCTGTCGGTAATATGCTCGAGAGTACGAACAGCTATCAAGAGGTTTATAAAAATTGCCGTTCTACGGGAACGTTCAATTGGATCTTACAAACCTACCTTCGCCTTAAAGAGAATGGTTTTCCTTGCGAACTGGTAGGAAGCATGCCTACTGAAGGGATTGTCGTTGCTGGTTTGTCTTCTGTCCCCCCCGATCTACGTCCTAGGCCCAAGCTATTAATTGTGGTGCCGTATGGCGATAAGACTCCCCATCCCTACGCTCAAGTCCATGTAGTTCAGAACCCTCAGGAAATCCTTAAACCTTACCGCTTACTAGGAGACAGGTATCTATTGCCTGGAGAAAAGTATTATATTCCCCACTGGCCACAACCAACTTTAATTCCTCGCAATCCTGATCGAGGCGATCGCTTTGAGACGATTGCTTTCTTTGGCCGGGAAGTCAATATTGTTCCAGAGTTCAAACACCCACAGTGGCACGAGCAGCTAGGTCACTTAGGACTACAATGGCGCCTTATCAGTAACGTAGAGTACTGGAATGATTACAGCGAAGTAGATGCAGTCTTAGCAGTACGTAGTTTTAATAAACAAGGGGATTACTACTGGAAGCCAGCTTCCAAGTTGTATAACGCTTGGCATGCGGGTGTACCAGCGATTCTAGGTTGCGAATCAGCTTACCAAGCAGAGCGGAAGAGCGATTTGGACTATATAGAAGTTGCTTCATTAGATGAGACGCTCTCAGCACTTAAACAACTCAGAGATGATCCAGAATCGCGCCGAGCGATCGTTGCCAATGGAAGAATGCGCGCTGAAGAAACCCAACCTGAAAAGCTGATTGCGCGCTGGCGAACCTTTTTTGCAGATGTAGCAGTTCCAGCTTATGAACGCTGGTGTAATGGCTCAGAATGGAGCCGAGAAACGTTTTTGATGCGACGACAGCTGGCAATTGAGACACAGGATATGCGGAAAAACTTGCAACAAGTTCGTAACTATTTAGGACTGCGTAGCCGTTTCCGCACAGTTATGTCTCGTGTTACTGGTACTCCTTAAGGATTTATGCCAATTTTCAAGCCTTAGTATTATTAGTGTTTATCCATTATTACCTTGCTTGGCCTCCACTTTTTTCCGTACCCTATGCCTGGAAAGCTACCACCAACTTATTTTTATATCCCTGAGGCCGATTGGCCTGCTGAGATGCCTAAGCATGCTAGTACCTATTGGCAATGGCAGTGTTCTCAGGTAGGTAGCCGAGGGATCTATAACTGGACGCTACAAACCTATTTGCAGCTTCGAGATGCAGGCTTTCCGTGTGAACTAGTTGGAACATTGCCCACTGTGGGTATCCTGGTTGCCCACCGAGATTCGCTCCCTGATGAACTGCGACCAGGACCGCAATCGCTAATCGTTTGCATTCAAGGCGATAAAGCTCGCCACCCTTATGCACAGCTACATCTTGCACAAAATTCTCAAGAGGAAATGCTAGTTCGTGGAATCAAACTTTGGCAGAGCTACTACATTCCCTTTTGGCCCCAACCTGGTCTGATTCCTCGTGACTCTAGCGGTGGCGATCGCTTTGAGAATATTGCCTTCTTTGGTCGAGAGCGTGAACTAGCTGCGGAACTAAAAACTTCAATGTGGCAAGAGCAACTGAGTCAATTAGGCTTGCAGTGGCAGATTGTTAGTCGCGATCGCTGGCATGATTACAGCCAGGTTGACGCTATTTTGGCAGTACGAAATTTTGGTAAGCAAAGTGATTACCAATGGAAACCTGCTTCTAAATTAGTCAATGCTTGGCATGCTGGTGTACCTGCTATCTTGAGCCGTGAATCAGCCTACCAAGCCGAGCGCCAAACAGAGTTGGATTACATTGAGGTCAACTCAATGGCCGAAATCTTAGCAGCTCTAAAAAAACTACGGGATCACAAAGAGTTGCGAGCAGCAATGGTCGAGAATGGCAGATTACGGGCAGAAGCGATCAAACCTACTAAACTAGCTGAGAAATGGAGTGATTTCCTCAAGGATGTTGCCGTTCCAGCCTATGAGCGTTGGTGCGGAGACCCTAGTTGGCAACGGCAAACCTTTTTGACTCAGCGCTATTTAGCAGTTGAAACAAAGGATTTGCGGCACCAAGCACGAATTATGCGATCGCGAATCTCAGGCCCAATCAAAACAGTTTTAGGACGCAGCAAATAATATTTTTCTTTAGTACCATTTTTCATACCTAGAGGAAAAGGCGGAGGGTGCTTGAGCCCCTCTAAGAGCATAAACTAAACGACTACATGACAACTTGCTATTTCATCCAAACTCATAAGCATCCAGAACAAATCTATCGGCTTGTTCGAACGATCAAACGGTCTAGTCCAACCGCAAAAATATTAATTGGGCATGACTTCATAAATTGTCAGTTAGATTTTTCACCATTGCGTGACCTACCAAATATTGATCTGCTTAAGATTAATTTTTCCGTAAGGCGGGGTAGATTTTCTCTCCTGCAACCATACCTTAATGCTATCGAATGGCTGCACCAGCATAATCAGGAATTTGATTGGTTGGTCTACCTATCAGGGCAAGACTACCCTACCCAGTCACTACATCAGATGGAACAATTTTTAAGTGACAGTGGCTACGATGGATTTATGCGCTACTGGGACATTAACTCTCCAGAAAGTCCTTGGGGAGCAGAAAAAGGACACAGGCGTTATTGCTATCACTATTATGAGTTACCAGATAAATTAGCTAGATGGTTCTTTGTTCGTAGGTCAAAAATTGAACGACTGTCACCTATCCGATTTTATCCAACCTATGGTTCTCTAATAGGATTACCAGCCCGATCAGTGCCATTTAATGAGAAATTTGTCTGCTATGGTGGCAGACAGTGGCATTCTCTGTCCAGAAAGTGTATTAATTTCCTCAGAAATTTCTTCATACAGGATCGATCTCTCATTAATTACTACCAACGAACGGTTGTTCCCGATGAGTCTTTGATTCAAACAATATTAGTGAATAGTGGTTTATTCCATCTATGTAATGACGATAGACGTTATGTTGATTTCTCAGGCGACCAAGCAGGACATCCTCGAACATTAACTGTTCAGGACTATGAGACGCTTAAAAGCGAAAAGTTCTCCTTTGCTAGAAAGTTTGATCTCAATGAAGATGTAGAAATTTTAGATCTGCTTGATGCCAAAATTTTCGGCTAAGTAAACTCTGATTTTTTATTTAATAGAAGCTACTAAAGTAGAGACCGTTAAAGCCAGAATTAAGATTTATTTAGATGGGTACTTCAACTTAAATTAACAAGTATCAGGCACTCCTATGGTTCAAACATTGCCTCCCATTTACTTCTACATCCCTTGCCAAGATTTCCCACCTGATGGACTTCCAAAAAATATGGCCGAATATTGGCAATGGAAGTTTTCAGTTTCTGAAAAGTACCGAAGTGGCAAATATGATTGGGTTTTGCAGACATTCCTCTACTTACAGGAAGCTGGCTTTCCTTGCCAGCTAATTCAGCACTTACCAGAGGAAGGAATCCTAGTTTCTCATCGGGACTTTTTAGCATTTGATCTACAGCCTCAGCCGAAGGTGCTGATGGTTTGCATCCAGGCAGATCGCCCTAACCATCCCTATGCTCAGCTTCACATCGTTCAAAATTCTCAGGATCCCAAGCAGCAGCAACTCAGCAACTTTTGGGAGAGCTATTACATTCCTTTATGGATACAGCCTTCGTTAAAGCCACGCTGTTCTGAACGCGGCGATCGCATTGAGAATGTGGCTTACTATGGTATCAAATACAACTTGGCAGCGGAACTAAAAGATCCCGCTTGGCAAGAGCAACTACAAGCTCTCGGGCTGAATTGGCAAATAGTCAGACCTGAACAATGGCATGACTATAGCAATGTAGACGTCCTGATTGGCGTACGTAGCTTTGAGTATGACGGACAGTATCTCTGGAAGCCTCCTTCTAAGTTATTGAATGCTTGGCATGCAGGCGTTCCAGCAGTTTTAGGTTGTGAATCTGCATTTAGGGCGCAACGACAAAGTGACCTTGATTATCTCGAAGTTCACTCCCCAAAGGATACGCTTTCAGCACTAAAGCGATTGCAGAATGAGCCAGAACTCCGCCGAGCTATGATCGAGCACGGCAAAACCCGTGCCAAAGATAGCCAACCTGCAAAGATGGTTGAGCGTTGGTGCAACTTCTTGATCAATACGGCAACGCCAGCTTATTACCGCTGGGTGAATGCGAACCCCTGGGGACAGCAAACTTTCCTCAAGCGTCGCTACCTATTGATTAAGACTCAAGGTTTGCAGCGTCGTTTGCGATCGCTCGTCAGCCCTATTTCTGAGAATGGCAACTGGAACTAAGCGTTTTTAAAACCTACAAACTATAAGTTAATTTCGTGAGATTTATGGCTTATAGGCTCCAATATCCAGGAAGTTAAACTGGAGACTTCATCTCGGTTGTATCTTCAAGAGACTCTAAAGTTTGTAGTAGCTTAACTGCCGAGTAGTAGGCTTCTTCCGTAAGTTCGTTGGCTTCTTCTGGGTTTTCCGTCATACCATCAACGATCAGCTTTAAGGAACCAATCATGGAATTCAGCCGACTACGAATTTCATAAGAGGTTTTGGATAAAGCGTCATGCTTGCTGACTTTGAGGGCTTCTTGGGTGTCCTCGGAAAACTGCATTAGACATAGGCGGGCATAATAACCACCTTGTTTTAACAGCTCTTCGTGGGAACCTAGCTCTACAACAGAGCCTTTTTCCATTACCGCGATTTGATGCGCTTTTTGCACCGTGGAGAGTCGGTGAGCAATCACTAAAGTGGTGCGATCGCGGCTCAGTTCGTCTATAGCTTGTTGCACTAAGCGCTCCGACACTGTATCCAAGGCGCTGGTTGCTTCATCCAAGATCAAGATTTCCGGATTACGCAGAAGGGCACGAGCAATGGCAAGGCGCTGACGTTGGCCCCCAGAGAGTAAAACACCGCGATCGCCTAAAGGTGTATCAAAGCCTTGAGGCAACTGGACAATAAACTCGTAAGCATTCGATCGCTTAGCCGCCTCAATTACATCCTCATCGGTGGCATCCTCTTTACCATAGGCAATATTGTTACGGACTGAATCATTGAACAAGAAGGTGTCTTGGCTAACGATCCCCATTGCCCTTCTTAGGGATTGGAGATTAAACTCTCGCAGATCTTGGTTGTCTATAGTGATGCGGCCTTCCGTAGGCTCATAAAACCTAGGCAACAAATCAGCCATCGTTGACTTTCCGGCACCAGAGGCTCCTACCAAAGCCAACGTTGTTCCTCGTGGTACCCAGAGGTCTACATTTTTCAAAACTAAGCTGTTGCGGCTAGGATAAGCGAACGAGACATTTTCAAATCGGATGCCCTGCTCTAGTTTCTTATAGGCCACCGCACCACTTTGCATAAAGGGTTTGTTGTCGCGACGGAGGAAATCAGTGACGCTCTCCACACTAGCCGAGGCATTCGCAAATGCGTTCCGGGCGTTGTTTAACTGACTGATAACGGGAAGGAGCCGAAAGAGGACAAATAAGTAAGTCAGTAATACAGCCGAGACAGCTTCTAGTTGCTGGAAGAAAAAAGTCCGCCCCACAAAGAGGATTGCTAACACTGCCAGCAGTCCAGACATTTCGTTCACGGGTCCGATCGCTGCAGAGTTAGCCTGAGATTGAAACTCAGCCTTCTCTCGGATCAGAATCAAATTCTCAAGTTGCTTATATTCTTTTTCTTCATTGCCAGCAGCCTTAATGAGGCGAATACCAGTTAAGACATCTAGCAAGCGACTAGAGTAAACGCGGGCGATCTCGGTTAAGGTACGACCAAATTCTTTAGAGCGATGAATCCAGTATTGATTAGTTAGATTAACTAGTGAAAGTAAGCCTGTAGCAACCAAGGTCAACTGCCAGGATATTGATAGTAATATGCCAACAAATACCAAGATGGTGGCAACAGTTGAAACGAGTTGAAAGATAATTTGAACTGACCTGGCAGTTCGACTGACTTCATTACCAATTCGATTCGTAATATCACCAATCTTAATTCGAGTGTAAAAGTCTAAATCAACTTCTAGAAGAATTCTCAATCCTTCTTTTCTGAGATCATTGACTAACAGACGAGCTAAATGACCTGCAGACAAGGAGTTAACATATCCAGTTATATTTTTGAGAGCAATGGCAAATAGAATGGCCCCCAGCATTAGCAGTAGTCGATACTGCTCAGGAGCACTATCAAACAGACCCATAATTCTTCGGATGATGGGTGGGCCACTATTCAAAACCACATCTTGACCTAAAAAGCCCAGGACTACAGGCACAATTAGAGTGGTGCTAACACCGTTAAATAAGGCTCCTGAGAAGCCCAATATAATGGTAATGAAATTCCAAAATGGGTATCGGAGAGCGTACTTTATCAGTAACTGGTTGGGAGACATTCAGTGTTTCCTGTTTGTTTCCTGCTAATGGTTTCTAGCTAACAACAAATATTTTTTTATATCTAATATCTGAGATTGTCATTATCTCATTAAAACTTATTTTTGAAGTCGCCATTTCAAGTTCTAGAATTTAAAGCTTCTATTTTCTGTGCCCAACGATGCACTAAATGATGCACTAAATATAGTTGGTTCCGCTATATGTTAGTCAATCTATTTTGGTGATTAGACGCACTCTCAAGGCTGCTTTATGTATTCTTCAAGGCGGTGTAAATATTAAGTGAAGTTAAATGAATACAAGCGGTTTGTCTTTCAACGGAGCAAAGGCATTGGCATCAAAGCGGTAGAGACTTGCGGGGCGTCCTGCTCCTCGCGACACCTTGATACCAGTGTCGTAGAGAAAGCCGAGCTTGAGCAGACGAGAGCGAAAATTGGAATAGTCAGAAAAATTCTCGCCTAGTACAGTTGTATAAAGTTGGTAGAGGTCGTTGAGCGTAAACAGGTCCGGTAGTACCTCGAATGCTATAGGACTATATTCCAGCTTGTTACGAAGTCGTTGATACCCATATTGCAGAATTCGATTGTGGTCAAAGGCTAGTTGGGGTACTTGCTCTAGGGGATACCAGGCAATACCGCTCACACCATTGGCAACCAGTTCTGCTTCTTCGAACCGTACGAGGGCAAAATAGCTAACTGAAAGATAGCGCACGCCATAGCTATCCGGGGCTTCTCTGGGGTCGCGACCCAGTTCACCAAAGGTATAAAGCTGTTCTAGGTAAAGGTTTTTGACACGAATTTTTTCAGCCAAAATCCGATAGGCAGCTTCTTCTAGGGATTCTCCCTGTCGCACCAAGGTTCCGGGCAAACACCACTGACCTAGAAATGGCTCCTCTTGCCGCATGACTAATAAAGCTAGGAGGCGGTTCTGAAGGGTATCGACTGAGAAGATGACGTTGTCTACTCCAACTTTGAAGTCCGCTAATGCTGTTTGGGTTACCGGATCTGCACTCTTTTTGGGGCGGTGTCCTGGCATGCGTACAATTGCTCTTGATGAATATAGGCTTCAACGGTTGGGGATAATGCTTCTGATTGGCCTGCTTCGCGGTAGGCGGTGGAGGAAATGGCAGGGCCAGTTAAGTCAGCGATCGCAACTTTTGCACCCAGCCGCCTTAATTCCGCCAAATCATTATCCTTTAGAGGGTAACCTGGCCGTGGAATAACCAAAAGCTTGACTTGTTGCAGTAAGTCTTCTATTCGATACCAAGTAGGCAATTGAGCCACTAAATCTGCCCCGATCGTGAGGGTGAGATCTGCATCAGGCCATTGCTTACGTGCCTGGTCTACGGTGATCAAGGTCCGAGGGCTGCTAAGTTCTGGCTGCAAACTAATATTGTGCCGTGGCGGTTCAATATCCTGAATCAACAGCCGCAGCATAGCGCTTCGATGCTCTAGAGGCGTTTGATGAGATTTGAAAGGATTATCAGAAGCCCACACCGCGACGTAGTCAAAGTGTTGAGATAACCAGCTTAAGATCGCTTGATGCCCAGCGGTCGGTGGGTCAGCACTAGTGCCAAAGAGAGCAATTTTTAGCATAGGGAGTGACAAGGAAAATGGGTGAGTCATAAAGGAGCATCCAATAGAGGCAGGAGTCTAGAGGTAGGAGTCGCAAATCGTGACTGTTAGGCGTGGCGGGTTTTGTCTGTTAGTTCTAGGAGATGAGCGGAAATTTCCACAGGGGACGGGGATGGGCGATCGAGGCGACGTAGCTCTGCGGGCAAACTAGCCACTGCTGTGGCTGTGCGTTCAGCGATCGCCTCTAAGGATTCGGGTGGCTGTAAGCGCTCCCCTTGCTTAAAGACTGGTTGTAGCAATGGTTGCTCGTGCTGAGAAACTTCTGTAATCAACCCTAAGCGATCGCCCTGGATTTGTCCGTGTTCAAAGCGGCGAAAAATTTGCTTACGCCCTGGATAAGTTAGCTTACCGCTAGCCTCTTTCATGACAGGGAGACCATCCAGTTCGACTAACTTATACACGCCATTGACAGGCTCTCCAGTGACTAATCGGGTGCCTACACCGTAGCCATCGATGCAAGCGCCTGCGGCCCGCAGTTCTGCAATTTTCCACTCGTCTAGATCCCCACTGGCAAAAATGGGCACGCCTGGAAGCCGCGATCGCACTTGCTGAGAGAGCGCCAGCAAATCGCCAGAATCAATTCTTACTCCTTCCAGGGTCATGGTGCCAGCTTTGACTTGCTGAGCGAGTTGATCGGCAGCGGCGATCGTGTTGTAGGTGTCGATTAGCAGAGGAGCCCCCGGGAAGTAGCGGTGAAAGGCGGTAAACGCTTCGATTTCACTTCCTTGGACGGCAGCTAAAGCCATCACTAAAGAGTGAGCCATCGTCCCGGCGGGCTGACGACCGAGCTGGAAAGCTGCCAGCACATTGGAGGTGGCATCTAAGCCAGCAGCTAAAGCGGCTCTTGCGGCCCAGAGTGCGGCCTGGGGGCCAAAAGCGCGACGAGTGCCAAACTCTAGCAACACGGCTTGCTGACCCGCTGCATCTCGGATTCGGGCGGCGCGGGTAGCAATGAGCGTTTGGTAGTTCAGCACATTGAGTAGATAGGTTTCTACAATTTGGGCTTGCCACAAAGGTGCTTCGATTCTTAACAGCGGTTCGTTGGCGAAGACAACAGTCCCTTCTGGAACGGCCCAAACATCTCCGGTAAAGCGAGCCGTTTCTAGCAAGCTCCAGAAGCGATCGGGGGCTTGGCTAAAAATGCCACTGGCTTGTAGAGCTGCAATTTGCGTTGCACTAAATTTGAGTTGTTCTAAGTACTCCAGTGCTTGAGCCAAACCCATCGCCACTAGATAGCCAAAATTCTCTGGTAAGCGTCGCACGGTTAGCTCAAAACTAGCCCGACGCTGCTCAATACCTTCCCCGGTATAGCAGGCGGTCATGGTGAGCTGATAGAGATCGGTCAGCAAACTATAGTCTTCTGGCTGTAGCGTCAGCTCTAAATTGGCCACCCTTCTCTCCTAGACCAGCAAAATTTTCAGGTTTGATTCTTTGCAAGGCAGCAAGTTTGCCCTCAATCCCCTAGGTTGCCTCAACCAAGCAATTCAACCATGTTGCTTCAAATTACCTTTTCACAACTAGCTATCGATTGCCGTGTCAGTTGTTTCAAATTCAAATGGCCTTTTCTGGCAGGTTGGGTTTTGTTGTAACAGGGCCTTTGAATAATTATAGTCAAAATTACCAAAATTAGTGACTTGTCTGAGAGAAAACTAAGAAGTCTTAGGGCGATCGCAAGTCTTAGCTGACTCGGCACATCCTGATTAATTATCAAAGGTAAAGCAGTATCAAGAAGAGTAAATGGTGCTCCAACTAAGCTAAAGAATTATGCGCGTTACGGCTCTTTCTAAAGGAGTTGGCGATAATGAAGATATCAGGTTACATAGCTTGGTTTAGATCGAGTCATTACTCACTAATCTTGAGAGCAACCTTATGAAGTTACGTACAACTTTTAATGATTTAGTTCAGTTTGTTTTTGGCGCGGTTAGCCGGATCTTTAGCCCTACCGACGATGAGTATCCTGCGACTGGTGTCCAGCCTTTTGAAGGAGATGTGAGATCAAGTCGGTCTTATGATCGGTAGCCAATCAGGCGCTTGCCAGGTCTGCCCTGACCCAGAGAACCGAATCTAACCTCAATTATTGCAATCCTAAATTGCATAACTGCTGTTGTAAATTGTCTAAATTAATCTGTGACTTTTACTGGTAAATCTTTCTAGCTCGGTGAAGTACCCTATCTATTCTTCGCCGAGTTTAGTTCTGAGTATTTAGATTTATTAGGTTTAGTTTGTTTTATGAAATTTTGTAGCGATCGCTATGCAAATTAATTAGCTCGCATAAATCACATAAAACCTACATAAAACAATTAATCCGACAAAATTTCTTGAGTACAGTTGCCGCTAGAATCCCACTGCAATTCTGCTAATAGCAGAGCGTTGACCCCGATCACGACTCCAGTCAACAAAAATTGCCAAGCTGCAAAGTAAGGCAGGATGAAAATACCGAGAAAGTGAATGAGCGCTACTAAGATAAAAGCTCGCGATCGCATCCGCCAACCTGTGCCCAAATAACCCACTGCATTTAATCCCAGCCATAGCGGACAAAGCTGAAGCAGCATACTGCCCCAACCCAAAAAAATGCTGAGGTCAGTAATCACTAAACCACCTAGCATCAACCAAGCCCACCAGCGCAGCACCCATTTGAAATGCTCAAATTGGCTCCAAGGTGCTGTTAATCCATGCATGCCCAGGGTGCCTAAAACCGTTACGCCAGACCACAGAACGGCTTGTAAACTCCAGTTAATAGGTAAAAACTGAGCCGTTGCGAAGATAGCGATCGAGATGACTCCCCAGAGAATACAAGCTTGATCGATGCGTGTATAAAAGGTGGAAATAATTGTTTGACCACCTACTTGCCAATGAATTCGCCATAAACCGGGCAAATCCTCGATCGCAAAAGCAGATTCTTTAAAGCGAACTAAAGGAATATCGAAATTAAAAAAATTCAGATTAATTTGACTAACTAAATTCATTGACTTCAATAAGGTGATTGCAAATAAAAACGATGTCGTCCCTTTGATCGGAACGATACAATCATCTCTCCTCATGTATCGCCTTGAATCTATCGGCAGAAGCGGTTTAATGACTCTTAGAGTCTGCCAACAGAAGTACCTGAAGTCGTTAGCTTTTACGTTAGATGAATGACTGTAATCTCTAGACCCAGCTTAATGCTGCGCTAAAGACTAATAGCTTATGTGGGTTGCCAGATTGAAACTGTATCTGTTTTTACGCTCAAATTTGATTGAATCCTGACTTTTCAAAAGCATTAATTTTTTGATACAAATTTAACAAATAATCTAAGGCGTCAATTATTTATAATGAAACCAAATTTAGCTAATTTATTAGCTTGGAAAAAGAATTTTGTGTAATAAGAAACTTAAAGCTCCGCTGGCAATGGGTACGGTTAAGTTATCAATTCCAAACTTAGAGAAAGCTTCTAATCCAGCGGCAACGGTAGCCACTACCAGCGGAATGCACCAAGTTTGCCAAGTATTTCCTTGCACTCCAAACAAAATGGCGCTACTGACCACGTAGCTCACTGCTGCCATCGTCAATGATCCTTCCCAACTCTTTTGCATATCCCAGAGTTTGTAAGGATGGCGACCAAAACGGCGACCAATTAAAGCGGCGAGCCCATCTCCCCAAGTCATTACCAAGATGCCGAGAACTGCGTGCTGAGGCTGCTGGATGGGCCAGAACCAAGCAATCAACACCCCGATGCTGATGGCATAAAAAAAGGTGCCCCAGCTTTTGCGACCCACGCTGTTCATACTGGCCAAGATGGGGACGTAGTAAGAAATAAAGGCGATCGCGCTTGCCAAAATAGAAGCCGTAATTCCCATCCAGGCGGGAATCTGGAGCCACCAAGCCAGCAAAATGACATTGCCCACGCCAATATGGACGACTTTCCGCACGATCTCGGCATCGGTCTGAGTGTAGCGGCCTAGCCACTCTGCTAAGAGCACAACACAACTAAGCCAGACTCCGACAACAGTTAGCTGAACCCAAAAGCTGGGTGGGAAAACAAGGCCGAGTACTTCAGTCAGCAAAGCGAGAACACAGGTAGGGGTTCCTTTTCACTTTATTAGATCTTGGCTCGAATCTCGCTGCCCTAGCTAGGAGTGCGATCGCTAATTGTGCGCTTAACTACAGCTTCAGCTTCAGTTCTGTATACTGAGCTTTAAGTTTCTTTGCTGTTTTTACATCCCAGGTCAGTCTCCTTTAAGCCAGCTTTTTGAAGGCATTTTTAAGTAACGGAAGAGAATATGAAAGTTGCGATTGCAGGTGCCACAGGTTTTGTCGGGAGTCGATTAGTCGAGCGGTTACAGGCGGAAGGCCATCAAGTCGTCATTTTCAGCCGTGGTCGTGAGCGGGCTGAGCGGTTGTTTCCCGGCAGCGTTTTCTCAAATGTAGAGATTGTGCCTTATAACCCCACGACTCCCGGTGCTTGGCAGCAGGCAGTTGCAGGTTGTGATGGGGTGGTGAATTTGGCAGGGGAAGCGATCGCAGACGGCAGATGGATTGAATCTCGTAAGCAAGAGATTTTGAGCAGTCGCCAACTTAGCACCCAAAACATCGTGGCAGCGATCAACCAAGCCAACCCCAAACCTGCTGTGCTAGTCAACGCTTCAGCAGTGGGCTACTACGGCACCAGTGAAACCGCTGCCTTTGACGAAACCAGTGCTGCGGGTCAAGATTTCCTGGCTCAAGTCTGCCAAACCTGGGAAACCGAAGCCCAAAAGGTCAAGGATAGCGGCACCCGCTTGGTAATTGTGCGAATTGGGATTGTTTTAGGTATGGGCGGTGCATTGGCTAAGATGCTGCCTCCGTTCAAGCTGTTTGCAGGCGGGCCGATTGGTAGTGGTCGGCAATGGTTTTCTTGGATCCATCGCGAAGACTTGGTCAGTCTAATTCTGCAAGCGCTGACCCAAAGCGACCTGCAAGGGGTGTATAACGGCACTGCTCCTAACCCAGTCCGCATGGCTGAGTTTTGTCACGTGTTGGGCGAGGTGCTCAATCGTCCTTCCTGGTTGCCAGTCCCTGATTTTGCTTTAGAAGCTTTGCTGGGAGATGGGGCCAAGGTGGTTCTAGAAGGCCAGCAGGTATTGCCAAAGCACGCCCTCGCCGATGGCTTGCAATATCAATACCCTACGGTGAAGCAAGCGCTGTCAGAAATTTTGGCAACTAGCTAAAGCCGCTCATGCCCGCAGAAGATGCTCTTTTGGAGTTTAAGTATCAACTGCTGAGACTCACAGGTTCCGATCGGGCGATCGCGCTCTTACACTCTGTGATTCAGGCAACCATCTCTCAGGCATTAGAGCCAAAATTCACAATAGAGGCAGTTCAAGATATTGCGATCGCCTGTGAACCAATCGATAGTAAAGCGGCAGTAGCTGAGTTGCTGTCAACCTTGGCCCATCCCAATGTAGAGGTGCAAAGCTGGGCAGCTTGGGCTTTAAGTCAAATCGGCGGTGAAACGAGCGAGATGGAAAGTTAGTACAGGCGTTTCAGCAAGCTAAGCCTAGTATGGGGCTTTGGTAGAGGCGGATAGGCGTAATCATAGAGGACGGCGATCGCGCCTTACCAACCCACCCCTATCTTTCAGCAACCTTGTAGTATGTGAGATGGAGCTTGTGTTGGGTTAAAATGCCGCTTGCTCTGAAGCTGCCTAACCCAGTTTAATGAGTGTTCTTGCTCGCGATCGCACCTAGAGTTTTATGACTGCCACCACTGACTTTCTCGGCCATCTCAACCCTTCGCAAAGACAAGCCGTGGAACATTTCTGCGGGCCGCTGTTGGTGGTAGCAGGAGCAGGCTCAGGCAAGACGCGCGCCTTGACTTACCGCATTGCCAATTTGGTACTGACGCACCGAGTCGATCCAGAAAGCATCCTGGCCGTGACGTTTACCAACAAAGCCGCCAAGGAAATGAAGGAGCGGATTGAGCGCTTGTTTGCTGAGCAGCAAGCCCTAGATGAATTTAGCAAGCCCTTTCATTTGCTCGCGCCCTACGAACAAAAGCAACTGCGATCGCGTGTCTACAAAGGCATCACCAAAGAATTATGGATTGGCACCTTCCACGCCCTCTGTTGTCGCATTTTGCGATTTGACATTGATAAGTATCAAGACAGTAATGGACGTCAGTGGACAAAGAATTTTTCGATTTTTGATGAATCGGACGCGCAGAGTTTGGTCAAAGATATTGTCCAAAACAAGTTGAACTTGGATGACAAAAAGTTCGATCCGCGATCGGTGCGCTACGCCATCAGCAACGCCAAAAACGAAGGGCTATCGCCGCAAGAATTAGAGCAACAACAGCCCAACTTTAGAGGCCGCGTCATTGCCAATGTCTATAGCTGCTATCAAGATGCTCTAGCCGCCAACAACGCTCTAGACTTTGATGACTTGATTTTGCTCCCTGTAAAACTGTTTCAGCAGAATGAGCAGGTGTTGGCTTATTGGCACAAGCGGTTTCGTCACATTTTGGTAGATGAGTACCAAGACACCAACCGCACTCAGTACGACTTAGTACGCTTGCTGGTCACTAACGGTGCAGATTCCCGCGACTTTAAGAGCTGGGATTACCGCTCAATTTTTGTCGTGGGCGATGCCGACCAGTCGATCTATTCTTTCCGCAAAGCCGATTTCAAAATTTTGATGGGCTTTCAGGATGATTTTGGCGATCGCCTCCCCGATGACGACACGCGGACAATGGTGAAGCTAGAGGAGAATTACCGCTCCACCGAAAATATTCTCCAAGCTGCGAACGAACTGATTGAGAACAACACGGAGCGGATCGACAAAGTCCTGAAGCCGACTCGCGGTAGTGGCGAAACCATCTTCTGCCACCGCTCTGATGATGAAACCGCTGAAGCCGAGTTTGTGATTCAGCAAATTCGCACCCTAGAACGTCAGAACCCCGAACTTAACTGGGGTTGTTTTGCCATTCTCTACCGCACTAATGCTCAATCTCGCGCCTTTGAGGAATCCTTGGTGCGTTGGGGTGTGCCTTACAAAGTCGTGGGTGGCCTCAAGTTCTACGATCGCAAAGAAATTAAAGATGTGTTGGCCTACCTGAGAGCGATCGCCAATCCCGCAGATACCCTGAGTTTGCTGCGCGTGATCAACACCCCCCGACGGGGAGTAGGCAAAACCACAATCGATTCATTAACCAATGCGGCTCAACAACTTGGGGTCACACTCTGGGACATTTTGAAAGACGAAACTTCAGTCAAAACCCTAGCGGGGCGTTCGGCTAAAGGCGTGCTCAACTTTGCCAACATCATCCAAACCTGGCAAGAAAAAATAGAAACCATCCCCGCCACAGAGATTGTTCAAGGTGTATTAGAAGACTCTAGCTATATTCAGGACTTGCAGAACCAAGGTACAGACGAAGCTTTAGAACGAGTACAGAACGTCCAAGAACTTTACAACGCGGTGCAGCAATTTGAGGAAGACAACGAAGACAAAAGCTTGTCAGGTTTCCTCGCCAGTGCCTCTCTCGCCTCCGACCTTGATGACCTGAAAGAAGACGACGCTCGCGTTTCTCTAATGACGCTGCACTCCTCAAAGGGATTGGAGTTTCCAGTCGTGTTTCTGGTGGGCTTAGAGCAAGGCTTGTTCCCCAACTTCCGATCGCTCGAAGACCCCACGGCTCTAGAAGAAGAACGTCGGCTTTGTTACGTCGGTATTACTCGTGCCCAAGAGCGATTGTTCATTAGCCATGCCCGTGAACGTCGGCTTTATGGTTCGCGGGAACCTGCTAGTCCTTCGTTATTTCTAGCGGAGTTACCCAGAGAGTTACTCACCAGTAACGTTTCTACCGCCATCCCCACCCGGATGACCCAAGGCATTGCGGCGGCTAAACGCCAAGGTGTGGCTGTCGCGTCCTCTCGGCCCGATACTCATGAAAATGACTGGACTGTGGGCGATCGCATTGTCCACAAAGCCTTTGGGGTGGGCCAAGTTACGCATATCTTTGGTAAAGGTGACAAAATTTGTCTCGCCATTAAGTTTCCAGGCTTAGGTCAGAAAATTATTGACCCCAAGGTCACAGCATTGCAGCGGGTAGAATAACCCAATTTTGATGACGCTGCTTCTATCAACTACGGGAAATCTCTATATTAGGAATACCTACGATGTTTTAGAGGATACCCGTGCTTGACCCGTTTCACGCAGACGATGCCGCGAAGACGCGAGAGCAGCTCATTCGTGAATTGATGGAACTGCGTCAACGCTTAGCGGCAATACAAGCACCCCAGAACTTGGCATCCCCTGATCTGCCCTTGCCGCAGGGCTTTTGGGCGCTCACTCCTCACCTTGATGCAGTGTTTTGGGTCAGCCCAGTAGAAAACTTTCAAGTTATCTATGTTAGCCTTGCCTATGAGCAGATTTGGGGGCAAACTTGTGCCAGCTTCTATGACCATCCCTGGTCGATTCTTGATCCAGTCTATGAGAGCGATCGCCCCCTACTGCGTCAGGTCTTAGAGCATGCAGAAAACCACACTTTTGACTTAGAGCATCGCCTGATTCATGCTGATGGTTCCCAGCGGTGGATTCAGCATCAGGGTTTTGCGATCGTGAATGCTTCTGGACAGGTTGTGGCACGAGCAGGTATAGCTCAGGACATCACCGACAAGAAGCACGATCAAGCCTTGCAATTAGCGCAGCGGCAAATTTTAGAACTGATGACGGCGGGAGCGCCGCTCTCAGAGGTGTTAGCAGTTCTGACCCAAAAGGTAGAAGCGCAGTTGCACGAGTCGATTGCTTCTATCTTTCAGTTCGACCCCACCAGCAACCGACTAGGTTCAGTCGTAGCCCCTAGTTTGCCGCCTAGCTACCGCGAAGCCATTCGGGATGGTATTCCAATTGGTTTAGGAATGGGCAGTTGTGGCACCGCAGCCTACGAGCGGCACCCGATCGTTGCGTCAGATATTGCTCAAGATTCCCATTGGGTTTCTTACCGCGATTTTGCCCTCTCTCATGAACTCAGGGCTTGTCTTTCTATGCCCATCTTGGCTAGAGACGGCAGATTGCTAGGAACACTTGGAGTATTTTTTCGCACCTCCCGCACCCCCAGTCCCCAAGAATGGAAGTGGATAGAACTAGCGACACCACTTGCAGGCATTGCGATAGAACGGCAGCAAGCGGAAATCGCTCTCATCGAAAGTGAAGCTCGGCTCAATTTAGCCCTAGATGCGACTCGAATGGGCACCTGGGATTGGCATGCAGCGACTGATCAGGTGAATTGGTCTACCAGATGTGAGCGCTTGTTTGGTCTAGAATCAGGTAGCTTTCCTGGTGCCTACGCTGACTTTGAAGCTTATTTGCATCCTGAGGATCGCGAACTGGTCCGCCAAGCAGTCGAGCGAGCGGTGGCTTTGCGCCAGAATTTTTCTTACCAATACCGCATCTTCTGGCCAGATGGCAGCTTGCATTGGATCGAGGCAAAAGGAGACTTATTGTATGACGCTTCGGGTCAACCAGTCCGCATGATTGGCACTGTGGTAGAAATCACAGAACGAAAGCAGGCGGAAGCGGCCCTACAGCAACTTAATGCTCAACTAGAACTGCAAGTCCAAGAACGCACGGCCACCTTGCAACAAGCTTTGCACTTTGAGGCACTACTCAAGCGAATTACCGATAAAGTCCGCGATAGTTTGGATGAAAGCCAAATTTTGCAGACTGCCGTGCAAGAGCTGGGTCGCGGCTTGGGGACAGATTGTGATACTGGTTTATATAACTCCGACCAGACAATTTCTACGATCGCCTATGAATATGTGATTTCGATTCCCTCAGCTCATGGAGCGATCACAACAATTAGGGATTTTCCAGAACTCTATTCACAACTACTTCGAGGCCAGCATGTCCAGTTTTGCCGCACGGCTTCTCATTGGCCCCGCCCGCTAGAGTATCCTGTGCTGATTCTGGCTTGCCCCATTGTGGATGACCAAGGAGCGATTGGCGATCTATGGTTATTTAAGCCCACCGAGGCACAGTTTGGTGAGCTGGAAATTCGCTTAGTGCAGCAGGTGGCGAATCAGTGTGCGATCGCGATTCGGCAAGCTCGGTTATACCAAACAGCTCAACGCCAAGTTCAAGAGCTGAGAAGATTGGATACGCTCAAAGACGACTTCCTCAGCACAGTTTCTCACGAACTCCGCACCCCTGTCGCTAACATCAGAATGGCGATCGAAATGCTAGAAATTAACCTCGCTCGGGGCGGGGCTGTGGGTATCAGCGCTGATAAAGCAGCTCGATATCTCAAAATTTTGCGGCATGAGTGCGAAAGGGAAGCAGGACTGATTAACAACTTACTAGATTTGCAGCGCCTAACCGCAGAGGCACAGCCTCTCTATCTAGGTGTCATTGAGCTACGGATCTGGCTACCTCAAATCATGCAACCCTTTGAGGAGCGAGCCCAAGCGCAGCAGCAAAGTTTACAGTTAGAGCTGGCTCCTGATTTACCTCCTGTCTTGTCAGATGCTGCTAGTTTGGCGCGAATTTTGTCAGAGTTGCTCAACAACGCTTGCAAGTACACACCTAAGCAAGAGCGAATTAAGGTGAGTGCTACGGCGATCGCTGGAGGAATTGCGATCCAAGTGACCAATACAGGGATCGAAATTCCTGCCAGTGAGTTGCCACGAGTGTTTGACAAATTTTATCGAGTGCCCAGCGCCGATCCTTGGAAACAAGGCGGTACAGGACTAGGGCTAGCTTTGGTGCAAAAATTGGTAGACCATCTAGGCGGCGCGATCGCAGTTGTGAGTGAGGCGGGCCGAACCCAATTTACACTCACCCTTCCTCATCGCCCCCATCTGGTGTAACGAGTGCCAACTCAGTGCGGCAAGGTGCGATCGCCTCGATTACATTGAAAGAAAGATGAATTCAAGCAGAGGCACCTAGATAGGATGGCAAAGCATACACAAGCCCACATGGCCAAGACCTTGGAGAAGAACAGAGCCGAGGCTTGGAAGGATATGACAAAGCGCCAGATGGAATACTATATGGGCGCTAAACTTTTGGAGATTGGGGTGAACCCGAAGTCAGCTATTTACCGCTGGTCTATGGAAGACAAAGGAAGCAGCGAGGAGTGGACCTATAGCGCTTATTGGGGAGACTCGAAGGAGAAGCTGGAGCAGCAGGAAGCTCAGGGTAGTTAAATGGGCTAGGGCTGTGAGTCGAGATAGATCGCGCTATTGCTACTCCACCTCGATTCACAGTTTGTTTGAAAAACTTTGTAGATCCTAAAGCAGCTATTCAATAAAGTTCTTGCTATTTTGCAGCGGATGATGGGCAGTAATATTGCGGCCCTAAAGCATTGATTAATTCTGTACTCACCATATTTGCATCTGTGTAGATAGATGACCGGGAAACAGCTCTAGTCTGTAAGCGACGAATTGTATCTAAAGAAAGCCCTGCTTTGATGCCCTCACAAACACCCTTGGCTTCATTGATCAGAAGCTCAGGTGAACCTGCTGAAAGCTCTAACAAAAGATTACGAATTTTGGCGGGCTTGTTAGTCGTCAGGTTCCTATAGCCTGCAATAAAAGCTGAGTCTAGGTCAGGATTGACAGATATAGCGTCTGGCTTAAAGCCACAAACTGATTCAGATAGATTCACTGCTCTTCCTGCACCGTCCCTCATGAAGCAAAGGTAATCGACTTCTTCAGCAGTGACTTTTGGCAGTACAACTACGAGGACAAGGAAGGCGATCGGTAAACTAGTGATAGCAGAAAGCGTTTTAATCATGGAACTCTCCAGAAACTACTGTCCGAGTTACAAGCTCAATGGCTCTGGTGAATGTCTTATGTAGCTTTTGCAGTGGTCTGAATCATAAACAACTTCGGCTGAGGCAAGTAGGCGAGAAAGTTGCTTCAGCCGAGGTTGAGCGATAAATCAAACTGCGGTTAAATTTCTTAGAAGTCTTGAACTGATCTTAAAAGGCTTAGCGCTTAGTAATTGTCACGCCACCACTGGTGGAGGAATTTAAGCCAGCATAGTCATTCGACAAGTTTGCAATTAGATTGGTGCCATCTAGGTTAATGCTGCCAGAAACTTCAGCATCACGGTAGGCTCCTGTGTAGCGAGAGTTAGATGTGTAGCCAGGAGAATGGTAGTGATAACTACTTCTACCCCGAGCTAGGTCGCCAGTTCCAGTCCATGTCAAGTTTACGTTTAGAGTTTTAGTGGAATCCGTAGAGTAGTCGTACACTGGAATCGTTCCGGTCAGACTCGCTGATTGGAGAGCAGAGCTGCTATTGAAGTTTACGTCAGAGCTAAAGCCAGAGCCTGATGAGTAGCTGTCAGTACAGTAGTTATAGGTGTAATAGGAAACGAAGGCTTGATTTTGCGCCGTAGGCGCTCCTGGCTCAGTACGGCTAACGTTGTTGTACCCCGAAATGGAAACCCCGGTATAACTGCAATTGTCAGATGTGGAAAACGAGGCGGAAGCGCTCTCCCCCTTGACCCGATAGGTATCACTAGCTGCTGCCGCTGGGAGCGCGAGACTAAGTACTGCTACACCTGCTCCGATGATTAATTTCTTCATGATTAAGTAATTTTGGCTTGTAGTTGGGCTTGGGCTGTCTGCTTCATATGCAGGAGAACGATCCTCATGATGAAACAGTAAAGCGAGATACAGATTGACGAAAGCAGATTCCAGATATCCCTCAAAGTTTTTACTGAGAATTGCGCTGAGCGACCTGCCTTAGGAAAGAGGGATGCTCTCCTGGATTTATCTACGCTGTGAGCAGAATGGAGAAAATCAATGAGCTACCTATTAATTATTGTTCTGCTCGCTTGGGGCGCAGTTTACCTGTTTGCTAGGCAGGCGGGTAAGAATGACGCTCCTAAATAACTGAATCGGGTGGTTGATCTAATCGTGGTGTGAGACGAGCAATGCTCAGGAAAGTAGGATTGTGGCTACTTTGGATTGGCTTCATTGCTTATGCTGTCTTCCTTGCTCCTCCGTGGCAACCTGATGTGGGTCGGTTGCAAAACTTGTTAGCAGGGAACTGGACTGACATCAATGCATTGGTGCTAGCAATCTTTAGTCTGATCGGCATGTGGGTAGCGATCTATAGTTGCCTCATGTTTGTTGATGGCCGCATGCAAAGGCTTCCTGCTTGGCCGTTTATTTTAGGTTCGCTAGGGGCAGGTGTGTTGGGCTTGATTCCTTACTTAGCGTCTCGCGAGCCGAACCAACATTTTTCGGGGCCGAAGGATGGCTGGTTGAAGTTTTGGGATTCCCGCCGCACCGCATGGCTGATTAGCCTCAGTACGATCGCCTTTGTGGCTTATGGCATTTTGTTTGGCGATTGGGCGGGCTTTGTGCAGGAGTTTCAAACCAGTCGCTTTATTCATATGATGAGCTTGGCCTGCTGTCTTTTTGGCTTGTTATTTCCGACCTTACTAGGAGATGACATGGCGCGTCGGGGACTGAAGGATGCACGGCTATTCTGGACTGTGGCTTTGATCCCGTTGTTTGGGCCATTAGCTTACCTGTGTTTCCGCCCAGCTCTACCAGAAGCTTGAAAGGATTGGCGATCGCTGTCACTCTAAAGGCATCTGGTTTCGTTGAGTGAAGATGCCACAACCAATCCCTCTTAATCGCTCTCCTGAGGAATCACTTCATTCTGCCGCGATCGCTTTAGGCAGCAATTTAGGAGACTCGCAACAAACTTTAGAGTCGGCATTGGTGGCGCTAGACCAGACACCTGAAATTACTTGGCAAGCGCGATCGCACTGGTACGTCACTGCTCCGGTTGGCCCACCACAACCAGATTTTTTAAATGGCTGTGCCTTGCTCGTTACCACGCTGACACCGCAAGCTTTACTGGCAACTTTATTAGAGATAGAACAGCAGTTTGGCCGAGTCAGGCAGGAACGGTGGGGGCCGCGATCGCTCGATCTCGACTTGTTGTTCTTTGATGATGTAATTTTGGATACCGCTGACCTCACACTGCCCCACCCTCGCATGACTGAACGAGCGTTTGTGTTGGTGCCTCTGGCCGAAATTGCTCCAGATTGGGTGGAGCCAGTTTCTGGGAAAGCGATCGCAGACTTGGTTCAGACGGTAGACTGTTCTGGAGTGTGCCGATTGTGAGTTGGATGTCCTATGGGTTTTGGTTCCGAACCCCCACAACTATTAAAGCAACGCCTCTTTTACCGAGGCCGCAAGTTTAATTTCGAAGTCAACACCTTGCGTCTACCCAACCGGGCGGTGGGAGATTGGGAATGTGTGCGGCATCCCGGTGGAGCGCTGGCTGTCCCTGTCACCCCGGATGGCAAACTCATTTTGTTGCGGCAATATCGCTTTGCTTTAAAGGGTCGGATTCTAGAGTTTCCGGCGGGCACCATTGAGCCTGACGAAGATCCAGCAGAAACCATTCGGCGAGAAATCGAAGAAGAAACTGGTTATCGCGCCCGTAGTTGGCGGAAGCTAGGACAATTTTCTCTAGCTCCGGGCTACTCAGATGAGATTATTTACGCTTTTTTGGCTCAAGATTTAGAAAAGTTAGAAACGCCACCTGCCCAAGATGTCGATGAAGATATTGAACTGGTCTTGATGACTCCTGAGGAGCTGGAGCAAGCCATCTTAGCGGGACAGCCTGTAGATGCGAAGTCGATTTCCAGCTTCTTTTTGGCTCGCCCATTTCTAACCTAAAAATTGTTCAAGCCTGAGCGAAATTTGGCAGAGTTCAGTACAGTAGTACTGAAACAGTTCCTTGCAGTTGTTGTAAGCCCGGATGTCTGATCTAATTTTGTTTTGGCACCGTCGTGATCTGCGAATCACGGACAATATTGGCTTGGCTCAAGCGCGTCAGCAAAGCCCCAAAGTGGTGGGTGTGTTTTGCCTTGACCCTAATATTTTGCAGCGCCATGATGTGGCTCCTGCCAGAGTCACGTATATGATCGGCAGCTTGCAAGCACTGCAACAGAGCTATGCCCAAGCGGGAAGTGAGTTACTGATTGTACAAGCTGATCCTCGTGTGGGCATTCCTGCCTTAGCAACGGCCCTCAATGCCCAGGCAGTGTTTTGGAATTGGGACGTGGAGCCTTACGCCCGCCAACGCGATCGCGCAGTTCTAGAAGCGCTGCACGAAAAAGAGATTAAAGCAGTTAACTTCTGGGATCAACTGCTACATGCGCCGGAAGAGATTCGTTCTGGTTCAGGCAAGCCTTACACGGTCTACACACCTTATTGGAGAAACTGGAATAGTCGCCTCAAAGCCGAACCCGCAGCCACTCTGCAAGGCGTAATGGGTTTAACGTCAGCCGAACAAGCAATAGCGCAACAAGCAGGCGCGATCGCTCTACCTACGGCTAAAGATCTAGGCTTTGTTTGGGAAAACGAACTGGTTTTGTTGCCAGGTGAAAAAGCGGCCCAAGAGCGACTAGACGGATTTTGCGATCGCGCTTTGTCTGGCTATGCTGAGCAGCGCAACTTCCCGGCAGAAGATGGCACCTCTCAACTTAGCGCTGCGTTGAAGTTTGGCGTGCTGGGGGTGCGTCATGTTTGGGCAGCAACGGCAGGAGTGATGGAGCAAGCCCGTAGCGATGAAGCTAGAGATGGGGTACAAACTTGGCGGCAAGAACTAGCATGGCGCGAGTTTTATCAGCATGTCTTGTACTTTTTTCCAGAAGTAGCAGATGGCCCTTACCGTCAACCACTCAAAGATTTTCCTTGGCAAAATAACGACGACTACTTGCAAGCTTGGTGCGAAGGCAGAACAGGCTACCCAATGGTGGATGCAGCCATGCGCCAAATGAACGAAACAGGCTGGATGCACAATCGTTGCCGCATGATTGTGGCTAACTTCTTAGTCAAAGACTTGATCATCAATTGGCAAGAAGGAGAAAAGTACTTCATGCAGAAGCTGTTTGATGGCGACCTTTCCGCTAATAACGGTGGTTGGCAATGGAGCGCCTCTAGTGGCATGGACCCCAAACCGCTCCGAATTTTTAACCCTGCTAGCCAAGCCAAGAAATTTGACCCAGATGCTGCCTACATCCGTCATTGGCTACCAGAACTGAGAAGTATTGATACAGAAGATTTGCTCAGCGGTAAAATTTTGCCACTAGAGCGCGATCGCTGTGGTTATCCTACCCCGATTGTGGATCATAACCAGCAGCAAAAATTATTCAAGCAGCTCTACCAACAACAGCGAGCGGGAGCTGTCGTTTAGCACTTATCGAGATGGACTCCCTACGGGTGCAGGAACCAACCATTCCTCGCGGAGCTTGGCGATCGCTTGCTCTTTTAGTTTGGCTTCCACCTCAATCCAAGGCACCTCACGGTAAGCACTAGGCATGACGGTGATGAAGTCGCTGTGGTGAGGATCGGCAAAAGCATCACAACCATTGGAAATATGCACGAGTTGCCATTCGGGCTTAGGCCATGTGGTACGGGCTGCCAGTACCATCTCCGCAACGCTGGGATGCTCGTAGCTCTCTAATTTTTCGTGGATCACATGATGGTGAGCGTCAAACACCATTGGCACTTCAGCCGCCCGACAGACCGCTAAAATTTCCTCAGCACTGTAAGCGTACTCGTCGTTTTCTAGCGCCAAGCGGCAACGAATTCCATCGGGTAGATTGCGGATCACTTGCACCAACCGCTCTGCCCGATCGCCTTTGCCGCCATGAATTTCCATCATTGCCCAAGGCGATCGCGGCAAACCCAGCAAATCGAAAGTTCGGGCTTGAGTGCGGAGAATTTTAATACTGTTTTCGATCACATCTGGCTTGTCGGAACTGAGTACCACAAACTGATCAGGATGGAGCACCACCCGAATTCCTAGGGCTTGAGCGCGATCGCCCGTCTCCCGCAGCGCCTCCTGAAACTCCAGCAAGATAGCTTCACCAATCGGCTCATCCGCAAAGGGAAACAGAGCTGAGGTGAGCCGATAGAGCCGAATCCCTTGCTCCACACAGAAGTCTAACGCCAAATTAAAGCGGCGTAGATTATCTGCATAGAGTTCTCGCAGCGATCGCTCTTGCTCTGGTAACTCTAGCTGCAACAACCGCTTCCGAGTCATGGCCCGATAGCGCACCTGATTGGACGAGGTAATGCAGACCAATCCCAATTCAGGCAAGGGGACTGTAGTTGGCTGTGGGCTCATCTAGATTTGGCTCTCTATACAGCGTCGAGTCGGGCTTACTCTTCTACATGCTTACTCTTCTACATACATAGGGGGTTCGATCGCGAAGTTGTCGATCCGACCAGACTCATCGATCACGTAACCATCCGTGGTCTTGAGGTCAGTGTTTTCTTCCTGCTTCACCGCAGCGTTTAAATTCTTTACGTTCTGAGCTACATCTACGTTGGAGGGAATTTCTTCATCAGCGGGATTCACAGCAGGGTTTTGGGCCATCTGCACCCCAAACTGATCGCCACCCGCACCTTTGCCAGGTTGAGCGTCTTCAGGATTACCAACGTTATATTCTTGTTCTTGACTCATGGTGACTATTCTCCGTATTTAGCATTGAGGCTAGCTGGGCAGAATTAGGCTCCTATTTCTGAGCCTTCAGTTCTGCTGCCACAAGTCATGCAGCTAGCGCATCCAACGCCTATAAAGCTATCCCAGTTCTCTGGTAGGGTGATTCCTTCGGCGGTAAGGGACTCGGCTTGAGCCTCCTATGCCTTGAGTAAGGTTCCGATCCCCCCACACTTGTAGTCTGCGATCGCGAGAATAAAAGAAACGCTTTGCTCGCTGCTAAACTCATGAATCTTTTTTCCTGGAACCAAAAATCTTGGAATAAAAAGCAACTGTTCGATCACTGGGCTCCCAGTTATGACTGGCTCTTTCCCTCGGTGTTTTACCAAGCCATTCATCAGCGATTGTTGGAATATGTCCAGCTAGGCGATCGCGCTGAAGTCTTAGATTTAGGCTGTGGCACTGGGCGCTTACTGCATCGTTTAACCAAGCAGTTTCCCACCGTGCAAGGCACAGGACTAGATCTGTCGCCAGAAATGCTACGGCAAGCTCAACTGCGACAAGCTCACCACCCTCAGCTCACCTATGTTCAGGGTAATGCCGAACAATTACCTTTCGCTGAGGCACAGTTCAATGCTGTGTTTAATACGCTTAGCTTTTTACACTATCCGCAGCCAGAGCAAGTTTTAGCAGAAGTGAGCCGCGTCTTAAAGCCAGCAGGTTGCTTCTACCTGGTTGATTTGACTTGGCAGCCTTGGTCAGACGCCCAGATTCTCCTGATCTCACCGGGTGACATTCGGCTTTACAGCCGGCAAGCCCGTGAGCACTTGGGACAACAGGCAGGACTAATTTGCCAAGGTCATCACTATTTGCTCGGTCCTGTAATGCTGACGCACTTTACTAAACCCAAAGATGCCTGAATCCCATTCTGTTGTCTGTTAGAAATAGATCGCTACAAATAGTAACGCTAGTCACAGATTAAAGACTCAAACGTGGCTCTCAAAGCCTGGAGATCTGCGATTCTAGCCACAATTAAGTTCTCTTGGCCTGCATCTTCCAATCGATGTTTCCAAAGGTGAATTTTTTCAGAATTATTCATCCAAAAATCGACTACAGTTTGCACCACTTGATCTAAGTCCCAATTACGTTTGGGTGGTACTGTTTCGACGGATTGAATAAAAGAATCCAGGGTACAGCGGTAAGAACCGATGTATTCCACACCAGGTTCTAGTTGCTTCTGAATAATTTCTTGTTGGTGATTGAAGAAATGTAAAATGGGTGAGACACCTAGGACTTCAAATGTGTATGTCATGTGAAACTCCTAAAGAGTTTTTACCGTCCCTTATGAGAAATTAATTGTAATGAGTATAAAACCAAGCGTCTAACGTCAGTGGATAGATTTAATACCTTTTTAACCCAATGAACCTATACCTTGGTCTAGATTTCGGTACCTCAGGAGCACGGGCGATCGCCATTGATGCGGAGGGTACTGTTCAAGCGCAAGTCACTTATGACTATGTGGCAACAGCTTCCAAGGATTGGATCACAAGTTGGCAAACGGCTTTATTTGCCTTAATTGAAAAGATTCCCTTAGACCTACGGCAGGCGATTCGAGCGATCGCGATCGATGGCACCTCTTCCACCGTATTAGTTTGCAATAGCGCCGGACGGCCCATTGGTGAACCTATCCTCTATAACGATGGGCGTGGAGCGGCAGTTCTAGAAATGGTGCAGGCGATCGCTCCTGCCAATCACAGCGTCATCAGTGCTACTTCTAGTCTCGCCAAGCTGTTATGGTGGACTCAGCAACCGCAGTTTACTCAGGTGCGCTATTTTCTGCACCAAGCGGATTGGCTGGGGTTTCTCCTCCACGGCAAACTCGGTATCAGTGACTATCACAACAGCCTGAAGCTCGGTTACGATGCAGAGCAACTATGCTACCCAGCTTGGCTAGAGAGCTTGCCCATGTCACCTCTGCTGCCCCAGGTCGTGGCTCCTGGTACTCCGATTGGCCCCATCAAAGCGGCGATCGCGACTCAGTTTAAGCTGCGATCGGATTGTGTAGTCTGTGCTGGCACTACCGACAGCATTGCCGCTTTTCTCGCCAGCGGAGCCGAAATTCCAGGGGAAGCAGTTACCTCCCTCGGCTCCACGTTAGTCCTCAAGCTTCTCAGCAAAACGCGGGTAGATGACGCCCAGTTTGGGATTTACAGCCATCGTTTAGGCGATTGGTGGTTGGTCGGTGGTGCGTCTAATGCAGGGGGTGTGGTTCTGCAAAAATTCTTTAGTGCTGAAGAACTAGAAACCCTCAGTACAAAAATTTCAGCAGATCAAGAAAGCACGTTACACTACTATCCTTTACAGCAACCTGGAGAACGCTTCCCGATTAACGATCCAGCTCTAGCACCCCAACTAGATCCACGCCCCGAAAATCCTGTGGAATTTCTCCACGGCCTGTTGGAAGGCATGGCCCGAATTGAAGCTCAAGGCTATGACCTCTTGCAGAAGCTAGGTGCTAGCCCCCTCAAGCAGGTTTATACAGCCGGAGGTGGGGCAGCAAATTCAGCTTGGACTCAGATTCGATCGCGCCAATTGGGAATGCCAGTCCTGCGTTCTACTCAAACTGAAGCGGCTTACGGTACTGCTCTTTTAGCCATGCGAGGAGTTAATCAGCCTTTGTAATCGGCCTGTATGAGTGGTAAGTCTAGGGTCATGGTGAAAGAGATGCCACCTGTGCGATTAACTACTTCGCTGCCTGCGATCGCTCGAAATCCCCATCGTTCATATAACCGTAGGGCAGGATTATTGTCTCTAACGCTGAGAGAAATGGCTCGATAAACTGGCTTTGCCGCTTCTAGCAAATGAGCGATTAATTGATTGCCAATGCCTCGATTGCAGTGTTCTGGCAGGACGGCGATCGCTAACTCTGGCACGTCATCAGCAACCCAACCAAATCCTTTTTCTGCCCCTGTCCACAGCCTGATCCAGACAGCTCCGACTTTCTGGCCCACAGTTTGATTGGTAGCGGAAGCGATCGCCACAAATCCTAGATCGCCTTCTCGCCCCCAACCTTCGACATACCGTCTCAACAGAGGATGCTTCTTAGCGGCACCAATGTCCGTTTCACCCTCGTCTCGCAGGTGAGCTGCTTCAAACAACATCTCCCACAAAAACGGCTCATCCGCGATCGTGAGGGGTTGAATCAAGTAGTGCATCTGTGTATCTACGTCATGGATTTCTGCTTGTTTGTCGCAAAATATCGCGTATTTCACGCAAGTAGATTTTGATTTCTCCGAGAGTGCTAACGAACCAAAGCAAAAGGACAAGTTGAGCCAATATCAACAATAGAGGAAACCAGATAATTCCTGCATTCAGCATTAGATATTTACCCGTTCACTTTATTCAAAAGTTGCTCCACAAGGCTGACCAAGCGATCGCCCTACCTACCAGTAAAGCTAATTCTCCATGACTACTGTGGAAATAGCTTCCGTAGGAATAGCTTCTTCGGAGTTGATTTGAAACAGGCAATTGCGGCCTTGGGCCTTAGCGCGATACAGCCCTTGATCAGCAGCCACAATTAACGTCGCGGAAGAAAATTGGTTTTTGGGAATCGTGGTTGCAATGCCAAGACTGAGCGTAATAAACTCAGCGACTTGAGAACTCGCGTGGGGAATTTGTAAAGCTCTGACATTTGCCTGCATCTGCGCTGCAACGATAGCGGCACCCGCAGCATCAGTATTGGCTAGAATCACCGCAAACTCCTCACCCCCGTAACGCGCCACCAAATCAGCGGGACGCTTCACCGCTTGCGCGATCGCCTGAGCCACTTGCCTCAAAGCATCATCGCCTGCCAAGTGCCCGTAGGTGTCGTTGTACAGCTTAAAGCAATCAACATCGCACAAAATCATGGATAAAGGAGATTGCTCTCGCACCAGTCTCTGCCATTCTTGGGCCAAGAACTCATCAAAGCAACGGCGATTAGCCACCTGAGTCAGCCCATCTGAAGAGGCGAGTCGCTGTAGCTCTTGGTTAGCCTGTTGTAGTTGCTGATAAAGCTCTGATTGCTGAATGGCGATCGCAGCTTGGCTCGCTAACTGATTGAACAAATTGATTTCGGCAGGTTGCCAGCTTCTAGGCTCACTACATTGATGAGCAATTAATAATCCCCAGAGCTTCTCCTGCTGCAAGATGGGCACGACTAAATTGGCTCGAATTTGGAGATCTTGCAAGAGCTGCACATGACAAGGAGTGAGTCCCGCCGCATGAATATCTGCGATCGCTTTACTGCGTCCTTTTTGGTAGTCGTAGGCATGATTGGATTGGAAGCAAGTGTCAATGACATGCAGTCCCAGAATGGGCAGCCAGCCCTCTGCCACAGACTCCACTACCACAACTCCACTCCAATCGGAGTCAAACCGATACAGCACCACACGGTCTACTCCAAAGAGTTGCCGAACTTCTGCGGCAGTAGTCTGCAAAATCTCATTTAAGTCCAGCGATTGCCGAATCCGTTGCGTAATAGCGGCTACAATTCGCTCTGATTCCCTTTGTTTGCTATGCAGTTCTGCTTCAGCCAGCTCTGTAGTTGCGCTTTTTAGGACAATGCTGTTAGGGGAGGTCGCGATCGCCCCTAAACTAGGCGTCACAGCCGCAGGCACAGCACTTGGCTTCGCAATCAAATATCCTTGGGCAAAAGTTGCTCCTCGCTCCCGCAGCCAACCCAGTTCCTCTACGCACTCAATGCCCTCAGCCACAGTTTGGATGTTTAACTGCTGCGTAATTTCTAAAATCTTTTCTGTAATTAGAGCTTTGTACGGGTCTTGATGCACATCTCGTACTAAACCCATATCTAACTTGAGAAAGTCCGGGCGCAACTGATGCAACAAATTGAGGCTAGAGTAGCCAGAACCCAAGTCATCCAACGCAATCAAAAATCCTGCATCTCGGTAATACTTTAAAATCGATTTGAGATGGTCTAAATCCTGGGGATGATTAGACTCAATTACTTCAAATACAACCTGCTCATGAGCAATCCCTGCGGCATCAATGGCATGGACGGTGCTGCGTAGGCAAGAAACAGGGTCGTATAAAGCAGTCGGTGAGAAATTAATAAAAATGTGACTAGAAATTTGATGTTGGTTCGCTTGGGCGATCGCGCTTAAACGAGCCAACCGATCCACTTGCGGAAGCAGACCTGCTTCGGTTGCCAGCTCTAAAATGGCCCCTGGCATAATCAAATTATTTTGCTGATCAAACCCGCGTAGCAGCGCTTCGTGAGCATAGATCCGAGAAGTATCTTTGATATGAACAATCGGTTGAAAAAAGCTGGTGAAACGTTTCGCAGCCAGCATCTCTACGAGCCAATCCGACTGAGTAAACTTGATAAAACGCTGGAGCGAGGTAATATCGCTGAAGTCTTGAATTTGGGGTTGAACATTACCCCGAATAAACAACGCTTGAGTTTCTTTCAATTCTATCGGAGTCAGCAAACGACCAATATTTTGAGCTAGCTCTTGGGCTTGCCCTGGCTCGCAAGGAACACTCAAACCTAGAAATAGCCTACCTGCCTCACCAGCCCCACAAGAGACCAAGTTATCAGAACCTTGGGTCTAAAACCCCGTCCTTCTAGGACGGCTTTTGATAGAATTGTGCTAGCTGCCAAGGTGAAACTCCTTTGCCATCGTGAAACGGTTAAGACACACTTTTAGGCATAAAGTAGGGGCACCGAGCGTCGAAAACTCGTTAAACAGGCAGGGAAAGCAACGTCTTCCCACGACAGAGAAAACCAAATACTCAGTTGCCAGGAAACGTAAGGCGGGGCACGCCTTAACGCTAGGCTTTTATCCTAGTACGCTTGGGGAGACAGGCCCCTCTGGAGTAGACCAAGTTAAGCTCGTCAATTCGTGTGCTCACGGTTGGTTGGTTTAAGGATTGCCGCAAGGATGGCTTGCTTTAAGGTTTGTCGAAGATCCAAGAATCCCCGTGCGTTCACGCCGGGGAGTGTCAAAGCAAGCACAGGATTTGGGATTAGAATCGCTTTGGCTCACAACTTGCCTACCGTTAAAACAGCTTTATTAGTAATTCCCATGATGACTTACTAAAGTCCGCAACATGGGGTAATTCCTTTAAAGACTGCTTAACTTAAAGACATCTTTGCGCCTATTTGGTGAGTTACCGCATAGCCGAAACCTAGCCCAGCAGGATGACGAAAGAAGAATAGGGAGGAAGGAGCGATCGCGATCGTCTAGATGTGGCTTATCTCACACCAGAATTAGTAGCCCAATTTGCTGATGTTGCGGTCTTGCCTCAAAGTTTTCCATTCATTACTGCGATCGCCTCACCGGATGACAGCGCTGAAAAGTTGTTTACTAGGATTAGAGTTGAAGAGTGCTTGCTGAGAGGGCGATCGTTCACCCCTTTCGTAGTAGTGCTCGATAACCAGCTTGAACAAAATGAATATCCGCAGTGACAGCATCTACCAAATTCTGCTCTCGCATGACTACAAACGAGATACAGTCGGTGAGACCCCAATCCTTATCTGGACGGCTTTGGTAAAGTTGTAGAGCAGTTGTCAAAAGCTGCGTATTGACAGTTACAACACGCATATTAGTCGTCTTATAGCACTGCTGAATGAATTGAACTGCGGCTGCACGGTTTACAGCACTTAGGGCGTTACCGACTTCAACCAAAATCGCTTCAGTCAACCAAACTTCAGCAGCGGCTCGCATTCTCGGTAGAAACAATTTGGCTTGGTCGTGGTACTGATCCTGCTTATTAAGTAGTGCTTGAATAAATACAGTGTCTAGAAATAAGCGATCGCTACTCATTCTCGTTTTCTATCTTTGCAGTGCCGTATAGATAGTGATCATGCTCTGTAGCCCAATCGCTTGGTGCATCGACAGTCCCAACCAGCGCTTCTAGCGTATCCCAAGCATTATTTTCCGTAGATTCAGAGTTTAAGTTTTGAATTGTAATCAGGTAGCGAGTATTGGGTTGCAAGTTCAAAGGCAACTCTGGTCGTAACACTTGACCATCAAAAACAACTGTTAGGGTTTGCTCCATGAGAAGAACCTTCTAGTGAGTGGGGAGAGCTAATTTCTATTGTAGAAAGCGATCGCCCTCTCAATTAGATATGCGATCGTCTAGATGTGGCTTATCTTACACCCACCTTATTAGCCCAATCTGCTGCTGTTGCGATCTTGTCTTAAGGGTTTCCGCTCATTGCCGCGATCGCTTCACCAGATGACAGCGCTGAGGAGCTGTTTGCCAACGCGGAGAAGGGTTACTATTTCTTGAAACTCAATAGATTTTAGTAATTACGTCAAATCAATGACTTGTATTTAGTTCAGGAGAAATGGTTAGCACTCAACTGTAAGGGTTTACAATTTCAGTCTATGAGCTATTGAGTTGAAGACTAGCTTATGAAGAGAATTAATAGATTCAAAGAACCAAGGGATGGCTCGATCCAACAAGAACTTTTCTAGCTATGAATTTTATCAAATCAATGTCATACTCAAGGTTCTGCGATTCTTTTGAAAAAGGTAAAATTGCTTCGGATTGTTCCCCCGCCTCTGATGATTTTGCATGAACTATTCTACAGCGTATTTCATATATACGTTCAGCAGCTTCATTAATAATATCTACGTTGTCATTATCTATGGAGATTTTCTTAAATGCAGCAGTTTTCTGCTTACTCTGTTTAGAATTAAAAAAATCTAGCCTTTTGGGATCATTCTTAAAGAAGCTTCTCAGTTCATGTTCTGTAAGACAGGCCTCTAAGGTAGCGATTAAAGCTGGACGTTCTGATCCATATCCCTTATTTACAAGAGGCTTGATAGAACTAATTAATCTGCTAATGTTAACATCTTGACTAGAGTAGAACAGTGGATCTTTAAGAGTTCTTTTTATAATTTCATGGGCTGATCGATCAGAAAATATAGGAAAATAAAATTCGAGTACTTGGTAGTAAGCTAAATACTGTAGAAGCGGCATATCTGTTGCCATGCTAGCATACCAGTACAATGCCATGGGATTTGAATCATACTGATATTTTGGAAAAGCTAATGAACAACTTCTTTCAATACTCGGTATTGAGCGTCTCGATTTCCTGCGTCCTCCCTCAATAGCTAGATACATCAGTATATCAACTAAAAGATCAAGCTGAAATAGGAGGGAATTTCCTATTTTCTCTAAAATATTAATGGCTTGTTCATTAGTTTTGATGGTGGCTCCTTCTATTCGAATAGTTATGGGCTTTACAAGACGAATGCCTTCCTTGGAAAGTAAGATGGAAGGGCGTCTCAATGTTTCTAATACGCGAAATGTTTCTGTAGCCCAACCTAAAGAAACTTTGATTCCTGAAAATCTATCTTCATCGGATAGCACTTCAATACGAGAGTCGTCTATATCGGAATCAAAGCTTAGATCTTCGTTAGAAATTTCAGGTTCCTTTTCAAGCTCCTTTTGTAAAGCCACTTGTAACTGTTTGTAAACAGAGCCCCAAGTTAGATATTGAAGATGGTTAAATTCAAGCAATGCCTCAATATATCCATCTTTACATGAACAAAGGGCTTGATACCCACCAACTCCACTAATATCTTCAAATGGGATGGACAGAAATAATTCAGCCATCTGATTATTTCTAATTAAAATTCTTGTCTTTTCTCTGCCAACGGGTAATAGAACTACTAATTCGCTTTTAAAGGTTCTTGCAGCAGTTATAACAACTTTATTCCGCTCTGTTTCAATGTTAGCTGCCTTGCATCGCTTCTCAATCTTTGAAATAGGAGTCTCTAATTCATCTGTCATGAGCAATCTTAGTCCTTCTGCTTAAAATGCAGATCTTCAACTTGTAGAGTGATTTTAACGATAGATATTCGTTAACTGCTACTTAATCAGGGCAACTGAATAATCAGGATTAGCTGGTTGGGAATTAAGCGTTGATTTTTGCAATCGGGTAATAGATTCAAGAACAAGAAGGATGAACAAAACACCGCCAAAACGTAATGATCTGGCGGTTCTATTGTATTCGCTGAAAAAGATTAGCGAGTCGCTGCAGTTGGCATCCCTAAGATGTCTTCGATTCTCGGCATTTCCTCTAGGGGAATCACGCGGCCTTCGTCTTCAAAACCAGCAATTTGGTCGAAGTTGAGGTAGCGGTAGAGATTGTCTGCGAAGGGATTGATTTTGCTCGCCACAATGTCGAGGTATTGCTGCACCGAAGGAATGCGACCGAGGAGAGCACAAACAGCAGCGAGTTCTGCTGAGCCGAGATAGACTTGCGCTCCTTTACCCATGCGGTTGTTGAAGTTACGGGTAGAAGTCGAGAAGACCGTTGTGTTGTCCGCTACACGGGCTTGGTTCCCCATACAGAGCGAGCAACCGGGCACTTCAGTTCTAGCGCCTGCCACGCCGAATGTACTGTAAACGCCTTCTTCTTTTAGTTGGTGCTCATCCATCCGAGTCGGAGGTGCGACCCACAGGCGAGTACTCACCGGAGGCGCACCTTCTAGAACTTTAGCAGCGGCGCGATAGTGACCAATATTGGTCATGCAGGAACCGATGAACACCTCATCAATTTTGTCTCCTGCCACATCCGACAGCAGCTTCACATTGTCGGGGTCGTTGGGTGCCGCAACGATCGGTTCTTTGATTTCGTTGAGGTCAATCTCAATGATGGCAGCGTACTCAGCATCTGCATCCGCTGCCATCAGGGATGGATTGGCCAGCCACTCTTCCATCTTGGCGACCCGCCGCATAATCGTGCGAGCATCTTGGTACCCACGCGCCGCCATGTTCTTCAGCAGTGCTACGTTCGATCGCAAGTACTCAGCCACGGTTTCAGTACTAAGCTTGATCGTGCATCCCGCACAGGAGCGCTCCGCAGTTGCATCCGTGAGTTCAAAGGCTTGCTCCACCTTGAGGTCAGGCAATCCTTCAATTTCCATGATTCGCCCGGAGAAAATGTTCTTCTTGTTCTCCTTGGAAACCGTCAACAATCCTTGTTGAATCGCTACATAAGGAATTGCATTGACCAAGTCACGCAGCGTTACACCTGGTTGCAGTTCACCCTTGAATCGCACCAATATTGACTCAGGCATATCCAGCGGCATCACACCCAAAGCAGCCGCAAACGCCACCAATCCAGAACCAGCGGGGAAGGAAATCCCTAAGGGGAAGCGGGTATGGGAATCGCCACCAGTACCCACGGTGTCAGGCAGCAGCATCCGGTTCAGCCAAGAGTGAATAATGCCATCGCCAGGACGCAACGCTACCCCACCGCGAGAAGAAATAAAGTCGGGTAGGTCGTGGTGAGTTTTGATGTCGGCAGGCTTGGGATAGGCGGCAGTGTGGCAGAAGCTTTGCATTACCAGGTCAGCGCTGAAACCCAAACAAGCCAACTCTTTCAGCTCATCACGAGTCATGGGGCCAGTAGTATCTTGTGAACCAACGCTGGTCATCAAAGGTTCGCAGGACGTACCAGGACGTACCCCAGGTAGACCGCAAGCTTTCCCAACCATCTTTTGGGCCAAGGTATAACCTTTGCCTGTATCGACTGGGGCGTTGGGTCGCACAAAGATAGTGCTAGGTTCGAGTCCTAGTGCCATCCGGGTTTTGTCGGTGAGCGATCGCCCGATAATCAACGGAATGCGGCCCCCTGCCCGGACTTCATCCAAAATTGTGTCGGGTTGCAGCGTGAAGGTAGAAATCACTGCGCCTGCTTCATTGGTGATCTCTCCTTTATAAGGATGGATCGTGATCACCATGCCAGTTTCCATCTGAGTGACATCGCACTGAATCGGCAGGGCTCCAGAGTCTTCAGCCGTATTGAAGAAAATAGGGGCGATCGCACTGCCCAGCACAAATCCACCACTGCGCTTGTTGGGCACAAAGGGAATATCTTGGCCAATGTGCCACAGCACCGAGTTAATGGCAGACTTCCGGGAAGAACCAGTCCCCACTACATCACCGACATAGGCCAGAGGGTAACCTTTTTGCTTCAAGGCCACGATCGCTTCTAGCGATCCAGGCTGCCGCGTTTCTAGCATCGCCAAAGCATGCAATGGGATGTCAGGACGAGTCGCTGCATGAGTTGCCGGAGACAAATCATCCGTGTTGGTTTCTCCGGGCACCTTGAACACCGTCACCTGAATCGCGTCTGGTAGGGTGGGCCGACTGGTGAACCACTCTGCATCCGCCCAAGCTTCCATGACTTGCTTAGCGTAAGCGTTGGTAGCAGCTAATTCTTGGATGTCGTGGAAGGCATCGAAGACGAGCAGGGTCTTGCTTAAAGCGGCTGTAGCTGCCGTTGCCAACTCGGCATTGTCCACCTGCAACAGCTCGATCAAGGAGTGCACATTGTAACCGCCCATCATGGTGCCCAAGAGCTGCACAGCTTCCACAGGCGTAATTACAGGGCTGGTGGCTTCTCCTTTGGCGAGCGCCGTCAAAAACCCCGCTTTGACATAAGCCGCTTGATCCACACCAGGAGGAACGCGGTCGCGCAGCAACTCCAGCAGTATGGCTTCTTCTCCTGCGGGTGGATGCTTGAGTAACTCACACAGCTCTGAAGTTTGTTGTGGGGTCAGAGGTAAAGGCGGAATCCCTAAGGCAGCCCGTTCCGCGACATGTTGGCGATAGGATTCAAGCATTGCAGTAGTCTCCAGGCATCAGCAAGATTTTGAGGATTGGCAAGGTCAAAGAGATTATCGAGAGAGTAACCCAACGCCTAATTCTTAATAGTTGGCAGGGATACGGTCAACAAATCTCAAGTCTCAGTGATAGAGCAGTTGCAACTGACAGCAACCAAACTATTGAGATGGGCAGCATACACTTTCGCTACCGCTTTATCAGCATAGAAGTTTACGCAGCGAAAACAAATGTTGCAATCGATCACAAGCTGCTCTGACTAATACTTGACAGGCGATCGCGGTCATCAGTGCCTAGGGGTTGCAGCAGACTCTACCAACCTCAGATCCAGGTCAAATCCAGGTCAAAGTGCATCGATCAAGCCTTGACCTCTATTCCAACCATAGCAAAGCTTAGTTGCTACTGTAAGGCAACTGAGTTGGGGTTCGCTGACTTATAACTCATAGACCGATATCTAAGCCTTCAATTAAACTCCGCAACCATTCTGTAAGAGTTTGATTACCTAGTTGGTCTGCTAGCCCCCAAGCTTTCGCATAGAACGCCAGAGCGCGGCTTTTTCTGCCTAACTCGACATAGAGAGTGCCAATATTCGCCATCGCATTAATCTCACCCAAGCGATCGCCTTCTTCACGTCGGATCAGCAGTGCTTGATGGTAAAAGCCCAAAGCTTGTTCTAACTTACCAAGTGAGTGATGAACCGCCCCTGTATTTGATAGGGTGACCGCTTGCCCTAAGCGATCGCCCGACTCCTTCTGTAAGAGCAGAATCTGGTTGTAAAAGAGCAAAGCCCGATTGGCTTGGCCCAAGTTGACATAAGTTAGAGCCAAATTATTCATAGTGATGGCAGTGCCAGACGTATCTCCCGCCTGTTGCCTCACCAATAAAACCTGCTGGTAATGCAGCCATGCCTGGGCCAGTTCTCCCAGGTCATTATAAATAGATCCAATATTGTTGAGAGTGGTGGCTTCACCCGTGCGATCGCCCAACTCTCGCTGAATTAAGAGTGCCTGCTGAAAATGTTCTAGAGCCGTTTGTAATTGTCCAAAGGCACTGTAGGCAAAGCCCATATTGTTCAGGGTGGTCGCCTCAGCGGCGCGATCGCCGAGCTGTTGCCGAATCGCTAAAATTTGGTTGTAAAGCAGCAAGGCTCGTTTGGGTTGTCCCAGTTTGGCATAGACCAAAGCAGTATTGCTTAAGGCAGCAGTTTCATTGGCACGATCCTCCAAAACTTGAAAGATCAATCTAGCTTGATTGAAATAGTGCAAAGCTCTTTGGAATTGATTGAGGCGAGAGTAAGCCAAACCCAGATCACTGAGCGAGGCCGCTTCCCTGACCTGATCTTGCAAACCTCTGGCCAATGCTAAGTTGGCTTCAGAAAGGGTTAAAGATTCACGAAACTTGCTGCCCTTATACAGTTCGATCGCCCGGAGTCGGCATTGATCCCATTTCTGTTGCACAAACACAATCCCTCACAATGGCTGTCTTACTTGCGATCGCCTATTACTCTCAGAGTGCCCGATCGCTTGCCAAGAAGAACAGGTTGCGAGGCAGAGTCAGCATAGGATTGGCTATAGCTAACCGCCGTTGAACCATTACTAAAAAGCCGCTCGATACCAAATCTTGGAATCAAACGGCTTTTTAGTTTTTATACCCCCAGGGGAATTCGAATCCCCGTCGCCTCCGTGAAAGGGAGGTGTCCTAGGCCTCTAGACGATGGGGGCCTGTTTTTGTTTGGCCAACCGATTTACCTCGGTTTATCGCCGCGCCTTTATTAACTTAATCAATCTCCCTGAATCTGTCAATCCCTGGTTCGAATTTTTCTTAATTTTTCAACAACTGAGTGGTGAGTCTGCGAGCAGCCAAATACAGTAGCGGGCAGATAGAGCACTCAGCTAGCTGCTTGTAGCAAGCATTTTAGGATGCCTGGAGCAAGGAACTATAAGGGTTATGTATGGATAGAACTAAAGCGGCGACAGATGCAGGGATGCCCAAATTGGAGTGAAATGAGCCACTAGGTCAGCTCGTTAGAGTTGCGTAGACGAATCAGCTGACGACGCAACTCTGGAGAAGCCGCCATTTCGGAAACTTCTTCAGCTTTCACTAACACTTGCAACGGCTCCAGATACTCGTCGGTACCACAGGTGAAGGCATCGATTAGTTGCTCTAGGAGCTGATCGCGATCGCTGAGTGCGCCTTTTTCCTCAATCAAGCGAAACTTGAGGTGAATCTCACATTCGTAAACACTAACCTCAAAAGCAGCAGACTGGCGCTCTAGAGAATCCTGTTTCATTTCAGTAAGCAGCACTTAACCATGCTGTAGGTAAAGGAATGTTTAAAGCTAGACTTTGCAGAGTTTCAGCGATCTTATTGACGATTTTGAGCTTATTAAACTTTCAGCGTATCTTCGACTCAAAACCTAAATCTGCTGTAGTCCTTGCTTACTATCTAAATTTAATATGCCCCTAAAAGCTTAGAATCCGCTAATTAGCTGAACTTAAATCAGCAAACTAATTGGCTTAGAAGATCCTAAAGTTGGCTTCGCGGTTTCTTCATAATGTACTTAATTCTCACCCCCATTAAAGAGAACGAATCCATCCATCACTATCTCCTATTCAACCGGAAGAAGCGACAGCCTATCACGTCTTCACAAGGGATTTGAAGAAGCTTTACCAAAGCTTTATTGCCGCCAAAATGCTACGCATCCTAACGTTTTGGTGGTTACAAAAACAGCTTGAATCTACCCGTATTAATACAATTACGCTTTGTGCGGCTTAGTCCTGACTAGTAGTAAGAAAAAACTCTAGCTACGGAGTTGATTAGCTAGGTTTGATACTTTGCTATACTGAGTCTCAGTAAAAAATCATCGACCAGCTACTACAGTTAAGATCTAAAGCTCGGCCAGCAGTCCTAAGAGAATCAAGCGTTAAGTTCGTCGCGAGTTCATTTCTAACTCTTCGCAAAAAACTAATGCTCAAACCAATTCTTTTCTTAAAGTAAAAATAGTTACAGCCTTTACCCGCTAGCACCGAAATGACTGAACTTTTACTGTACAGATAAGAAAATTCACCTGAAAAAGATTGACAAGTCTTGTTCTGGCCTTTTTAAGAAAGTTAACCTTACCCGCTCAGCTATTTACCTTGATGTCAGGCTTGCCAGTCGTTGAGTTTTAGTTTGCTTATTTAACAATTTGCCACCTCAAAAACACAGATTCAAGGATGGCTTTCTTGTCAATTGCATACACTAATTCAGTAACTTTACTGATGTAATTTAAGGACGATAGACAGGTAGGGTGAAGTGGAAAGAGCTACCTTGGTTCGGCACAGAGTCAACCCAAATCTGGCCATAGTGCGCTCGGACAATGCGCTGGCACAGAGCTAAACCAATGCCGTAGCCTTCTTGAGCTTCATCCCGCTTGAGTCGGAAATGTTCTTCAAAAATTCGTTCTTGGTTTTCCTCTGGAACCCCAGGGCCGTTATCACAAATACTGACTTGCACTTTTTGTGTAGTACGGTGCAAGACTGAAATGGCAATGGTGCCTTGGGCAGGAGCATATTTAATTGCGTTGTCTAAGAGATTGATTAAGACTTGCCTAACTCGCTCCGGGTCTGCATAGACTAGCGGTAGGTCACTGGGAATGTCGTGCGTCATCTGCTGATCTTTGGTCTGAAAGCGATCGCGCAGGTATGCCAAAACTTCTTGGCAAAGCGCCCCTAACTCTAGCTTCTGCGGTTGGATCTGAAAGCCGCCACTGGTACCGCGAGCCGCCTGCAAAATATCCGTGATCATCCGGTCGATCGCGCGTGTTTGCGTTTTAGCGTGCTTGAGTAACTGAGCCGTAACCCCGGGTTTGAGGCGAGTGTTCAACCCTTCTTTGGGACTGTAGCTGAGTTCTAGGGTTTCGATCGCAATTGAGGCGGCTGTTAAAGGATTGCGCAAGTCGTGGGCCAACATCGCAATGATGCGGTCTTTGAACCGTAATTGCTCTTGGAGTTCTTCTTGGTCTTGCTGCAAGCGAAAAATTTCGTCTGTGAGTCGCATCAACTCGGCTGAATAGGCCACCGAATTAATCGTTGCATTGGGACGATCCGGGTTAGAAGTCTCGACTTGCGGCTCTAAAGTTGAAAGGTACTCTTCGACTGAGCGTTGCCAGCGAGGCCACCAGTTCTCTAGTTGAGTAACTAACGTACTGCCTGCAAGCGTTTGCCGTGGCTCTGGATGAATTTTGATCAGAGCGGGGGTTGCTACCAGCTTAAAGTGCTCAGCTAGATAGGGCTGTTCTCCTACATCGACGACTTGCAGATCAAACGAATATTGAGCTTTGAGATTTTTCAGATAACTACGGATATGCCGAATCTGTTCCCCTGAGTTGGGGCGCTTGTCTACAAATAAAAGTAGTTGTAGCGGAGTTTCAGGGTTGATTGGCTTGTCAGGAGATGCTTTCATGCCATCTCTCGTCAGCACCTAGGATAGGCAAAATTAGATTGGGTTTTAGTTCAAACACAGACAATAGAAGCAAGACTAGGTAGAACTGCCACCTTCCCTATATAGACTATCGTGTTCTAGGTCTCCCCGCGCGAAATCTCTGCCGCAGATTCAGAGTTAATCTCAATTTCCGATCGCGCCGTTCGACAAAGCAGAAGGGGACAAGGGGCATGATGCAAGACGTAATCGCCTGTAGCAGTGAGACGAATATTGCGAAAAGCAGGATGGCGATCGCTGCCCAATATAATCACATCTGCCTGCTGCTGTTGAGCAATTTGGCAAATGATTGGCCCTGGCTCTCCGGTCTGAATCAAGCTGGTAATGGTTAAGTTTGCTCCCGCTAGTTTCTCTTGCGCCTTTTGAACAATTTGCTCACTTTGCTCTTTTTGGGCTTGTTGCAGCGATTGGGTCAGTTGCCAGTTGGGGGTGGGTGTGGCGAACGGCCCAAACAAATAGTGGGGGTTTAAGGGAGTTTGGGCACAGAGGATCGTGACTCGTTCAATTCCCGCTGGAATTAACTGGCGCGTGAGGGCGATCGCTTGCTTGGTGGCTTGAGAGCCATTCACGGCTAAGAGGACATGGTGCCACTTTGGTTGTGGTGTTGGTACTTCAGTTAAACCTCGCGCGACTAAGACATGACAAGGCGCATAACGGGCGATCGCCGAAGAAACGCTCCCCAGTAGTAGCTCTCGCGATCCACCCAGGCCACGGTGACCCACAGCAATCAAGCCAGCCTGAATCGTCCGCGCATGGTTCAAGATTTCAGTTGCAGGTCGCCCCTCTCGTGTCTGGTAAGCAATTCTAGGCTCTGGCGGCAATTCGGCTTTGATTTGGGCGAACAAATCATTAGGGTTTAAGTCAGGCCGATGACCATTTTCTAATTCAGGGAGCGGCAAGGGTAAGGCCAGTTCTGTCTCTGCTTCCGGCACTCGGGGTTCAGCCGTTGGTTTTCTAGCTAAGGCAGGCAGTCTTGGGCGCATTCCCGCAGGGCGAGGCTGTACGCTGAGGACTTCTAGCCAGGTTTGCTGCTTTGCCTCAGTCTCGGTATGGGAGAAAAGCTGCATCGCTGGAAGCAAAAGCCGTTGTGCCATGTGGGCACTTGTGGAACCATCCGTAGCTAGTAGTAGTGGCGGCAGCAAAGGAGAAGGAGTAGACGGCATGATTAACGGCTCCAGTCCCAAACAGAACTAACTTGAATTCCCACGTCATGGTTAGCATATCTACACTCTCGAATAAATTGTGTAGACTGTGCATTTTCGAGGCATCGAACCGCTCAATGCCTCAATTCTGCCTCAATCTCAAAATAATATGCAAAAGAGGGCACCCACGGGAGGTACCCCTAAAATTGCGATTAATTTATCTAGAGCGGGCTGTTATAGCCTATCAAGATTTACAAGGATGAGGGGCTGTCAGGGGCGACCTCAGTTCCTGCTAGCTGGATGATTTGCTGTTGATCAGTAATCAGGTCGCTGAGTTCGCGAATGTTGACACCGATGTCTTGGCAAGCTTGGTGTAATTCGCGCTCAAATGTATTTAAGTCATTGCCATATCCACAGAGATGGGCAGCAGTTTCAATTCCTTGCTTAGCATTTGCTTTAGCACAGTCAATCAGATCTGTACCCTTTAAAGGTGTGGATGAAGCCATGAATTTAACTCTTCTGAATTCTGCCTTACTCGCTAATTTACCGGAGCTTTTTCTCTCACTAATCTCTCGCAGGACAGAATATAGAGTTTCGTGTAGCAAGAACTCAGGACTAGCGATGTTCTTTGTGCCAATACTTATAAATTGCATAAGCTAAAGTCACCACTCCTGTCACGATCGCCGATTCATCTACTTCAAACTGAGGATGATGTAACGGGTAGTTGAGTTTGTCGGGATAGCCTACACCCAGGCGGAACATGCTGCCAGGTGCATGTTCTAAATAAAGAGAGAAATCTTCAGAGCCTAGAGAAGGCTCTAGTAAAATCTGTACGCGATCGCTCCCCCAAGCCTCATGAGCAGACGCTTCTAGCAACTGAGTTAGAGCTGGATCGTTCTGGACAGAAGGCACTCCCCGACGATAGTGCAGTTCGTATTTGGCACCGTAGGTTTGGCAAACATTGGCCACAATTTGCTCAATCCATTCAGGTAGATTGGCACGAGTTTCGGGATGGAGCGATCGCACAGTTCCTTGAAGTCTTACTTGGTCAGCGATCACATTAGGAGCCCGTCCACCGTTAATCTGGCCGAAGGTGAGGACGACGGGACGAAGTGGGTTCTGGGTGCGACTAATCGCTTGTTGCAAGTTAGTCACGACTTGAGCCGCAATCCAGACCGCATCGATCGCTTCATGGGGACGGGCACCATGTCCCGACTCGCCCACAATCAGAAGCTCTAAATCATCAGCCGCCGCAGTCAAGGCTCCATAGCGAATGCCGACAGAACCCGCTGGAATGGAAGGAAAGACATGAACAGACAGAATCGCCGTAACCTGGTCCATAACGCCGTCCGCCACCATCCAGCCTGCACCTTGAGCAATTTCTTCTGCTGGCTGAAACAGAAACCGTACTGAGCCTGGTAGAACGCTGGCAAGCTGAGACAGCACCATTGCCGTTCCCAAACCCACGGTGGTATGGACATCGTGACCGCAGGCATGCATGATACCAGGCTGCCGCGAAGCAAATTCCAAACTGGTACGCTCCTGAATGGGCAGAGCATCCATATCTGTCCGAATCGCTAGTAAGCGTGGGTCAACTCCTTGACCTGAGAGTTCACCTACGACCCCGACTTTACCGACTGCCTCTTGTACATGGAGTCCAGAAGAGGAAAGAACTCCAGCAACATAAGCAGCAGTTTGATATTCTTGGCCGCTTAATTCTGGGTGACTGTGCAGATGGCGACGAATTTCGATTAAGCGAGGGGCAAGGGTACGCGCAATATCTTTAATCTGACTAAGCATGACAAAGGGGCATGACAAAGGGCGGTGCTATGGCTTTCTGGTTGGAGCCAGAACGAGAAGACTATCAAACTGCTGTTTTTCTGGTGTAGCAGAGTTGGAAGCACTAATGCTATAAACTGTGCCGAGCCAGCGCTTGACTTCCCTCATTTCTGGGGCATTGCTGTAAGGCTGAAATAGGCCGTAGATAAACGATAGGGAAGCTCCCATGTTCGTATAAAAATAGCCTTGGTTGGGACGGGAAAAAGAGTCAGTCGCGGTTTTGAATGTGCGGTTTTGGTTGAGGGGTAGATAGGGCTCCGGGTTGAGCGCCTTCATAGAGCCAAGGCCAGTCGTTACTACCAACGTATCTTGATCCACCCAACTGTGAGCAAAGAAACTTTGGCGATCGCCTGCTTCTTCCAATTCCCAGCTAGTGACAGGTTGTCCTTCAATGGTACGAGTTGCAATGTTTAAGAAGCCACCGAGTTGCGACTTGACAAACTGGTCAAACTTTTTCAGGGCAGCTTCAGCAGCAGGGCGATCGCTAGTCTGCATCACTAAACCCACACCCAAGTCCAGATTGGGATAAAGACGGCTAAGGGGGCCTTGGTTGCTGGGAAACAGAAATGCTGCATATTCCCCATCCATCCAGGGTAGCCAATCGCGCTCCAAATCTAAACCACTCAGACTCCGGATACTATCCCGAATCACCTTTAAAGCTGGCTCTAGGGTCGGTTCCATTTGAGTAACGTCTACGACCGACTGCCATTGCTGCTTGAGATTACGGCTGCTACTGACTAGAAAAGAAGCTCCAGGCATCCGCGTCAGGATCTGGTCAGCGTTGGGAGTGAGAGCGTCGGCTTTGGTCGGTTGAGGCGTTTTGTAATAAGAACTAATTTGGGTGCGAACTCCCTCTGGCTGTAACCAAACATAGCCATCAACTGTGCTGTAATCTTGGGCCAAACGTTCCAAGCCAACGTTCAACCCTTCCATTGGTACACCTTCCATTGGCACAGGATGGGGTAACTCGGAAGCCGCTTTTAATCTGCTAGGAAGAGAAGTTTGCGGCTGAGGAGAAGCGGGTTCCTCTGTCGGCGGTGTTGCAGGAATGGGGAACTTGGGTTGAGGAAAGCGGGCAATCTCAGCGATGTTGCCATAACCTACCAACAGCGATCGCTGAAACTGCGGATGCTGCATCGTGCGCTGAAACTGCGGATTTCTTGCTAAAGCTGGGCTGTTGCTACTACGGGCATCGATTAATTGTTCGATCGCTGCTGAACTGGTGGCTGTCACCAAGTAACCAGGCAAGACGGCGATCGCTAGACCTGGTCGAGCATTAGGAATAGAAGGAATTGGTAGCGCCCCTCCGGGAACTGGAGGCAGGGGGAGAGTCGGTGTCGGCCCAACCGCTTTGAGTTTAGAAAATGCCTGATGGGTCTTAGATGGAACTTGAGAGCCCGGTTCGCTCGGTTGAACTGGCTCCGCAGGAGGAGCTTCTGGGATGTCTTCTGGTGCCGACTCCGTTTCTGGCTCTGGAATACAAGACGGATCGGCTGCATCGTCACAAAGCGCTGGCTTTTCAGCAGGCCATTCCCACACCGTTATACCTTTATATTGCCGCTCAACCGGGAGTTGACCACGGGACACTTTGAGTTTGTCTAAAAAAGTAGTGAGTCGGCTGGCGTCTTTGATGGGAGCGATCAGGAGGGTACGGTCGGCATTGATAGAGTCTGAATGAGGCCCTGAGCTGTTAGCTGGATTACTCTCTAAGTGAGTGTACGGCATGAGCGCGATCGCCACTCGCTCCCCTAACCAAGGCTGCACATCAGCGGTCAAATCTAGACCTAGGAAAAGCGAAGGCAATCCTGCTAAAAACGGCCCCGCTTCTGCAAACAGCTGAAACTGAGTCAGGGTTGTCCAAGCTTCAGTACTCGTGTTGACGAATAGCACTCCTGCAACATTGGCAGGTAACGTAGCGGTGATAGAGGCAGAAGACTTGGCAAGATCAATATTAGGTGGAGAGCTGGGTTGCGCAATTGCCCGACTGGAACTAATCGCTAGCAGTGCAAGAAAGGATAATGCGACACGCTGTAGCAAAGTTTTCTCCACCTTTTTTGGTTCACAGACTAGTCTATTACAGCTAGATTTAGCAATTCGAATACAACTGGTTCTTCTCAGAGTTTAGGTGGGAATAATGACACCATCAGTCAGGATTTGCAGCCTCAGGATTTGAAGCTAGATACCTGGCACCGACTAATGAGATTGCTGGAGACGATTATGATGTTGAAGAGCGAGCCGAACCGTATGCCTTATCATGGCTGGCTCCTTGAGGTCATCCCCTATGGTGATTCGTTCAAATTCGATGCGTATCACCCCAGTGTGCCGGGTGGTATGAACGAGGGAGAAGCCTACACTAGCTTTGCAGCTGCCTTAGTAGCAGGTCGTCACTTTATCGATCGTGAAGTTGCCATTCAAGCCTTACTAGATGTACTTGGCTGCTTGCTAGAAGATGAAAAAATTAGCTGTGATGAATACTGGAGCTTAACTAGCTTCTACTAATAATCCAGCATTGGCTTTTAAGGATCAGATTGCAGCTCTTGAGGTTGCAAGTAAGCCACCATCTGCTGAATGCCTCTCTGGATGCGTCGGGTCACCGTCATGGGGCTGACCTCAATCCGCTCTGCCACTTCTTTGCGTGACAAGTCACTGAAGTACACTAGCTCGATCGCCGCTCTGGTCTTGTCTTCTAGCTGGCTCAGCGCTCGCTGCAACTGCTGGCGATCTTCTTCGAGCAACTGCAAGGTCTGGTAGTGAGCATCGGGTATCATGTCGCCGAGAGTCACTGTGGAGTCTACTTGTTGCGAAACCGTAGCATCCAAGCTCAGCAAGGAGCGATTCTTCCCTGCGAGTTTGATGTCGCGCCACTCATTGACCGAGACGCCTAGCTCACTGGCGACTTCTGCGTCCTGAGGCTGCCGTCCTAAATCTTTCATCAACGCTTCGCGCACCTTCTGCCCTTCCTTCTGCAAGTCTTGCCAGCGCCGAGGAATCTTTACCGTGTTGCCGCGATCGCGGAGGAAGTGGAGCATCTCACCGCGAATGTAGGGAACGGCGAAAGAGCTGAAGGCACAACCTTGGGAAGGATCGAAGCGCTCAATGGCGCGGATGAGACCGAGATGACCGATTTGTTCCAGGTCTTCGTAAGGTTCTGCACACTGATGGCTGACTTGGTGAGCAATCTTCCGGACCAGTCCTGCGTTGAGGCGGACGAGTTGGTTGCGCCGAGAGACGGAGGGATTCTGGTGGTAGGCGACCAGGAGTTCCATGACTTGAGAGCGGGGAGAAGATTGAGTAGCCATCACACAGAACCTTGCATCAGAGTTGAACTCATTCTCCCTACGGCAGCCAAGCTGAGCTATCGTTGTTTCACGGTACTCCTTTATGGAACCCTTAAAGGTATAGGCGGAAATACGTAAGGGCGACTCAGCAGATTCAAGGAGGTTGCTTTTCTAGTCTGCTGTACAGCCTTTTTATGTCTTTGCAATGCAAATATTTAAGTTTACAAGTTAGTGAAATGCGAGAAAACTAGATCTACGTCACAATGGGCGTAGTTGGACTCTATTGTTGGTGGATAACAAGGAAGTTTTATGAGCAATACTAGTAACTTCCGCAATGCCATTCGTGAGGCCAAGACGCAAGCGTTAATTGGTCCAAATGTCATTGCTAATGCTCTGCCTTACCTAGGGGCGGGGTTGCTCTTGACGGCGTTGGGTACCTACGGGGGCTTACAAGTCTTCAGTGCTAACCCAAGCTTATTCTTCCCCACATTTTGGGGCGCTCTCATCCTGGAGCTTATTCTATTTTTCGTAGCGCGTGGAGTTGCGGAGAAGGGACAAAACGGTGTTGCCTTACCCCTACTAGCAACCTACAGTTTACTATCTGGCTACACCTTGACAGGGCTGGTAGCTGTGGCGTTGGGGACACCTGGCGTAGGTTTACCAGGCATGGGTTTTGCTGCGCTCGGCTGTGGAGTTACCTTCATTGCTGCTCGGCAAATTGGCTCCAACCTGTCTGAACAGGATGGTTTTGCTCTAGCCCAAACGGTTCGTCTTGGCGTTATCGCCTTGCTGGTGGTACTGGTGGGTCAGCTTCTTTGTAGCTTCTTCGGTATCTACACCCCGACTTGGCTCGAAATTGCTATTTCTGGTGTTGGGGTATTGCTGTTTGCTGGGGTGGCGGTTGTAGATTTTTATGTTCTACCCCGTACCTATCGGAATGATCAGTATTTGCCCGCAGCTTTGTCGATGTATCTGACCTACATCAACTTGTTCGTCTTTATCCTGAGACTGCTGATTGCGATCAATAGCCGCGACTGATGCTGCGGCATTTCTGAGTGTGTCAACAAAATTGAACGCTTAATTTTAAGAGCTGGGGTCTTTGGGGCCGCAGCTTTTTATTTAGCAGTTAGAGTGCTGAGGCATCGTAGAGTGAGAAGCAGAGCTAAACGATGAATGCGATCGCCAACTCTCGCTAAGATGAACTATGCAACCTTTTGTGGTTCAGGAGCTAACGGTTACTGTCTATGGATGCACTAGAGATTAAACGCGAAATCGAAACGTTGTCTAAGCGCCTGGGTAAAACCCAGGACTATCTTTGACGTTCCAGCCTTAAATGCCAAGATTCAAGACTTGGAGCAAATTGCGGCCCAACCAGATTTTTGGGATGATCAAACCCAGGCTCAAAAAACTCTGCAAGACTTGAATGATCTCAAGTCTCATATTGAGCAGTTGGAGCAGTGGAAAAATAGCTTAGAAGATACCAGGGCTATCCTGGAGTTGCTAGAGCTAGAAGCAGATGAAGCATTACTGCAAGAGGCCCAGACTAATGTTTCCCAACTGAGCCGCGAACTCGATCAGTGGGAGCTGCAACAGTTGCTCTCTGGCCCCTACGACTCCAAAGGTGCAGTCTTAACGATTAATGCGGGGGCTGGCGGCACCGATGCTCAAGACTGGGCTGAAATGCTGTTAAGGATGTATACCCGTTGGGGTGAAGACCACGGCTATAAAGTCCATTTAGCAGAAATCTCGGAAGGAGATGAAGCTGGAGTTAAGTCAGTCACGCTAGAAGTGGATGGCAAATACGCCTACGGTTACCTCAAAGTCGAGAAGGGCACCCATCGTCTCGTCCGCATTTCTCCCTTTAACGCCAATGACAAGCGGCAAACTAGCTTTGCGGGTGTAGAAGTAATGCCAATGATTGACAGCTCTGTGCATCTAGAGATCCCAGAGAAAGACCTGGAAATTACGACCTCGCGGGCAGGAGGTAAAGGAGGTCAAAACGTCAATAAAGTGGAAACAGCGGTAAGGATTACCCATATTCCGACTGGTATTGCGGTGCGCTGTACACAGGAGCGATCGCAGCTCCAAAACAAAGAAAAAGCGCTGGTGATCTTAAAGGCAAAACTGCTCATCATCGCTCAAGAGCAACGAGCCAAAGAGATTGCAGATATCCGAGGAGATATGGTAGAGGCGGCTTGGGGCAACCAAATTCGCAACTACGTCTTCCACCCCTACCAATTGGTGAAGGATTTACGAACTGGCGTGGAAACTACGGCGATCGCAGATGTGATGAATGGCGAGTTAGACTTCTTCATCCAAGCCTGTCTGCGCCAAGACAACCAAATGGTAGAAAGCCAGACGGCCTAAAAATGTTTAGCCCCTTCTCTCGTAAATAAACGGGAAGGGGCTAGATCTTAATTCTCTTTAACTGACTCCGAGATTAGATGACTCCGGGGCCTCTGCCGCGATCGTCATGCTCCATCGACAGTTGACCTTCCTTGTCTTGATTGGCCTCGGTTAATTCTCCACTACGTTCAGCTTGTAGTTGGGCTTCTTTTTCTCTTAAATCCCCTGGCTCATTCACATACATTTCAGGCTCAACCGCGTAGTTATTAATCAGGCCTTCTTTATCAGTGGTGTAGCCGTCTGTTGTTCTGACACTGCCACCATCAGTTTCATCATCGTTTCTAGCGTGTCTCTGGCTGTCTTCAGTGGGGTGTTGCTTAAATGCGCTGCCTTCTCTTTCTTTACGCGCTGCCGTTTCTGCTGGAATGATACCGCGATCGTAGGTATCTACCTCTGCACGTTCATGGCTATCTGCGGCATTTGTGTTGGCTGTTTTATTAGAGTTAGTTTGATTATTCATGAGTCTATCCTCAATCAAAATAAAAAACGTCAGCTAAACAAGCTCAGCATAGTGTCGTTAGCTACCAAAGAACTATTGATCCAGGGATAGAGAATATATTTTTACTCCATTCGAAAGGTGTAAACCTGTTGATGGATTGCTGATCTTTATCCACCAAATTCCAGAAAACAAGAAGAACTATTCTGCGATCGCTACCTTTGGAAATATTGATCCCACATATCTCCATCTGGGGATAGATTATTCTCCTGTTTCAAGTAGAAAGTGCGAATCAAGAATTGAGTAGAGTCGCTGCTTTGGTGGTTAGTTGAGAATCGAGAACGAGCTTGCGAATGGCTGGGTTTGGCTGGTATCCTTTGCGAGCACTTAGCAGTAGCTGCCAAGCCGCCAGAGAGCTAGTAGCAGGTAGCAACATCTGGAGGGCATTGGTAATTTTTCTTTGTTTAACAGCAACTAACCCCCAATGTAGACGGAGATAGTTGCGAATATCTTGAATGGCTGGAATTGCTGAGCGGTATTTCTCGCTCACTAAGGCATGAATTTTTTCTTTCATAAGGATGTTGGTATTCATGCGAGTTTCCAGAGCAATCTTTTGGTCATAACCACCGGGCCAAACAGTTCGGTAGGTTAAACACTGATTGATAAAAAGGGCATCTCCGTACTGAGCAATTCTGATCCAAGAATCAATGTCATCACAACTGGTTAAGCTGGTATCCCAACCTCCAGACTCTAGAAATGCGTCTCTGCGGAAGGCAACCTGAATCGGAGTACCGAAGGGCACTTGTTCCAGCAGCATGCCGTAATGAATATCTTCTTGCGGGATGTAACAGACTTGTCCGGGTCCCACTTGTCGGGTTCTGCTTAGCTCCGTTCCCTTGTCATCTACTTGGACCGCTTGACAAGAGCAAATAGCAGCTTGTAGACGTAGGGCGATCGCCTTGCTCATTTCTTCAATGCAGTTGGGCGCTAGATAGTCATCGTCATCAACAGGTTTAATCCAAGTCCCTTTAGCAACTTTTACTCCAGTATTCACCGCCCCCGAATGGCCTAAATTGGCGGGATTTCGATGATAAATTACCTGGTTGCCTAAACTCCGCACATACGCTTCAGTGCCATCTGAGGAGCAATTATCTACAACGACAACCTCACAGGGGATCGTTTGGTTCAGGGCTGAGGCGATCGCCCGCTTCAAAAGAGATAGGCGGTTGTAAGTGGTGATCACAATGCTGAATCTCATAGCGGCAACCTGGAGTATTTTAATGAGTTAAGAAGGAACGAATTTGTTACCTAGCGCTAGGTTCGCTGAATCAGCTATGGCCTGTTTCGTTACACCGTCCTAACACAGTTACAACAAAATCCTTGCAGTATTAGCACTGGGGAGGCTGTACTTATAGGGACGCACTTGAGTTAGGGCAAAGTTATGATCAGTGACTATTCATAGCGACTCATAGCGACAAAGGCCTAAGTATCTTCACGGGAGCTTCTGTCCGATCTTCATGCAGTTGCAGAAAAAGAGCTATAGTTAGCGCTAAAATTTCACTGATTCTTTAAATTAGAGCCTAAATTGGGCTTAGGTACTGACAGTACCAACCCGTCCAGCCTAGCGATCGCCCGACCCAAAATATTCAGGGGTGAAGCTACCGTGCAAACCATAGGGTACATGATGCTTTAGCTGTAACCGCGCCACTGGGCCTTGATTGAGGTTGCGGGCATCTAAAATGACAACATCCGAACCCTCTCGCTTCGAGTCATATACCAGGGTCAGTACCCAGCCGTCATCCTCCTCACCTGCCATTTCAGTCTGCGGTAATCCTTGCTCGCTATAACCGGATCGAGGCACAAACACGGGTTCACCCACATAGCCGTGAGGTGCTGCGCTCCACAGTTGGCGATCGCTCGATTCCAAATCTACCTTCAGAATCGCTTGCAAAGGAGCATTGCCCGTGGCTGCATGAGCTGCGCCCAAATAGGCATAGCGGTAAGGACGACCTGCTTTCGATGGATGCACAAACGGAAACTCGCAACAACGACTTTCTAGGAGCTGTCGCTCGACTCGCTTGCCTTCAAGATCTAAATGGAACCGCCACAATTGACCCGGCGCTAAGCTAGCAAAATCGACTTCTCGGAAATCTGAGCCAGGTTTTACCTCTGGGAAGGCTCCGTAGCAAACCGAATCAATATAGATCGAGCCATCTTGCTCAAACGCATTGGCATGGTGAAATACAAATCCCGATTTGGTTTCTAAGATCTGCATCGCCTCTGAAGCACGTCGAGGAATCACCAAAATTCGAGTCGGATGCTCTGGCTGGAACTTGATGCACTCTGCGGCTCCGCGCCACCCCAAGGCAAAGGGTAAGGGATTGAAGTGCACCGGATTTTGAAAGAATATGCAGTAATTTGGTGTAATCGCAAAATCATGAATGAAGGCAAATCCAGGTACTGAGTGAACCGATTGCCGCACCACTTTACCGTCTGGATTCAGTTCGTAGACCGTAATGTTGGTCGATAAGCCTGGTTTAATCGCAAAGTTGACTAAACAGGGATCGCCACCGTCTTGAGCACAGCTGGGGTCAATCCAGGGGTGAGCCGCAAACGCCGACCCCGGAGACAAGACTCCATCTAAGTATTCTTTGCCTAAGGTCTCTAGCGTCTGAGGGTCTAAGCGGTGAGGTTCTGCCGCTTCCCACAAAGCCAGCAACTTGCCGCCCCAATAAATCACCTGTGTGTTGGCAATGTTTTTGAGGTTGAAGTCAAAGGCATTGGCGAGCCAGCCCCCTGGTTTTTGGGTACCAAACACGCCACGGTGCAGGATCTTGCCAGCTTTTTGCTCTTTCTGGAAGCCTTCGGTGCGAACAAAGCGATTGCGGAAATGGGCTTGGCCATCTTTAAAGGCGATCGCGCAAATCATGCCATCGCCATCAAAAGGATGGTGTAATGACTGACCATTGACATCTAGCAACCCTGGGCCATTGCGAAACAAAGTTCCCTGGAGTTCGGGAGGAATTTGGCCCTCCACCTGATCAATGCGATAGTCGTACTCCTTGGGTAAGGAACGATATCCCTTTTGCCAATCTTGGCGAGTGTAACCATCAATCGGGACAGTTGTGGCACGCTCTTGGAGCTGAAAACTCTGCATAGTTCGTAGTCAGCGAAAATTAATTAAACCGAGTTAAAAAGTTGAGAAGCAGAAAATCATCCATCGATGGTTTCTTCAATCGGCTCCCGCATCGCCTGCGGCACCCATTCCGACATCAAATCTGGCAAAAATGGCTGACCTAATTGCCTAGCGATCGCCAAGTCCCGTTCAGTGGCTGGTGCGGCTTGCAAACTTGCGGTGCCTGCTTCTGCCTTCGGATCAGCTCCTGGCAACCAACCTAAAAAGGGGAGTGGCAACAAGGTACTGAGATTAGTGATCAGCACCAGCAACCAGAGAGAACTGAAATTGGTTTCAGTAATCCCCAACCAATGCGTTAACACAGCTCCCAGTTCGTAGGACACTAGCCCTGCTAGATTTGTAATTGACATTAGCAAGGCAAATAAAGTCGCTTCCACCCCCGCAGGACAGAGACGTGCAGCCAAGACCAAGACGGGCATATAGGCAATTTGGCCCATCACCGTCAGAATCAAGCTATCGCCCAAGCTGAACCAATGATCATCAATTCCTAAAGCTCGGTTGGCGTGAGTTACTAGCAGCAGCATACTCATGCCCAACACAGCCGAGAGCAGCGTCGTCCAGCCAAAAAAGGCGCGAAACGGCACTTCTTTAAAAAAGCGCTGGAATAGCCAGATTCCTACCAAAGACGCCAGACTCGTGACCAACCGCACCCGCCCTAAGAACTCTGGCTGAAATCCCAGCTCATTCGTTGTGAAGTAGAAGAAGGCAGAATCAGCGGTTGGTGTGGCCTGCCAAAGGAATAGGAATGCAGTGGGTAGCCAAATTACCTTTTGGGTTACTGCTTGGCGCAGTTGTCCTAGTTGGTGCTTGACCACCGACCAGTTGGGTCTAGCGCTAACTCGGGACTCAGCAATTAGACCAGCTACCGCCGAGACGATCAGGGGAAATGAGGCAGTAATGGCAAAAATGGTGTGGGCATCAAAGCGCTGGAGCAAAGAGCCACTAAAGTAAGCGGTCAAAAGTCCACCTAGCGCTGAAGAGCCCCAACACAACGATTGTAAAGACCCCGCAGTACTCAACGACTCTTCGCGGGCTCGTTCTACCACCAGCGAGTCCACAATCACGTCGCTAACAGCCACGGACAAGGAAGTAAGGGCGATCGCGAGGGTAGCGGCCCAAGCCGTGTGCACCACCGTCGCTAAAGCAATCCAGGAACCAGCTCCTAGCACCCCCGACAAGATTAAGTAGGGGCGACGACGATAGCCAAAAATGGGCAACCCATCAGAAATAAAGCCAAAGACAGGCTTGATCATCCAGGGCAGCGCCGCAATTCCCATCAAAGCTGATACTTGCGCTGGGCCAATCCCTAACTCATCTTTGAGAAAGAAGCTAATGGCTAATCGAGCTAAGCCGACAATCCCTTGCACAAAGTAAACCAACAAAATGGCAATTAACTCTGCACTCGGCTCCTGCCCGAAGAAAACTTTTTCTGTAAAAGATGACTTGATTTTGGACCAACCAGATTCAGAAACAATCATTGATAATTTTTAATAAATATCAATGCCTACCATGATAGCCGTCTGTTCTCTAGCCTGTCTCTAAATCCACCTTGCGACCCATAAAGCTCAAGTCAGCCCTAGGGCCACATCCCCTCACTACAGTATGTTTGAGCAGGAGTAAGCAGGGAGTAGAAGTAATGGGAGCCTCTTTGGGTGCTGCGCCCAACCGTCGCTATGCAATTTTAGGAACAGGAGCGTTAGGGGGCTTTTATGGAGCCCGCCTGCAACAAGTAGGCACAGAAGTCCACTTCTTGCTCAGAAGTGACTATGAACAGATGCAGCAGCAAGGATTAGTCATCGAGTCGCCAGAGGGAAATTTCACGCTCCCTCAGGTCTATGCTTACCGCCGAGTCGAGGAGATGCCTTGTTGTGATGTTGTGGTAGTCGCTCTAAAAAGCACCCACAATCACTTGTTGCCAGCCCTCCTGCCTCCAGTGCTTAAAAAAGATGGCGTTGTCTTAATGCTGCAAAATGGCTTGGGCTTAGAGGCAGAAGTGGCTCAAATTGTGGGGACGGAACGAGTCCTAGGTGGGTTGTGCTTTATTTGTTCTAACAAAGTGGGTCCTGGCCACATTCGCCACTTGGACTACGGGGCCATCACCTTAGGCGAGTATGCAGCGAATTATCAAGCGGGGGGTGTCACAGATCGCATGTCCCAGATTGCTCAGGACTTTACCCAGGCTGGTATCCCGATTCACCTAGCTGAAGATCTACTATTAGCTCGTTGGCGCAAACTGGTTTGGAATATTCCCTTCAACGGCTTATCAGTGGTACTCAACGCCACAACTGATGCCCTGATGGCCGATCGCTACACCTATGCTTTGGTAGAGCAACTGATGCGAGAAGTTGCCCTGGGAGCAAAGGTTCAGAATCGCGCGATCGCCGATGATTTTATTCAAAAAATGCTGGACGACACGGTGAAGATGAAACCTTATCGCACCAGCATGAAAATTGACTACGACGAAGGCAGACCCTTAGAAGTTGAGGCAATTTTTGGCAACCCGCTCCGAGCTGCCCAAGCCGCAGGAGTTCAGCTACCGCAAATTGCCATGCTCTACCAGCAGTTGAAATTTTTGAGCGATCGCAACTACAAAACGCCTTTGGAACTAGGAATAGTGTGAGCCCGACGCGGATCGGTTTCTGTGGCGATCCGCAAAGCCCGGGCAAACGCCTTGAACGTCGCTTCAATAATGTGGTGGGAGTTTATGCCGTCTAGCTGGCGAATGTGTAGCGTCATCTGGCTGTGATTCACCACTGCCACAAAGAACTCTCGCACCAATTGCGTATCATAGGTGCCGACTCGCTCGGTAGGAATTTGTAAGCCATAGCTAATGTGAGGCCGACCGGATAAATCTAGAGCGACTTGGATTAAAGCTTCGTCTAAGGGAGCGAGGAAATTACCAAATCGAACAATCCCTTTGCGATCGCCCAATGCTTTAGCCAAAGCTTGACCGAGGGTAATGCCCACATCTTCGTTGGTGTGGTGGTCATCAATTTCTAAGTCACCCGTCGCTCGCACCTCTAAGTCAATCAGCCCATGCGAAGCAATCTGATGCAGCATGTGGTCAAGAAAAGGAAGACCTGTAGCTGCTACACAGCGACCCTGCCCATCCAAATTAATGGTGACATGCACATCCGTCTCACCCGTTTTGCGGCTGACAGAGGCGACTCGTCCTAACAATGGTGGTTCTAAAGACGCTCCGTTGGCCTGATCAAAGGCTTCGCGATTCTCCTGGGAAGACGTTTCATGAATGCTAGTCTGCATGGGCCTACTCAATACTGGGAAATAAAAACTGGGAAGTAGAAACTGGGAACTGAGGAACTATGAGCCTGCACAAGCAGGCCAAACGGTCGTAGTTACTCAATCACAACCACTACATCCCCATGATCTCATAGCCAGAATCAACATACAGAATTTGCCCTGTCATGCCACTGGACAAATCGCTACACAGGAACGCCGCCGTATTGCCAACTTCCAGTTGAGTCACGGTGCGACGCAGGGGCGCAACTTCTTCGACGTGGTGAATCATATCCAGAATTCCTCCGACCGCAGAAGAAGCTAAAGTTCTAATTGGACCAGCGGAAATGCCATTAACTCGAATATTGTGGGGTCCGAGTTCTGCGGCGAGGTACTTAACGCTCATTTCTAGGCCCGCTTTAGCAATGCCCATAATGTTGTAGTTGGGCACCACCCGCACACCACCCAAGTAAGTCAAAGTAACAATGCTGCCACCTTCTGTCATCAAGGGTTTAGCCGCACCACTAAGCTGAATGAGCGAATAGGTGCTGATATCTAGCGCTGTCTTGAATCCTTGCCGCGAGGTATTGCTGAAGCCGCCGGACAAATCATCTTTATTGGCAAAGGCTAGACAGTGAACCAAGATATCGAGCTTGCCCCACTTCTCTTTCACAGTCTCAAACGTGGACTGAATCTGGGCATCATCTTGCACATTGCAAGGCACAAATAAGCTGGGTTGTAGTGGCTCAACCAGTTCTGCTACTTTTTTTTCCATCTTGCCCCGCTCATCGGGCAAATAGGTAATCCCTAAATTGGCACCCGCTTTATGGAGTTGTTGGGCAATTCCCCAAGCAATGGAGCGATTGTTAGCAATGCCTGTTACTAAGGCATTTTTTCCGGTCAGATTCAGCATGGCAATCTTTTTTCAAGGGCAATTACGAGAATAGTGACATACTCCCGACGCTGATGCTACGCATACAGAGCGGGCTTCTCAGTGACCCCTGGTATCCCATCGGGCGTTTCCTGAGCTTTAAGAACGGAATGACCTACCGCTCTGTGCTTGATATTAATTGCCGCGTTGTGGTCACGGTCTAGCGAACATCCGCAGTTAAGGCAGGAATGCCATCTATCTTGAATAGCTTTGGGAACCTTTTGACCACAACTTGAGCAGTCTTGAGTTGTGCCGTTGGGATTCACAGCAATCGTCATCAGTCCAGCATTTGCAGCTTTGAGTGAGAGAATTTGCAGGAACGTCCCCCATCCGGCATCATAGGTAGACTTAGCCATGCGAGTTCTGGCAATGCCCTTGATATTGAGTGCTTCATACCCAATATGCTTTCCTATGTTGAGCAGCTTTTTCGCTGTCTTGTAGTGAAAGTCTTTACGCTGATTGGCGACTTTTAAGTGAGCCTTAGAGACTCGCTTGATTGCTTTCTTGCAACGATTAGAACTCTTCTTTTTCCTAGATAGACCACGTTGTAACCGCTTCAAACGCTTCTCTGACCTGCGATAGGGTTGGGGAATAACAACCTCTTCTCCCTCGTCTGTGACCAGGAAAGACTTCAGCCCCATATCAATGCCGATGGTGTTATCCAGGGTTGGCAATTCGGGGTTGAGTTCTGGGACAGAGGCATCTTGCAATGACAGCGTTAGGTAGTAGCCATCAGCCTTTTTGGTGATTGCGGCAGTTTTGACTTTGAACCCCGCTGGAATGGGGCGATGCAAAATCACTTTCAACTCGCCAATCTTGGGTAGTTGAATTAAGTTTCCGTTGATATGCTCTGCTTTAACAGGATCAGGAAAGGCGAGGGAGCGGTATCTCCCAACCCCCTTGAAGCGTGGTCTACCACTACGTTTGCCATTACTGTCACCACTCAACCATCGGTCAAACGCCTTCTTGACTCGTGCAATTACGTCTTGCAAGGTATGAGAGGGAAGTTCTTGGTATTGGGGAAACAGCTTTTTGGAGTTCACAAGATCCCGTTTCTGCGAATAGAAATCGGGACGGTCTTTCAACTCTGGTAAGTGACAGATGAGCGGGCAAGCATTAATATCACAGCGATTTTGCTCGTACCAGTTGAACCGCTCTGCTAGGCGATAGTTGTATTGACGGCGGCAAAGTTCAAGCCAGTGATCAATCGTGGCTTGCTGGGCGGCGGTCAATCTTAATCGGTACTGATAGGCGGTTCGCATATTACTATTGTAATGCAGATACAACTAAGGCTGCAATACATGAAAAGCATTTCTGTACGGATTTCTGATATTGAAAAGCAGCATTTAGATGAATATTGTCGTCTTACGGAGCGAACCCAAAGCGATGTTTTAAGGCAGTACATCAGGAGTTTGTCTGTCTCCGGGGTGTTGAACCCTATCGACAGACCCGCAATTCTTCCCGATGCCCACCCTAACGGATAGAGCGCGGGGCTGCTTGCGGATTTATCTCAGCTTCGAGAGGGCTGCATAGTGCTGCATAGTCTTGAGGGCGATTCCGAGCACTCTATCTTTGGGAGGAGTAAGATAAGGTCTAATATAGTACGCTTACAGCCACTATCCGTTCACCCATATTCTCCAAAGCAGAGTCTAAATTCTTAGAACATTGGCGATCGCTCTTAGATTGTGTATCAAATAGAACAAAAAATGAGTCTGGAGTAAGTTTAAGTGTTCTAAAGTCATCAATTGCTTACAGTTGGCTCACCTTCGTAAGGTTCATCTCCAGACGAGCGGCCCATGAAGGTTGGAGAAGGGCATCGCAAAGGTAAAAGGATATGGTAATGACGCAGGATCGGCCATTAGCATCTGTGTTTCGTCAGTTGGGAGGGGGAGCATTTCCTCCCGTAATCGAAACATTTGATCGAGGCAAGACGATTTTCTTCCCTGGTGATCCAGCGGAGCGGGTCTACTTTTTGGTCAAAGGTGCAGTTAAGCTGTCTCGCGTTTATGAAGCGGGCGAAGAAATCACTGTGGCCTTGCTACGGGAAAATAGCGTTTTTGGAGTTCTCTCTCTGATTACGGGCAACCGCTCCGATCGCTTTTATCACGCAGTTGCCTTCACCCCGGCGGAGTTACTCTCGGTGCCTATTGAGCAGGTGGAGAAAGCCCTCAAGGATAACCCAGAGCTATCCATGCTGATGTTGCAAGGGTTGTCCTCGCGCATCTTGCAAACGGAGATGATGATTGAAACGCTGGCCCATCGGGATATGGGATCACGCCTCGTCAGCTTCTTACTCATTCTCTGTCGTGATTTTGGAGTTCCTGGCGCTGAGGGGATCACGATTGATTTGAAGTTGTCACATCAGGCGATCGCTGAGGCCATTGGCTCTACCCGCGTCACGGTCACTCGCCTCCTCGGAGATCTGCGGCAGGAGCAGATGATTTCTATCCATAAGAAAAAAATTACTGTCCATAATCCTGTCGCCCTTAGTCAACAGTTCAGTTGATCTGCTATGGTTAACCTCTGGTGACAACAAGTGCTTACAACGACTTGAATACAGCGTTTTGAGCCATGAATCAGCGCGAAGCAGTAGCAGTGGTTCTAGCGAAAAACTAGGCAGTCGAATTTCCCGCAGTAGGGAGATCACTGTAACTTCTGTGCACTCGGCGCTCTTGTCATGGCCCTGACGTGTGATTGGCACACAAAACTGCCAAGGCATGAGATAGGCTGTATCTGAGTTGGGTGTGGGCTGAATGGCTTCCTGAGGGTAGATGACCAGCGGGTACATCTTAATTGTGGCAATTTTGGTATTAGGAGGTGTGATTGCAACGGTTGGCGATCGCATCGGTACTCGTGTCGGTAAAGCGCGGCTCAGCCTCTTCAATCTGCGGCCCCGGAAGACAGCGGTTCTAGTCACAATTGCGACGGGTGGCATTATTTCTGCCTCGACTCTCGCGATCTTATTTACTGTCAGTGAGCAACTGCGAACCGGGGTTTTTGAGCTAGGCAAGATCCAATCAAGCTTGTCAGAAGCGCGAGGAGATTTAGAACAAACAAGAAACCAAAAAAAACAAGTCGAGCAAGAACTCACCAAAGCTCGCGCAGAGCAAGTTTCGGCTCAGCAACGGCTCGATCGGATCAATTTATTTCTGAAAGCCGCGATCGCTAGACAATCTACCACAGAAGCACAGCTCAACCGTACTCAAACCCAGCTCAGCCGAGTGGAGGTGGAGAGAGCGCGCACAGAAGCACAGCTCGATCAAACCCAGAGCCAGCTTAGTCGAGCTGAAGATGAAAAGTCGCGCATCGAAGCTGTAAAAAACCGTACCGAAGCAGAATTGAGCCGTACGCAAAACCAGCTCAGCTCAGTTTCTCGGCAAGCCACTGGTCTGCGTTCAGAAATTACCAGACTTGATAATGAACGCAAAAAATTAATTGAAGAAACCCGAGACCTAGAAATCCAGCAAGCTGATTTAGAGAAAGCAGTCCAAACTTTACAGCAGTATTACCAGTACTACCAAGCACGCTACGAATCCTTGAGGCAAGGAAATGTGGCGCTCTTCCGGGGGCAAGTGTTATCAGCAGGTGTAGTGCGAATTGTGGGCAGCACAGGAGCCCAGCAAGCGGTAGACCGACTATTGCGAGAAGCTAACCGCAACGCCAGTAAACTAACGCGCCCCGGGATCAACCAAGACAGCGAACAAATCATTCAAATTACTCGCTCGGAAGTGGAGCAACTCGCAGACCAGATTGAAGACGGTCGAGATTACGTCGTCCGCATTTTATCGGCTGGCAACTATGTGCTAGGAGAAAAAAACGTTCAGGTAGTTGCTAGTGTCACCCCAAACCAAGTTGTGTTTCTATCTGGGGATGTCATTGCTGCTGCTTCCGTTGATCCTTCTACGATGAGTGAAGCTGATATTCAAAGGCGGATTGAACTGCTGCTAGCTGCAACAGAATTTCGGGCGCGAGGGGCAGGGGTCTTGGCTGAAGGAGTCCAGGTTGCGGCAGTGGGTACTAGTGTCACCGCCATTCTTAACTTTGCTGAACAGCTAAAACAGTATCGGCAACCGTTAGATTTGAGGGTAGTCACTACCGATGTCACCTATACCGCAGGGCCGCTTCGAGTAGAGTTGTTGGCGATTCAGAATGGTCAAGTTGTGCTGAGCACTAGCCGGGAGATTCCGCAGTCACCCCGTCCCACTCCCAACAATAGTTCACCATCGGCACCTAGCCCTCCAACTCCTGCACCTAGCCCTCCAACTCCTGCACCTAGCCCTCTGGTGCCTGCACCTAGCCCTCCCACTCCTACGTCAGAAAATGGCTTAACTGAAGAGGAAGATGATGCTGATGCCGACACTCAAAATTCAGCCCCAACTCCTACAGGCAATCCTGCTCCTCAACCATCGGATTCTCCTGATCTTCCCTTCTTCGGTCCTGACGATTTTTAAGGATGGCTCGTTAGAATAAAGCAGGTACTGCTGAGATGTCTGACTATTCGCTCATCCTGCTGGAAGATTATTAAAATTTCATGGTCTTGAATCCTGCCCTCAATGCTGATCAGCCAATTATTTTAGGCTTTGATCCGGGCCGTCAGAAATGTGGCTTAGCTGCTATGGGGGTAGACCGCACCTTGCGTTACCACCAGGTGATTGCAGCGGATGAAGTGGTAGCAACCATTGAACAGCTCCAGAAACAATTGCCCATCTCGATTGTGGTCATGGGCGACCAGACAACTGCCAAAGATTGGAAGCAAAAGCTGAGCAGTGATTTGTCGGACCCTTTGAGAGTTGTTTTGGTAGATGAGCGCTACAGCAGCCTAGAAGCCCGCGATCGCTACTGGAAGATGTACCCGCCTAAAGGCCTGTATCGCTTAATTCCTCAAGGAATGCGAACTCCACCGCGATCGCTGGATGATATTGTGGCAATTTTGCTAATTGAGCGTTATTTAGAGCGCTTAGTGGCCTCTGCTTAGACTTGAGTTTAGAGCTGGGCGCGAATCGTGAATGAGTAGTCACCACCCGGTTCTAATTGATAGTCACATTTCTCTAAGAAGCGCCCTAAGGGTTCCTGAATCAAAGCCCGTCCCAAAGAAGGCTGCACTGACAAGTTGCCTTGCCGAAAGCACCATTGAAATTGCCATTCAAATTGATTGGCTTTGACTTCTCCCTCAATCTTGCCCTGTTGCCACGACTGATGCGTGATCCGGACATGAGCAGTGGTTTCAGGTAGACGGTTAGAACTCACAGTCTCTAATTATCTCACTACAGGCTTACTAGCTACCTGGGCCTCCGCTTCCAGCACCCACAATACCAAACCTTTCGCAACCTGGGTAAAGACAACTATATTTCCCTTAGTAACCAAGCGCGTCGCTGCTCTTTGAGCCGCCTCCAGCGAAGCAAAAAACCGGACGTAACTATAAAAGTACCCTTGATAATAAATGGCACTCATTGGCTTGGGCATGTTGGGCAGTTGAATATGGCACCGTTTCACCAACCGTTGATCTAGGATCGCAGGCGATGTAGCAGCGCTCTCAGCCAGAAAAAAGGGATCGGAACTATCCAGCATGAAGGCTTCTCCTGAAATGGTGGCAAACCCCTAGGCCAAATTTGATCTGTCCTGGGTACGAATTACAGTAGCCTCAAGCAATGGCTATTTCCGTTTATTTGTGCCGTCCAGTAAATGCCAATGTACCTGAGTTTGCTTAACTCAGCCAACCGTTAAAGCACAGATTTAGGCTCTCAGGAGACTTGTCTCAAACTTTGGTACTCACCACAGAGCGCCCATTGTAGAGACTCATGGCTTTTTCAAAGCCTTGCTTGAGACTCAGCTCTACAGCGTCTACCGTCATCTCTAGAACCTGAGTGATCACTTGAGCTTCAGTGGGGGCAAATCGGCCTAAGACGTGAGACACAGCATCCTGAGTGGCTATGTTTTCATCCTTAGGACTACCAATGCCAATTCGCAAACGAGGGAAATTTTGGGTGCCTAGGTGAGCGATCGCTGACTTCATGCCGTTCTGCCCACCCGCCGATCCAGACAGGCGCAACCGGATTTTACCTACAGGCAAATCCATATCGTCGTAGATCACCAGCACCGACTCTGGGGGCAACTTATACCAATCCACTACAGCTCGAATCGACTGGCCCGAAAGATTCATGTAAGTCAGAGGTTTGAGCAAGCGAGTTTTATTACCTCGCACCCCTGGCCCCTCACCAAAGACACCTTGGAACTTGCGATTTTCCGACAGTGAAATGTGCCAGGCGCGGGCGAGAGCGTCAATGGCCGCAAAACCAATATTATGGCGGGTTTGCTCGTATTTAGCGCCCGGATTTCCGAGTCCCACAATTAATTGCGGCACCACCAGTTTGGGTGTCGAAGTAGCCTCTGTCATTTGCTTTCAATCACTAATCTTTCGGCACTCAATCTTTCGGCTAGTGGTTCAGCTAGCTAGTCACTTCGTCTGAAGCGGCAGCTGTTACTGCCTCATTTGCTTCTGCCTGGGTCGCTGTCTCGGAAGCGGCTGGCGAGAGCGCAGGCTGAGTTGGAGGTTCTAGTTTGGCCTCCATTGGCTCAGTCACAATCTGCTCTAACCGTTCAGCTTCCCGCTTAAATTCATTCTCGAACTCTTTAGAGGCGTCTTGAAAGCCCCGAATCGCCTTTCCTAAGCTCCGACCGATCTCTGGCAACTTCTTTGGCCCAAAAATCAGCAAAGCCAAAGCCATAATCAGCGCCATCTCCGGTAGGCCGATGCCAAAAATATTCACGCCAGTTCCTCCTAGTCAAATCCCGGACGGCTCAGTTCTTCTCTGGAGCATTGCCCAGAAATTTGGCCTTCCTTTAGTATAAAGCCAACAAAAAACCCGGTCGAAACCGGGAACATCTAGATACTGAACTCTAAGCCCTAGGCACGCAATGGCACTAGCCGCCTAAGCTTCTCCAGTCTACATCGACGTTTTCAATCAACAACGAGGAATTGTAAACCTGCAAGATGATCAGTAAGAAGACAAAAAATAGCAGCATAAAAACGCCCATTAGCGGCGTGGTACCCCAACCGGGCGCGACCTTACCGTATTCAGAATTCAAAGGCTTGAGAACATCTCCCAACCAAGTGCGTTGAGCCATGGGTCACCTGTATGTGGATCTCGACAGAACTTTTTAATGCTTAGTAATTAAGACTTTAGCAGAATCTGGAAGCATAAAAAAACTCGACTATCGTACCAACTCCGAAAACAGAGCTTTAACTAACTTCACATTCTGAAGTGAGAGAATTTTATCGTAGCTCGAAGCCAACGTTTGAGTCGGTTGCAAGCGGCACAGCGATTGGGAGAGGGGAGCCGAGCGGAGTCCAACAGATCTGGGCAAAACAGCAGCGTGTTTGTAATTGCAGGAGAGAATGTCCCCTTCTACTCGCAAGCGATCGCTGATTCGTGCTCTAAAAGGGGTGCACTATCTGAGAAAGCTCAGAACTGGGGGGCGATTGCTTGCGGGAGTATGTCACCTTTGCGAGCGAGTATTTGTACTTGTAGCTTGAAATGCTCTACTTACAAGCATTCAGCTACCTCGTTGCACTAACACTCAAGTTATGCACCTTCCAAAGTGACATGCACCCATCGCTTGCTCTATAGATATTTAACTAACGCAAGTTTCCTAACCAACACAAATCAATGTTCATCAAGAGTTTTAGGCTACTCAACTACAAGTCCTATATAGATTCTGAATTATTAGAATTTGGCCCTGGCCTTAATATAATAATTGGACAAAATAACTCAGGGAAAACAGCGCTTCTAGAAGCTTTAACACTTAGGCTTACAAGTACTCCAAATCGCAGTATAAAAAAACTGCCAAATCGTTTCTCGAAACTTGAGCAACCATCTAATGCTGATATCACTTTAGCTCTGGATAAAAATGAACTACGTGAATTTTTAGAACAAGTACAATCTCCACTGTGCCTGCCTGAACCCGGAGGTGAAAGTTGGAACGCAAACCTAGAGACAGTTAGTAGCTTGATAGGCTCTTTTTAAAAGTGGCTAAATGAGCCAAATTCAATAAGATGGGAATTAACCCTCTCTAGCGACCTTAGAGGCGAAATAGAAGCAGGGAAAATCACACAGAATCTTCTGTTCAATTTTTATTCTCACGCTGACTTACCAAATGTCGATGAAAATGAAAATTACTCGTATATTGAGTTCTTCAATGATAACTATGCTGGACTCTATGTAGGTCCTGTATATATACATCAAACTTCTTGGGAGGTGCCCGACTATAGTGAGTGGGTTGACTATCATATTCTTAAGGGAAGTTATAAATTAGCTATATCATATCAAGTGTTTGAGCTGTTTAGAAATAGAATCTATCGTTTTTACGCTGAGCGATTGAATGTCGGAATTTGCGGTTATACAGGTAGTGCTGATCTCAAGCCAGATGCGTCTAATCTTGCAGAAGTCATTCATTTACTGCCGAATAAAAATCCCTCAAAGTTTTCATTGCTAAATAGATTCCTCTCAGATGTATTCCCACATATAGAATACGTTTCTTCGATTGAGAAAGAAGATTCTAAAGTTGAAATTAGGTTGTGGACGATAGAAGCAGCACGTGAAGGTAGGGAAGATCTAACATTCCCGCTTTCAGATTGTGGAACTGGAATTAGTCAAGTTTTGGCAATTCTCTACGTTGTTATAACATCACAACTGCCAAGAACAATTATTATTGATGAGCCTCAATCCTTTCTACATCCTGGAGCCGCCAAAAAGCTGATCGAGATTCTAAAAGAATTTCCACAGCATCAGTATTTCATTGCCACTCATTCACCAATGCTGATTACAGCCGCTAATCCAGCTCGGATCATCAAGCTTTCTTATGATGGCTGTGAAACAAAAGCATCTATTATCTATCCTGATGAAACCACTGAGCAGCGTTCTATCTTAGCTGAAGTTGGAGTTAGATTATCTGATGTCTTCGGAGCAGATAACATTTTGTGGGTAGAGGGGCCGACTGAGGAGCAGTGTTTTCCCCTGATCCTAGAAAAAGTTGCAAAAAGAATACTTAGAGGAACTGTAATTTTATCTGTTAAAAATACAGGCGACTTAGAAGGGAAAAATTCTCGTCTGATCTTTGATATCTATGACAAGCTGAGCGGCGGCAGCAGTTTATTTCCACCTGCCATCGGCTTTATTCTCGATCGTGAAGGCAAGACTAAGCAGCAAATGGAGGATCTTAAGCGACGAAGCTCTAACGCAATTGAATTCTTGCCCAGACGGATGTATGAGAACTACTTACTTATTTCTAAGGCCATTACTGATGTAATCAATAAAAACGATCCATTACGGGAAAGTTTGCTGGTTGAGCAAGAGGTGCAGGAATGGATTGATCAAAAAAGGCAAGCTGGAGACTATATAAAAAGTGCAAACCCAGAGAACCTATCCGAATCTGAATGGTTTGAGAGAGTAGATGCATCTAAGCTCCTCAAGGATCTCTTCATCACTCTATCTGAAGCAAGGGTTCAATTTTCAAAACCTAAGCACTCTTATGAACTCACGTCTTGGATAGTTAACCACCAACCTGAGCGTTTCTTAGATCTAGCGAAATTCCTTGAAGGAAGGCTGGATAGCGCTTAGCCAGTAGGTTGTTCACCACGTGCTGCGATCGCGAAACAACAACCTTACCCGACTAAAATGATGGGTCATCGCCTGGGCATGTAATGAATTGTTTCTAAATATGTTACGGAATATTATCATAGAGAAACAGTCCTCATAATCGAGCGAACTCATGGAACCCGCAGCCGTTCTTAGCATTTCTGTTTGTGCCGTCGTCATTGCCATTACTGGCCTTTCAATCTATACCTCCTTTGGCCCTCCCTCTAAAGAATTGAGCGATCCCTTTGAAGACCACGAAGATTAGAGTTTGCTAGAGGAGTCAGACGGTGCTGAGTTCTCGATTGCACAAACAATTACCCGAAGCTGGCCTGCTCTTGCAGGCTCATTTTTTTAATTCTCTAAAGTTCGTTTCCTTGGAGTTGCCTCTAGGAACTCCCAAAAATGCGATCGCCCACTCCTGTCCTAGATCTGCCTCATTCAGTAGAAATACCAGTACCTTGATGAGAAGTTAACGATTAAGCCTGAGGATGGTACGGAGTTCTCTTTTTAACTCAAAGCGTTACGCTCTGGTATAAATAGTGCACCGCTAGCCAATGAGCTAGACGCTAATGGGTGATTTTGTGAATGAGCAAGGAACTCTTTCTGCAACAACCAATTGGAGTCAGAGTTCCGAACTAGCTGTAGAGAGTCCTCAACAACTACTCGCAGAAAATTTACTCAGGCAAGGAGTGGAGCAACTCCAGGCCAATCATCTGGAGGCTGCATTACCACTGTGCTACGAAGCTCTCAACTTGTATCAGAGTCTGCAAGACGTTAGAGGGATCGCTCAGGCATTGGGCAGCCTCAGCAGCGTTCACTATGCTCTGGGCGAATATGGCAAAACGATTGAATTTGCTCAGCAACGACTGGCGATCGCACGGCAACTAGACGATCAGCGGGGTGAAGGACAAGCACTCGGGCATTTAGGAAATGCCTATCGCCACGTTAAGGATCACACCAAAGCCATTGAGTACTCGCATCAAAGCTTACTAGTGGCTCAAGAAATTCAAGACCGTCGAGCTGAAGTTGCAGCTCTGAACAATTTAGGATTGGCCTACAAGACCTTAGGGGATTGTATGAAAGCCATTGAGTACCAGCAGCAAAGCTTACAAGTTTCGCGAGAACTTCAAGACGAAAAAATTGAAGGGCAAGTTCTGCGAAATCTAGGTAATGCTTACTACGCTCTGGGCAACTACACCGAAGCAATTGAATACTACGAACAGCGCTTAGCAATTGCCCAGGCCGCTCAAGACCACAAAACCGAGGGTCAGGTTTTAAGAAATTTGGGTAGTGCTTATGCCGCCCTGGAGAATTACGCTAAAGCCGTTGAGTATTTGCAACGACGACTCGCGATCGCTCAGGCAGTCCAAGACTACCGAGGGATTGAGCAATCTCTGGGTAGTTTGGGAGTGGCGTACGAAGCCTTAGGTAACTATGCCAAAGCGGTGGAACATTACGAGCAACGCTTAGCGATCGCGCGGCAACTACACGACCCTCAAGCAGAGCGTCAAGCCCTGGGTAGCCTCAAAATGGCTTGTTATGCCTTGGGGGACTACGCTAAAGCTGTGGAATATTCTATGGTCTAGCGCCCAGCGTAAGCGTTGATGGGTTCCTTAATAAAGCGAATGTAGAGATGCCTAAACGTAGACTTGAGCACGCGGGGCATCGCGAAATCGATCGCCATCATGCGAGTAGGTAGCTGCCAATCTAGGATCTTGAGGTCTTCGGGCCGCAAATGCGGAAACTGCATATCTGCTGGCTCTACGTTTAGCCCTAACCGTTGAGCTGCCGCTGTGATAGGCACTGTGGTGGGGTCAACATTGAGGATTTCGAGCAAGGCGCGATCGAGCGCAAAGACATTGGTGGAGGCTCCAATCACGCCTAGATGCCGAGGCTCACCCCCACTAGGGCCATTACCTTCGTGGCCAATAATGCCATCGACAATGGTGAGATCAGGGGCGATCGCCCGGGCTGTCTCGACTAACATTTCACCAAAGCGCTGGCTGTCTTTGCCCGCTTCCATGTGCCACCAAGCTTTCATTTTGCCAGGGACACAGCCGAATAGATTCTTGACCGCTAAGGTCAAAGTCAGTTGGACGTGGGATTTCACCTTGGGCAGGTTAATCACCACATCCGCATCCATCACTTCTTTAGACAGCAATAAATGATTGAAGTTGGCGCTGACGGTTTCATACCGTTTGCCGCTAAATTCCACAATCGGTAAGTTGAGTTCTTCAATCAAAGGCAAATAGCCATTGGCTACGGCAACGCCTCTAGCGCTACCAAAGGCGGGGCTATCTCCTAGAAATGGCTGTCCCCCTGCGGCCTGAACCATTTCCGCGACACAGTAAACTAGTTCGGCGCGAGTAATACATTCTTTACCAGGACGCGCCCCTGTCAGCAAATTGGGTTTCAACAAGACGCGATCGCCTGGTTTGACGAAGGCACTGATGCCACCTAAAGGTTCTAGTAATCGCTCCACGCTGGCTCGGAGTTCTTGCAGGTCGTAGGAGTCAGCTCGCAATAAACTGACAGAAGGCTGTAATGGCGTCATGGTCAAGCAGAAGGATGGGTAAAGATGATGGGTGAAACAGAGAGAACGGGCTGTTAGATAGCATAGAGGCCAATCTAGATTTCACCCCTAATCGATCGCGATAGTCAATCCCTATCGAGGTCGATTTAGCGCAGTCACCCACTGGGCTTCTGAGAGTACCCCTTCCCCTTCGAGCGAGGTGATCGGTGGCTTCATCTCAATTTTCACCACTTGGCTGGCATTGATGAAGAGAGTTTCGTCTGGCAGTTTGACAACCCACCACCCTTCACTCAGAAACCGCCGAATTTCTTGCCGAATGTCTTGTCGGGTCACTCCCGGCTCAGTCAAATGATGAATATTGAAAGAGTCTGACTGGCCGTTCAAGTAGTGAAAGGTAATGTAAGTCGGAGTTGGCTCGGAGTCCTGGCTATACATAGGCCCTCTTACTAATGTTTGCAATTCAGAAATGATTCATCTTAGGTTGAACCGTTCGGAGATGGGTATTTTCGTACCTTTTCTTTGAGAATTATGGGCATTCTCGGTCACGATTCTCTCAGCAGCTCAACGAAGGCGATCGCCCTTAAGTGGCAGTTTTGGACTTGGGCATCGCGCTCATTTGCTCTAGATCTAGAACTTTAGCCAATTCTTCAGGGTTCATTAAACCTTGCTCCAGCACAATCTGACGCAGGGATTTGCCTGTTTCCAAAGACTCTTTGGCGATCGCGGCGGCGTTGAGATAACCAATGTGAGGATTCAAAGCGGTTACCAAGGCTAAGCTACCTTCAGCGTAGTCAGCACAGCGATCGCGATTGGCTGTAATGCCGTTGATGCACCGCTCGCTCAAGGCTGCTAACGTGTTGCCTAGAATTTCGATGCTTTGAATCAGGTTATAAGCAATCAGCGGCATCATCACATTCAGTTCTAGTTGTCCCGCCTGAGCGGCCAGAGCGATCGCGGTGTCGTAGCCCATGACTTGGAAGCAAACCATTGAGGTCATCTCAGCCATCACTGGGTTGTACTTTCCAGGCATGATCGAAGAACCCGGTTGTACAGGCGGCAGTTGAATTTCCTTGAGGCCAGTTTTGGGGCCAGAGTCCATCAAGCGCAAGTCGTGAGAAATTTTGACGCAATCTTGGGCTAAATTCCGCAACGCCCCCGACACATTCACAAACGGAGCCATGCTCTGCATTGCGGCCATCAAGTGAGGGGCAGGACGTAGAGGTTGGTTGAGTAACTGGGACAAAATTTGAGCGACGCGATCGCAATACTGAGGATGGGTGTTTAGCCCAGTGCCCGCAGCGCTACCGCCCAAACCCAACAGCATCAGATCTTGCGAGGCAGTTTCTAAGCGAGTCAAATGGTCGGTCAAAATTTGCGCCCAAGCTCGAAAGTTTTCCCCCAAGCGCACAGGTACAGCATCTTGTAAGTGAGTCCGACCAGAGCGCACAATATCTTGGAACTCCTCAGCTTTCGTGTCCAGTGCCGCGATCGCCCCAGACAAAGCAGGGTAAAGCGTATGTTCTAGCGCCAGTAGCCCGCCAATCCGAATGGCAGTGGGGATGACATCATTCGTTGATTGACCATAGTTGACATGGTCGTTGGGATTGACCCGCTTGTAATTGCCTTTCTCGTCACCCAAAAGCTCTAAAGCGCGGTTCGCCAAGACTTCATTTATATTCATGTGGTGCGAGGTGCCCGCTCCTGCTTGATACACATCCACCACAAACTGGTCACGCAACTTCCCAGTCAACACTTCATCGGTTGCCTGCACGATCGCTTGAGCAATCTCCTGGGGAATACAGCCTAGCTCACCATTGGCGATCGCTGTTGCTTTTTTAATCAGTACGCAGGCATCCACATAAGTCGGCAAAGGCTTGAGACCACTGATGGGAAAGTTCTCGATCGCCCGTAGCGTTTGAATTCCGTAATAAGTTTCGGCTGGAATTTGTCGTTCTCCCATTGAGTCCCGCTCAATTCGGAAAGACATATTTCCTAGTGCATTCATCATGACTTGCCCATCCTGGTGTAACAGCGACCAAAGCTCAAAATCCGTACAATGCCTGAAACAGTTAAGACATTTGTCTGATTAGTTTATCTGTCTCAGCCTGCACTATAGAAGTACCAAGCTGTATCTAAAACTTCAGGCTCAATAGAGTCTGAGCTGCTGTTGAGTAGGTTGAGTAAAGCACTGCGGAGCCTGAGCACTCAGATGACCAGAACAGCAGGTCCAGTTAACCCTTCCCCCAGTGAACCCGAACTTGCCATGCTTCATCTGACTCAAGTGGCAGCAAGACAGACCGCAGAACTTGCTCAAACACGCAATGCAGTCGAGCAAATGACCCAATCTATCCGAGCAGTAGCCGTAAACGCTCAGCAGACCACTGGGATGGCTGCCTCGACTGAGCTAGAGGAACTAGCAATAGACAAAACGGTACAGCGACTCCTCAGGCTACAAGAAACAGTCGCTCATACAGCCAGAAAAGTGCAGCGACTCGATGAATCTTCCCAACAAATTTCGCAAGTTGTTTCGTCGATTCATCAAATTGCCTTACAAATTCCTTTATTGAAAATGAATGCTACTTTGGCGACCGCACCTCCTCAGGACACGAGCCAAGACCTTGCCCCCATTGCGGCAGAAAAGGGCGATTTGGCAGTTGGATCTGTGCTTCAAGATGTCAAGCTTCAGGATGCCCAGCTTCAGGATGCCCACCGCAGCATCAAACAGATTGTGGAGGCATCTCACCAGGTTGAGCAATTAATTCGAGCCATTGCTAGAGCAACTGTCTCTCAGGCCCAAACTTCTCAGGCTGTTGCCCAGTTAATCCAAGCGATCGCCTCAGCTTCCGAACCTACCTCTGAGGTAGCCCACAGTGCTGCGGCTTTTCTAGCTCAGGCTTCTAGGCAAACTCAATCGCTTCTAGACCCAGTCCATACATCGGATCAGTCCTAAAGCTCTAAGCGGGCTATGGTTTTTGGTGACTACTAGAATGGCCTGGGTAACTTAAGCTTGTAAGCCCCATAACTAAACTTAGCCAAACCCTAGCTAAATCTGACGTTTGGCTTTCGGCTACTAGCACACATTTTTATGATTAAGGCAGGTTCTACCTCATGCTTAGGTGCTACATGAGTCCAGATCAAGACTCTCGTGCCTGGTATAACCACGGGAATACACTTTATGGTTTAGGCCGCTATGAAGGAGCCATCGCCAGATATGACCGGGTGCTAGGGCAACAACCGGATGATTTTGAGACTTGGAGTTATCGCGGGTATGCTTTGTCTAACCTAGGTCGCTACACAGACGCGATCGCCAGTTTCGACCAAGCCATTGCTCTGTACCCCAATTTTGTCCTGGCTTGGCATGGTAAAGGTATTGCTCAAGCTCAGAGCCATCAATATGAAGGCGCGATCGTCAGTTTTGCCAAAGCTTTAGAGCTAGAACCCGAAGACCCCAAAGCTTGGTATAACCACGGCAATGCTTTAGGACGTTTGCGCCGCCATGCAGAAGCTATTCTTAGCTTTGATCGCAGCCTGTATTTCAAGCCTGACTACTACAGGGCTTGGTATCACCGAGGTACGGCCTTAGCAGAACTAACGTTGTATGAAGAAGCAATTGGCAGTTTCGACACCGCCCTCATGATTAAAGCGGATTGTCACTATGCCTGGAATTACCGGGGCATTGCGCTCTCAAAATTAAAACGGTATGACGAAGCGATCGCGAGCTTCGACCAATCACTCGCTGCAAAATCCCATAATCCAGGCGCTTGGTACAGTCTGGCTCGCTGTTATATAGCCCAGCAAAATTGCAATCAAGCTCTGAAATGTTTACACAAGGCAATTGAGCAAAGTCCAAACGTATACCGGACGATGGCTAAGCTAGACGCTTGTTTTAAGCCAATTCGCCAAGTCGCAGACTTTAAAGTTTTAGTGTTGGGAAGAAATAATTAATCCGGAATGGATAATGTTATACAGGAATTGACTCAGTAATGTTTCAATTCCAGTCTCGGTGATATGAGCCAGAGTCAAGGGTCTCAGACTTGGTATAGTCAAGGTCATGTTTTGAGCGAACTCGGACGTTATGAAGGGGCACTCGATCGCTACGATCGCGTGTTAGAACTAAACCCAGACAGCCATCAAGCTTGGTGCGATCGCGGCTATGCTTTGGAGCATTTAGAGCGCTATGAAGAAGCGATCGTCAGCTTTGAAAAAGCAATTTCTCTATCTCCCAAATTCACTCCAGCTTGGCATGGCAAAGGGATTGCCTTAGGCCGACTCAACCGTTATGAAGAAGCGGTGGTTTGCTTTGACCGCATCATCAAGTGGAGTCGCGATGACTACCGAGCTTGGTACAACAAAGGCAACGCCCTCAGCCATCTTTGCCAATATAAAGAAGCGATCGCTGCTTTTGACAAAGTTTTAGAATTTAAGCCTGATAAGTATCAAGCTTGGTACAAACGGGGTGTCGCATTAGCCTATCTAGGTCGCTACTCTGATGCGCTTACCAGTCTCGACAATGCTGTAACAATCAAGCCAAGTTGTCATTACGCTTGGAACTACCGAGGCATTGTTCTGATTAAGCTAGAACGCTGTCCGGAAGCCCTAGTTAGCTTTGAGCGCTCGTTAAATAGCGAGTCTTCCAACCCCAATGCTTGGTACGGCAAAGCTTGTTGCTACGCTTTATTAGACGATGTTGAGTTGACAGTTAACAATCTCTATCGAGCGTTTGATCTGAGTCCTAACTTGCATCGACTGATGGCGAAAACGGAGCCAATTTTTCATGAGATGCAGCACTATGCCGAATTTCAAGCTCTCTTTTAAGCTTCAGCCCTGATCCTCAACACGTTCGATAGCCAGCGCCAACATCTTCAGGAAATTTACTGAACTATTGGCAAAATTATATATTTGTGACAGTTGCAGCATTGACCTAAGGGCAGAGCCACTAACCTCCCTGTTTGCGTATACTGATAAGGATATGAGGCATCATACAAATTTATTTCTGTCAAGATTAATTGTTTTGGCAGAGATTTATTCCATCTGAGCCTAAAGGCTTTGTAGTTTCAAGCTCAGGTCTACAGAACGAGCCCAACTATGCTTGACACAGGTCAACTTCCTCTCAGTGGTGATCCGCTACTTTGGTTTCGCAAGGGTCTGCTCTTGGCTGAAACTAAAGAGTATGAGCAAGCAGTTGTTAGTTTTGATTGCGTTCTTAAGGTTCGGCCAGATTACTTTGAGGTCTGGTATGAGCGTGGTTTAGCCTTAGAAAACCTAGGTGCATATCACGAGGCGATCGCCAGTTACGATAGAGCGTTACAACTGCGACCCCATAAGGATGTAGCTTGTGAAATCTGGCAAAATCGAGGCGATGCCCAGCAATACGGCCTGGGAGACTATGCCGATGCCATTGCCAGCTATGAGAAGGCTTTACAGGTCAAACCAGGACATTACAAAGCTTGGCAAAACCGGGGTAACGCGCTCTTGTATGGGTTCAACCAATACAATGAAGCGATCGCTAGCTATGACAAAGCTTTACATCTAAAACCAGATTATTACTTAGCTTGGCGCAACCGAGGCAACGCTTTAGTAGAACTGGCTCGATACAATGAAGCGATCGCCAGTTACGACAGAGCGCTAGAAATTGAGCCGGCTGATCAAGCTGCTAGTTATGGCCGTAGTTGTGCGGTAGAGCGCTCAGGCTTAGCTTACAAGCAACCTACCACCAATCCAGTTTGGTACGGTCGGGGTTACTCAGAATCAAACCCCTTAGAAGAAAGCGCCATCGAAGCCAACGAGACAGCAGTTTTTACGAACTATCCTGCCGCAACTCGCCCCCAACCACAACCTGTTTTTGTGCTCGAAGATGAGCAGGGAACTAGGGAAATTACCCTAGAGAAGTCTTGCTACTCAATCGGCAGAGACCCCAAAAGTGATATTTGTCTGCATTCCCAGTTCGTTTCTCGCCACCATGCAACCCTGCTAAAAATCCTTCGAGATGACGGCACATACATGTACCAACTGGTGGATGGTGTCCTGGGAGGAAAACGTAGCACTAACGGCATCTTGGTTAATGGTCGCAAGCATCGGGTGTGGGAGCTAGCTCCCGACGATGTAGTCGTCTTTGGCCCTCAAGTGCGAGCTACTTATCTCGCTGCATCCCCTTCTTCAGCGGATGTTGACCTCGACTAACCCATCAAATTTTCAGCTCATTCTCCTGATCTAATCTCTTTACTAGAAATTTATCCGCTTAGTTGGTAGCTTTACGGATCTAGTAGCTAATCCGTGAGATGTTAGATGCAGGCAACTAGAGCCCGAACTTGCCTCACTCATGCCTCTACATATTGGCAGGTCGCCTTTCGCTTCAGAGTAGCTGCCGTACTTGGCGTAGTTACTCAACTACTCCTCAATCGTTCCTCAAATTCGAACTTTAGAGGGAAGATAGTTTATTGGCTCTCAAGCTACAAATCGAGGCGTACTGCCTTGTTTTGAGCCTAGATTCAGGGTTTATCTCTCCAAGCAAAGGCATCCTCCGCCCTAGAAACTCTTAGTTCTAGAGCCTCTTCTAGGTAGCTTCTGGAAAACGCTGCATGTAGTGTTTTATTGCAGATACAAGACTTGAACCTTGATCGGGACTTGGTTTAGTCACACCGTCAGCCTAGTCCTTTAACTGATGGGGCTAGGGTTTGTGGTTGTGAGATCCGCAACCATAAATATTTCTTTGACGACCTCTAGCAACGAAAAAAGCTAGGGCCAGGAAACGTCGCTGAATTTAAATCGATACTAATTGACACTAATCGAGTGAGTAAAGGGAGTTGACATGTCTGAACTGATTCAGGCCGTTATAGACAACAATGAGAAGACTGATTTGCGGCAATTTCTCAGAGACTTACGCCAGCAGGAGCAACGCTACCTATTACGCAATGAGATCTTGAACGCATTTTCGGCTTACTGTAGTAATCACCAAAAACCTGAACAGTTTTGTCATGCTTCCCATTTAGGCAAGCTGATCGATTACACCCAGGAAATTATTCTGGACGAGGAAAGCTTTTGTTTTATTGTTCGTCCTAAGATTGCTAGCCAAGAAATTTTTCGCCTCTCTGAAGATAACCTTACCGTTGATGTGATGACGGTGCAGGAGTTGCTGGATCTGCGGGATCTATTGGTGAATCGCTTTCATCCCAATGAAGGAGATGTCTTAGAGCTAGACTTTCAACCCTTTTACGACTATTCACCCACCATCCGCGACCCTAAAAATATTGGTAAAGGAGTGCAATTCCTGAACCGATATCTATCCAGTAAGTTGTTCCAAGACCCACAGGAATGGTTAGAAGCGCTATTTAAGTTTTTAAGTTTGCACCGCCATAACGGCACACAATTGCTGATTAATGAGCGCATTAGGAGCCAAGGCGAGCTTTCAGACCAGCTGAAGAAAGCCCTGCAATTTGTGAGTGGTCGTCCAACCGATGCAGCTTATGAAACCTTTCGCTTTGACCTTCAAGCAATGGGTTTTGAGCCGGGATGGGGAAACACGGCAGGTCGCGTCAACGAAACCTTAGAACTTTTAGACGAACTGATCGACTCTCCCGATCACCAAACCTTAGAAGCCTTCATCTCGCGAATTCCAATGGTTTTCCGGGTGGTACTGGTGTCTCCTCACGGTTGGTTTGGCCAAGAGGGAGTCTTGGGGCGACCCGATACAGGTGGCCAAGTGGTTTATGTACTTGACCAAGCCAAGAGTATAGAGAAGCAACTGCAAGAAGATTTGTGTCTGGCTGGGTTAGATGTCACAAAGGTGCAGCCCAAGGTTGTCATTCTCAGTCGCTTGATCCCCAATAGTGATGGCACTCGCTGTAATCAGCGCTTAGAAAAAGTGCATGGCACTGATAATGCCTGGATTTTGCGGGTACCTTTCCGGGAATTTAATCCCAAATTGACTCAAAACTGGATTTCTCGCTTTGAGATCTGGCCTTACTTAGAAACTTATGCGATCGATTCTGAGCGAGAACTTTTAGCAGAGTTTCAGGGCCGACCTGACTTGATTGTGGGTAACTATTCAGATGGTAATTTAGTTGCTTTTCTGCTGGCTCGTCGTCTTAAGGTGACTCAATGTAACGTTGCCCACGCTTTAGAGAAATCAAAGTACCTGTTCAGCAATCTTTACTGGCAGGATTCTGAGGAGCAGTATCATTTCTCGCTCCAGTTCACGGCAGACTTGATTGCTATGAACGCGGCGAATTTCGTCATTAGTAGCACTTATCAAGAAATTGTCGGTACGCCTGACAGTATTGGTCAGTATGAGTCTTACAAGTGCTTTACCATGCCAGAGTTGTACCACGTGGTCAATGGTGTAGAGCTATTTAGCCCTAAGTTCAATGTGGTGCCACCAGGCGTCAATGAGGCGGTTTACTTCCCCTATACCCGCACTGATGATCGCTTACCCGACGATCGCGATCGCTTAGAAGATTTACTTTTCACCTTAGAAGACCCAGAACAAGCCTACGGCAAGCTTGATGATCCGAGCAAACAGCCTTTATTTTCAATGGCAAGGCTCGATCGCATCAAGAACTTAACGGGTTTAGCCGAGTGCTTTGGTCGTAGCCCAGAATTGCAGGAGCGCTGCAATCTGATTTTGGTGGCGGGCAAATTGCGGGTAGAGGATACGGCGGATCGCGAAGAAGCGAGTGAAATGGAAAAGCTCTATCGCATCATTGACGAGCACAATCTTCACGGCAAAATTCGTTGGTTAGGCGTACGTTTGCCCAAGACCGACTCCGGTGAGATTTATCGCGTCATTGCAGATCATCAAGGTATCTTTGTACAACCAGCCTTGTTTGAAGCTTTTGGCTTGACGATTCTAGAGGCGATGATTTCTGGTATACCCACGTTTGCCACTCAGTTTGGTGGCCCCTTGGAAATTATTCAGGATCGAGTCAATGGCTTCTACATCAACCCCACGAATTTAGAAGAAATGGCTGGGAAGATTCTGGAGTTTGTTTCTAAGTGCGAGCAAAATCCCAACTACTGGCAGGAGATTTCTAACCGGGGAATTGAGCGGGTTTATAGCACATACACCTGGAGAATCCATACCACGCGCTTATTGTCGCTGGCTAAGATCTATGGCTTCTGGAATTACACTTCTCAGGAAGACCGAGAAGATATGCTCCGCTATTTGGAATCTCTGTTCTATCTACTCTTTAAACCCAGAGCCAAGCAGTTGATGGAACAGCACATGCATCATTAGATAACTAGGGATAACCAGAGATCACTAAATAACTCGCGCTCAGTTTAGATTACTGTCTAACTGAACCTGGGAGCGATCGCCCATCACCTACTTCATGGGGGCGATCGCTTTTTGCTGAGTTTCTGAACTGGGGCTTTAACGGGTTCTTTAGCGATCGCAGCACCACAGCTTCACAGTTCCATCCATATGGCCACTCGCTAAAGAGGCTCCATCAGGACTGAAGCTAACGGTACTCACTGACTTTGAGTGACTGGGTAGCCACTGGCTCCAACCAGATCCTAGAGTGCGGATGAGCTGACCTGTCACTGGGCACCAAAGTCTGACCTTACAATCCGTACCACCGCTAGCTAGGGTTTGACCATCGGGGCTAAAAGCAATCGCTAAAACACCACCGACATGACCAGAGAGAGTAAGGAATGCCTCCCCTTTCGCCAGATTCCACAACCGAATAGTGGCATCCTCACTAGTGCTGGCTAGTACGGCATCGTCTGGGCTTAAAGCCAGAGAAGTGACCTGCTTGGTATGACCCACCAACGTCCGAATCACCTCTCCCGTTTGGATGGCCCAAAGCTTGATGGTTTGGTCGTAACTGCTGCTCGCTAAAACCTGAGCTTGGGGATCAAAGGCGACTCCACTGACGGTATCCGTATGACCCAAAAAGGTTTGCTGCAAAGTTCCGGTTGAGAGATTCCAAAGCTTAACGCTATTGTCATAGCTGCCACTGGCGAGGAGTTGCCTGTGAGCTGCGATCGCGACAGTTTTAACTCCAGCAGCATGACCTTTCAGGGTATGAAACAGAGCCTTAGTTTCGAGATTCCAAACCTTAAGGGCACCGTCCTCAGCACTACTATTCACTAAGACTGGGAAGGTTTCTGTTACTCCTGCGTTTTGCCCATTCTGAGCGGTGGATCGCACCTATCGCAATGGAACTCGTAGACCCAACATGACTGAAACAGCCGAGGAGTTCTTGGGTTTGGAGGTGCCACATTTTGATGGAGTTTGGTTGTCTACCCCAAGCGGAATAACCACAACCTAACGTCTGCCCATCTGGACTAAAAGCAACCGATGATACTAAGGCTGGGTAAACCGAGAAGGTAGACCGTAGTTGAGCTTGCCGCCAAGATGGAACTGAGTGATCGCCAACGAATAGAATTTTGCTTCTGATGGCCTCCAGAACCGCTTGAGGCATTCCTGGCCTCAATTCTGCACCAATCCAAACCTGAGAATCTACTAGACCTGTCTTCTGAGAAATTTGCTTACCAGTCATTCGGGCATGTTACTCCGATGAGTCAAGGGGAGGGGAGACAAAGTTTCAAAAAACTCTCCTGAATAACTCAGTGCTCAGAAGTGGATGGCGTGCTTTACAGAAGGTGATATTTTTAACTCAGCGATCGCCTTTGAGAGCTTTGTCTAGGCTAAGATTCTCACGTTGCAGCCCCTACTATCTAGAGCGCTACTGAATTTTTGCCAGAAAAACATTTTCAGAATGCTTACGTGTATTTCTTGCAAAGAAGAAGTAGTATTTGATACTTTTATTTCCCATCGTAGACAGTTAAAAATACCAAGCCGCTAAGCTACTAGATCGCTATATACCTAGGCCCAGGAGTTTATTTGTGTTAGTCATTGTTCCCCAAAAATCCCAAAAAACAAGAGGCAAAGACATCAGACTGTGTCTTTACCTCCAGAGTTAAAGGGGAAATATCAGTCGTTTTGACTTGAGCTAGACCAAACCCTCTACTACGGGGTGGAAGTAAAAAGCGAAGCCTAGGACTAAGTAAGCAGCTAAAAGCAAAGTCCCCTCTAGCCAATTAGATCGACCATCCGAACTAATCGAGTTGGCAATTAAAACGGCAACGGCAACAGCAACTAGCTCGAAGGGATTAAAGTCTAGATCCATTGGCTGACCCATCAACCATCCCGCTAAGACCAAGATTGGGGCGACAAACAAAGCGATTTGTAGGCTAGAACCGACCGCTACTGAGACTGAAAGATCCATTTTATTTTTCATGGCTACAGTCACAGCAGTGGCATGTTCTGCGGCATTTCCCACAATTGGCAACAAAATGACTCCTGTAAAGAGAGGGGTCAGGCCAAGACGGGCGGTCGCAACTTCTAAGGTATCTACTAATAACTCTGATTCCACGGCAACTAGAAGGGTGGCGGCTAACAGGACCCCAATCCACAAAGGCAGATTTACTTTGTGCTCTGAGACGTCTGGGGCTAAATTGACCTCTGCCAGTTCAGTGGGTTCTAGTTCTGCCAATCCCACATCATAGAGATAAGTGTGGGTTCGCATGGAAAATAAAAGGGTCAGGCCATAAACCACAATTAAAACCACGGCCACAGCAATCGATAACTTCTGAATTGTGATGGGGCTGATCCCGGTTGAGGTCACGTTCACTGCTGTTGGTAACAGGAGTGCAATTACTGCCAGGTTCATGGAGGAGGCATTCACACGAGCTACAATCGGTTGAAATTCCTGCTCTTTATAGCGCAAACCTCCTAGCAGCATAGAGAGCCCCATCACGAGAAGTAAGTTGCCAATGATTGATCCCGTGATGCTGGCTTTAACCACGTCAATCAATCCTGCCCGCAAAGCGACTAAGGCAATAATCAGTTCAGTGGCATTGCCAAAGGTGGCATTGAGTAGCCCGCCCAAGGAAGGCCCCGCCACAACAGCAATTTCCTCGGTCGCAGTTCCCATCCAAGCGGCTAAAGGTAGAATCGCCAAACCAGCAGTAATAAACACTACTAGCGATCCCCACTCTAAAAAATGAGCAGCGATCGAGATGGGAATGAAGATTAGTAGCCCAGTAAAAATTGCGTCTTTGATTGTCATTCAGGTTCAGTTGTATACCCTAGTAAGCCCGGATTAGGGCCGATGAATAAATTCCGAGTTTAGAATACCCCATGCTCTACCGCTTCTTAGGTTCCGACTGTCGTAATTAGGGAAAGGCTTAATTAGGGAGAATGAAGTAACAAAACATTTCTTTTGTTGTTCTAGACGAAACTCTTGTTGCAAATCCTTAACTGAGTCTTAAGTTTGCCTAGCCTTTACGGTTCAATCGAGTTATGTTGCAAGCAAGGCTTCCCTATCTTTTGGCCGTTGTCAGGCTGTTTGACCTCTGATCCCCAAAAACCTAGTTCTTAAGGCTTAGTTTTGCAGCCCTTAGACTGTACTTTTAGTCGGATTGTTTACTCGTTTAATCTTAGATAGAGTGCTATCTAAATCTTTAGTCGGACTTGATGCGATCGCAGCTTACCTATCGTTTTCTCTGCGTCACTTTTCCCAGAAAGCGCTGGCTGAGCCGATTTGACACACATTGCTTACCTTCAACCTTTTCCAGAATTTGTTCCTATCGCTAACTCCTGCCATAACACTGTGATTTGGTGAGTTGTTTCTGTTTCGCTATTTTCTTTATTTGGATATACCTAAGATGACTTCTCATTCCGATGTCTTCACCTCAGAGCATGAGGAAGTTGGGAGCATAGCTCAAGCTGAGTTCTCTACTGGGGCGGAAGCTAACTATTCTGCCTCGCTAACGGCTCAAGCATCTCCTAGTACTGATCCCCTGCAAACTGCATTGGGAGTGTATGTGACCGTTCATGGGCACTTCTATCAGCCACCCAGAGAGAATCCTTACCTAGATGCGATCGAGCGACAACCCAGTGCGGGGCCTTTTCACGACTGGAATGAGCGGATTCATCATGAGTGCTACCGTCCCAATGCCTTTGCCAGAGTGCTGAATGACCAAGGTGAAGTGACGGGGATCGTCAATAACTATGAGTATTTGAGCTTTAATATTGGCCCCACGTTGATGAACTGGATCGAACGCCATGACGTGGAGGTGTATCAACGGATTGTGGAAGCAGACCGTAAGAGTTGCGATCGCCTGAATGGTCACGGTAATGCGATCGCTCAGGTCTATAACCACATCATCATGCCCTTGGCGAATGAGCGAGACAAATACACACAAATTCGGTGGGGCAAAGCAGATTTTCGTTCTCACTTTGGTCGTGATCCCGAAGGCATGTGGCTGGCAGAGGCGGCGGTCGATTACCCCACCCTAGAAGCCTTGATTGCCGAAGGCATTCGCTTTATTGTGCTGGCTCCCTCCCAAGCGCAGCGTTGCCGACCCTTCCCTCGTGAGCATCAACCCCACCCGCAATGGCATGAAGTGGGAGGAGGGCAGATTGATCCCACCCGTCCCTATCGGTGTTTCTTGCCGGGGGGCAATCCCAATTACGATTACATCGACATTTTCTTTTACGATGGCCCGATCTCGCGGGATATGGGCTTTAGCGACGTACTCTACAACTCTAGCCATTTTGTCGGGCGGATTGGTCAAGCGGTGCGTGGGGATCAGCGGCCCGCCCAAATGCTCTCGGTTGCGACCGATGGTGAAACCTTTGGTCACCACAAAGGCGGCACAGAGAAAACTCTCGCTTATGCGTTCTTGAAAGAATTCGCCAATCGGGGTTGGACTGTTACTAACTTTGCCCACTACCTCAGCATCCATCCCCCAACCTGGGAAGTAGAACTCAAGCCTGTGACTGCTTGGAGTTGTGCCCACGGCGTCGATCGCTGGCAGGAAGACTGTGGCTGTGGCGGTGAAGGTGGGTTTTGGCACCAAAAATGGCGACGACCTTTGCGCGATGCCTTGGATTGGCTGCGGGATCAGTTGATTAAAGTCTACGAGGACAGCGGCAAAAAGTTTTTCCGTGATCCCTGGCAAGCCAGAGATGAATACATTCAAGTGATGCGCGATCGCAGTGCCAGCAATATTGAGCGCTTCATGATCCGCCATCGTAGCCGTAAACTAACCGCGACGGATCAAGTGGATGCTCTGCGGTTACTGGAGATGCAGCGTCATGCTCTCTTGATGTACACCAGTTGCGGCTGGTTTTTTGAAGAGTTGTCCCGACCCGAAGGAGTGCAAATTCTCCGCTACGCAGCGCGGGCGTTGGAGTTGGCAGGTGATGTTGCGGGTGTGCAGCTAGAGAAGGGATTTATCAAGCGCTTAGGCACAGCACCCAGCAATATTGAGTATTTCCGGCATGGGTCTGGGGTGTATCGCCATTTGGTGACAACTGCCCAAATTACCTTAGAGCAGGTGGCTGCCCACTATGCCATTAGTTCTCTATTCACCACTTATCCGCCAGAGCACCGAGTTTATTGCTACACCGCTCATCAACTCGACTACCAATTGCAGCGCATGGGATCGCTGACTTTGGCTGTTGGGCAGGTGCAGCTAGTTTCTGAAATCACCTGGGAAAGCACTCACCTGACCTTTGCGGTGCTGCATCTAGGCGGATGGGACTTCCACTGCTGCATTCAGAACTTCTCAGGGCGGCGGGAGTACAGTCGGCAAAAAGATAGCTTGTTTGCGGCGCTGAAACAGGCTAGCGCTGCCCAGACTATTTTGGCGATGAATCGCATTTTTGGGGATCAGTCCTACAACTTACAGAACCTGTTTGCGGAAGAACGCCACCGGATTATGCAGTTGCTGACCCAAGAAACCCTGCTGCGCCTGGATCAGCTTTACACGCAGGTTTACCGAGATAACTACGGCGTGTTGATGGCTTTCCATCGAGATGAGTTGCAGGTGCCGCAAGAATTGCAAGTGGCGGCAGAAATTGCCTTGACGAACCGAGCGATCGCGTCGTTGCAAGCTCTAGAACAGGAAATGAGCGATCCCACCACTGCACCGCCTCCTTGCCTCAGTCACATTGCTGAGTTAGAAGCGATCGCGACTGAAGCGAACCATTTGCACTGCCACTTGAACCTGACCGCAGGCAAAGAAATTCTGGAGCGCTTAATCTTGCGATCGCTTTGGAACCTATTGCACAACTTCACGCCAGAAGCGATCGCAGATGAGGTGAAGCAACTACAACGCCTGCTAAAAACTGGGAAGCAGCTGAAGCTGACGCTCTCAATCGACCGGGCTCAAGAGCTTTATTTCTCATTTTTGCAAAGTCACATTCTGCCTGTCTGTGTCGATTTACTACAGCGACAGGCTCAGGGGCAGAGCGGAGACAAACCCCAGTTCCATCTCAAGGATTCTGCAACCCCTATTAACTTAAATGGCCTACAGCAACTACTCCAACTCGGCCCCGTTCTACTGGTGGATACCAGCAATTGGCTAGCTCAGTTAGCTGCCCTGAGTTAGCTATTACTGGTTAGCAAGCTGAGGGGAAAACTAGGGGGGCAGTCCTTTGGGATTGCCCTCAACGAGTAGTTAAAGATAAAGAAAGTCAGGGCGTTCTAAAAATTCGGTAGGAAGCTCGCTCATTGAGCCTTCTTCCATGTTCTTGAACAGAATTGTAAAGGCTCCTGCCCCTAAGCCTGAATGCGGCCACATGCGATAGCAGGGAATGTCTGTTAAGTGGGATTGAGCCGCAACCAAATGGGGTACGACCAAAGCTTGAAACTGAGGAAATTTAGTTAAAAACCACTCGCTCACCTGCTCATTTTCTTCCGGTGAGTAGGCACAAGTCATATAAGCTAAATAGCCTTGAGGAGCAACCAATTTCGCTGAGTTTGCCAGAATTCGTTTTTGCCGATTGGCATTTTTATTAATCAAAATTGGATGGAAGCAACCTGGAGCTTTACTTCCTTTGGCTAGCAAAGATTGACCTGTACAAGGAGCATCTACCAATACTACTTGAGCAGTATTAGGAATCAGCTCAGCCAGCACTTGTGAGTCTAAGCCAAGGGCGATCGCAGGGCTAATATGACAGCGTTTTAGGTTAGAAAGTAAAGCTCCCTTGCGCTTACCAATCACCTCATTACTAATCAGTAGCCGAGGGCGTAGGGCAGTCCAAGCAAAGACACTTTTGCCTCCCGGTGAGGCACACATATCCAAAATCAGATCAACAGGTTTCTCGATGGTCAATAAAGTAGAGGCAGCAAAAATTGAAGAAAAATCTAGACAATAGAAATTCCCGGCATCATGAAGAGGATGCTTGCCTGGTTTTTCATCTAAGACCAATCGTTCAATAAACTTTGGTTGCCAAAGCGTCGGTGACGCTAATTTAAATGGTGATCTCTCAGGCTGTGCTTGACACCACAAAATTGCTGGATTGAAGGGTTTGGGATTCACCAAAGCGTCGATAAACTTTTCTTGATAAACTTCATCTTTGAATAAGCGTTGGCTAAATTTAACCAACAGATTAGAAGGCTTTTCCATAACACCCTATATAGCCAAATCACTATAGCTAAATCAGTAAGAGATAAGTGCAACTTCGGAGGTAGATTGTAGACTGTAACGTCTGACGTTATTAAGTGGCAGTAATAGTGACAGGCATCGTTTGAGAAGTTATCAACCAATCCTGAGTTTTTGCCATTAACAACGTAGCGCTAGCGGCTGGGGAAGCATCGGCAATGTCTATTGAGTGAATCGGGCCACCTCGCCGTTGCAAATCATGGGTATAGGTTTTGTCGTAATAGTCCAAAACTAAATCAATCGCAGTAGTTAAATCACCTTGATAAATCGCTTCGACGGCTTGTTGAGTCCGCAAGCCACCTAGCTTTTTTCGTAAACGTTCCGTGGCTTCTATGAGTTGGTCTGGTTTGACCGAACCATAGACTTGGCGCAAAATCTCAATTCGTTTAGGTCGCGATCGCAGAATTTGCAATACGGGAGCTTGGAGCATTTGCTGAAAGATTTCGTCTGGAATCCGACAGAGTCCGATCCGCCGACTTTCCGCCTCAATCCACACAGGCTGTTGGTGATTAAATTGGCTCCAAACCAAAGCAATATGGTTTTCAAATTGCTCGGTCGTGGGTTGCGCGGGTAGACCCAAACTGCCGTAGCTACTGCCCCGGTGGTTCGCTAAGTTTTCTAAGTCCAGAACTTGCTCTCCCTGTTCTGCCAGGGCCGCTAAGATTTCTGTCTTGCCAGTGCCTGTCATCCCTCCCAAAATTGCCAAGGTTTTTGGAGTCGCTAAGGTGGAGCGCACCCAATGACGAAAAGCTTTATAGCCACCACGCAGCAGGGTGACCTGAAAACCTGCCGTTTCGAGGAGCCAAGCCATACTGTTGCTCCGCATCCCGCCTCGCCAACAGTGCAACCGCACCTGACGATCAGGGGCTAGGGCTTTGGCTTGAGTCACAAAACCAGCGAGTTTGGGGCCGACGATCGCCAGTCCTAACTCAATCGCTGCTTCTTGCCCCTGCCGTTTGTAGCACGTACCCACCTCGGCCCGTTCGTCATTACTAAACAGCGGGAAACTCTGCGCACCCGGAATGTGCCCCTGAAAAAATTCCCCTGGACTGCGAACATCTAGAATCAGGCCAGGACAATGCAAAAACTCAGCAACATCAACGATTTGGGGCATGAATCAAACCAAACAGCAAGCAACCCTACAGTTCGATCGTAATCGGCTCAGGGGATGAAGGGGAGGGGAGAACGCCGCCAATCGCCCGACTTCGCTGATAACCCAATGACTGGAGAGCGCTAATACAATCGCTAGCTTGTTCTGCTGGCACGGTGGCAAGCAGTCCACCTGAAGTTTGGGGATCAAATAACAAAGCGGCTTCTGGGCGATCGCTAACTTTAGACCAATTTTGTACTTTTAACGCGGCCCGTAAGTTTTGGGGTTGCAGAGAACTGACAATGCCTTGTTCTACAACCGTTCTGGCTCCTGTCAACAACGGGATCGCTTCCAGCTTTAGTTCCACCGCGACTTGGGAGGCTTGAGTCATCTCAGCTAAGTGCCCTAATAGCCCAAACCCTGTGATGTCTGTGCAAGCGCTGGCTTGGTGCTGGATCAGACACTCAGCCGCTGCTTGATTTGACTGCAACATTGACTCGACAGCGGCATCAATCCAACGACCTTTAGCTTGGCGCTGCATGTCTGCTGCAAACAAGGCTCCCGTCCCTAATGCTTTCGTCAGAATCAGAACTTGTCCGGGCTGCATTCCCGTTTTTCGCAAAAGGCGATCGCGCTCAGCCAAACCGTTGCATGATAGGCCAAAAGCCAGTTCTGCCCCTTCTGTGGTGTGGCCGCCAATTAGAGCTGCGCCTGCCTGATGCAAAGCCTTGAGCGCTCCAGATAGCAATTGGTAGAGTGTTTCCTCCACCTTGGCCTCAAAGGCGTAGGGAACTGTCGCGATCGCTAAAGCACTTTGCGGATTGGCTCCCATCGCAAAAATATCGCTGAGGCAATGATTGGCGCTGATTTGACCAAACACAAACGGGTCGTTGATTAAGGAACGGAAATAGTCGATGGTTTGTACCAAAACGCGATCGGCAGGTATTTGCAAGACGGCAGCATCATCTGGAGCATCTAAGCCAATGAGAATATCGGAGCGATCGCTGGGCTGGGGATATTCCTGTTGCACCCGCTGAAGGACTCGCTCTAAAACGCTGCTACCCACTTTGGCCCCACAGCCACCACATCGCATGAGATTCTGGATTTTACTATTAGGTTCTGGCTGTAACTGATCGGCGGCACGAGCTAATACTGGTTGCTGCGTCATCTCTGGCAACCGACTGAAGCGCTCCATAAACCGCCGATCAATTCCATCTTTGAGCTGCCAAAGTATAGAAGACTGCCAACCGAACGATCCCCAGGAGGCGATCGCTGCATTGTGCAGATTCGAGTCAGAATCCTCACTGGTGCCAATCAAGCTGAGATAACGCTTCTGGGGAATGTAGAGCTTGGGCTGCTGGCCTGATAAGGTTCGGCGCAAATTCTCAAACAGGGGCTTGCCTTGACGCACTGCAAACACCCCTGCTTTGGGTCGAGGATGGTTTTTGATGGTGGCGATGTCACCTGCCGCAAATACAAAGGGATGAGAGAGCGATCGCAGATTTTCATCCACTCCAATAAAGCCTTGAGCATCGGTGGCTAAGCCAGATGCTTTTACCCAGTTTGGTGCCGCAGCCTGCGTAACCCAAAAAGTATGGTCACAAGCCACTGTTAACCCCGATTCGCACTTGACTTGATGCGCCTGTACTTCAGTGACCATTTCTCCTAGGTGGAGGTGAATGCCTCGCTGAGTCAGGATTTTGTGGAAGCGATCGCCCACCCAACGGCTATATCCTGGCATCAAGACGGTTCCACGCTGAAATAGATGGAGGGTTAGATTTTCTGTAGCTTGTTGCGATCGCCTCAAAACTTTGTGCAAATGCCGTTGGACTGCTAGCGACAGTTCCACGCCACCCGCACCACCTCCAATAATTCCTATGCAGATTGGCTGGTCGGGCTTTTGAACCACCTGTTCAATCAGCTGATCCCAATGTTCTAGAAAGCGGCGAATCGGTTTGACGGGGATACTCGACTCTACAGCGCTGGCAATGTCTGGAACCGTTGGGGTGCTGCCGATATCAATAGAAACGACATCAAAAGCCACAGGCGGACGATGGGCACAAATCACTCGCTTGTTTGGTAAGTCCAAGCCCACCACGCGATCGAGATACAGTTGCGCTTGGGCAAATTGGGCCAGAGGTCGCAGGTCAATATGGCATTCATCGTGGCTATAAAAACCCGCCACATGTCCAGGGAGCATCCCGGAGTAAGGGGTGTCTGAGGCTTCGGTCAGGAGCGTAATTCGCACTCCAGAGAGGGGTTTCATGCCAAACATGCGCAAGGCGATCGCATGGCTATGCCCACCCCCTACCAGCACCAAGTCTTTGACGATCGGCTCAAAGGCTGGATTCATCATCAGTCTCAGGCTTTACGGGAGGGACAGGATCATAACCACCGGGATGGAAAGGGTGACAGCGAGCAATTCGGCGCAGCGCCAGCCAACTTCCCCGCCTAGGACCAAACCGCTCTACTGCTTCTAAGGCATATTGGGAGCAAGTCGGGTGAAAACGGCAAGCAGGTAGCAACAGCGGCGAAACTAAAATCTGATAACCTCGAATCGATCCAATCACTAAGCGCTTCATATCTTCCATTTTAGGCCGCTTGTCCCTGCCCGTATTCGTTCCCTTCTCGCCCTAGATGGTTGAACAGAGAACAGCTTCAGATTAATTTGCTTTAGCCTCTTTTAAGTTTTTGACACAAGGTTTATACTGTTATCTTTGGGTAAGTTTTAGTTTGAGGAAGCTACATGTCGCGATATAGAGGCGCTCGCCTCAGAGTTGTGCGTCGTTTGGGTGACCTACCTGGCTTGACTCGGAAGTCTCCCAGAAAGGCATATCCACCTGGACAGCACGGTCAAGAACGCAAGAAGAAATCTGAATACGGTGTCCGTCTAGAAGAGAAGCAAAAGCTGCGCTTCAACTACGGTATCACCGAGAGACAGCTGCTTCGCTACGTGCGGAAAGCTCGTCGGGCTGCGGGTTCTACTGGACAAACCCTGTTGCAGTTGCTAGAAATGCGCTTGGACAATACCGTTTTTCGTCTCGGTATGGCTCCTACGATTCCTGCTGCACGTCAGTTGGTCAACCACGGTCACATCACTGTGAATGGTCGTCCCGTAGATATCGCTAGCTACCAGTGCCGTCCCGGCGAAGTCATTGGTGTTAGAGACCGCGATCGCTCTCGTCAGTTGATTGAACAAAATCTACAGTATCCTGGCCTCGCTCACCTGCCTAGCCACTTGGAGTTCGATAAAGGCAAACTCACTGGCAAGGTGAATGGTGTGATTGAGCGGGAATGGATCGCACTCCAAGTCAACGAACTGCTTGTGGTTGAGTACTACTCTCGCCAAGCTTAATCGTTCAGAACTCTTTTCAGCATTCTTGTGTTACCGCGGCATTGAAATATTTGATCAGTAGCTCCCGAACCGTCATTTGGGAGCTTTTGATTTTTTAAGCCTTAGTTTTTGGATTAACCGCCAATTTGAGACATCGTGCGACTATAAGCACCCGACTGAGTTCCAGAGTCACGTTGCTTAAAGTTAACTTCAGGTTTGAGCTGCAAGAGTTTCCTGACTTGGGCGCGTAACTGAGCGGTAGGGACGCCAGAGCGCAAAGCAGTTTTTAAGTCAACTTGCTCATCTTCGTTTAGCAGGCAGGGGCGGAGCCAACCGTCGGCAGAGAGTCGCATGCGATTGCAGCGATCGCAAAAACACTCGGACATTTGGCTAATAAAGCCTAGAGTTCCTTTCGCACCCGGAATACGGAATACATCAGCAGGGCCATTGCCTCGCACTTCGCCTTCTGTCAGACCCCAGCGATCACGAATCTGCTGTCTTAGTTCCTCTGAGGAAATCCACCCGCGATCGCCAAACAGAGAAGCATTACCGATCGGCATAAATTCAATAAACCGGATGTGCCACTCGCGATCGAGACTCAAAGCCGCCAAGTCTAAAATTTCTTGGTCATTCACGCCTGGAATCACCACAACATTCAGCTTCAGCGGATTAAACCCAACTCGATGAGCCGTTTGGATACCGTCCCAAACTTGCTGCCAGCGCGATCGCCCCCGATGACCAATAATCTTGTCGAAGGTTTCTGGCTCTAGAGAATCCAAACTAATATTGATTCGTCGCAAACCCGCATCGTAAAGCTCCTGCGCTAGGTCTGCCAACAAGAAACCATTGGTGGTCATGGACAGATCTTGCGTTTCCGGTAAAGCTGCGATCGCCCTGACAATATCCACCACCCCTGGACGAATCAAAGGTTCGCCTCCGGTCAAGCGAAACCGAGTAAACCCGACTGGCACAAACACTTCATTGATTAAAGTGAGCAACTCAGCATGAGTGAGCAAGTTCTGCTGAAGGGCGTACTCTAGGTCTGTTCCCTCCGGCATGCAGTATAGGCACCGGAAGTTGCAGCGATCGATCAAGCTGATGCGAAGATAATCTACCTGATTCATCTACAACTGTTATCCCCAGACAACCTATTCTGTTGAGTCAGGAACAGGTAATGGATGTCTTTATTGTGCCTGATCTGGGAAGTTCGTGGCTTCTACTGCTAAGGCTTGTGGCTTGAGGAGCAAGGGCGATCGCTTTGGTATTCTCAAGGCGTTACTCAAACTCTGCGCCAGAGCTTGCACCGCTTGGCGAACTGAGCGTGGACGTTGCTCCCGGACAAACAGCAAAGGCAAAATTGCCACTAAGCGAATGACGCTAGAGAGGGCAAACAGTCCCAAGATGCCACCAGAGTTGGTGAACTCAATCAGAAATCCTCCTGCCGTTGTTCCCAAAGCTCCGCTGACTCCTGCTACAGCTCCGGCGATCGCAAAGTAAGTAGCCTGATGCTGGACAGGTGCAACTCCTAGCTGAATATTATTGATGCAAAGGTCGATCGCGGCCCAAGTACCCCCCGCCAAAATATGCAGCAGTGGAAACCAAACAAGGAGTGAAGTTAAATCCGCCCCTGTCCCCAGCCACAGCAAGGGAGTAACCGCGACCAAAATGCCCACTAAAACAAGAATGGGGCGATTCCCAATGCGATCGGCTAACTTACCCCATAGCACCAACATGAGCAAGTTAGCTCCCGCTCCCAGGCTCGTATAAGTAGTCACCCAATTAACATCTAAGGACAGAGTATCCAACAGATAGATGTTAAAAAACGGAGCGCTTAAGTTGACTGAGAAACCCCACAAGGCAAAGTAGAGCAAGAACATCAAGAAGTTTCTGTCTTGCCAAAAGCTTCTACTCTTAGAAGGCTCTGCTGCAACTGCATCCAAATCAGCAGATTTTTCGAGCGATGACTCAGTGTGCTCCTGCTGCTGCGCTTGAGGATTGACATCCACCATCCAGTACTGAAACCCGATGCTAACCAGCCCGACAATCACGCCCAAAAATAGCAACACTCCATATCCTTGGATGCTACCTCCTGGCCAAGCCGTCACCGCCAGTCCCACCAAAGGAACGCTGAGTAAGTTGGTCAAGCTAATGGCACTGTTGCGAATGCCAAAATAGCGACCGCGTAATTGCCGAGGCACTAGAGATGCCACCCAACTGAACCACGAGGCTCCCCCTAAAGCTCCTAAGAAATGGGTCAGCACGACGATCGCCAAAGCCCATTGCACTAAAAGATGCGGGTGAGTTGGCTGAAAGCTCGCAACTCCAATTCCCAGAACCAGAATTAGCCAGAGCAACCTAGCTGGAGCATAAATCCACAAACCATACCGGTGGCGACTTGTGGTGCGGTTAGCTAGATAAGCTCCCAAAGGTTGTAGTAGGTTGGCCAGCAGCGGAATTGAAGCTAGCATCCCTAGTTCTACAGGGCTGGCATTCAGCTCTACTAAGAAGTTACTGAGTAAAACGCCACCCGCCACATTAGAGAAGATGGTCGCAAACACACCATCTAGGGTAGAGGCTCTAAGGCTGTTCCGAATTGCTTGCTTAGAGGGTTTACGGGGGGCCGATATAGGTGCGGGGTCAGCAACCGGATCTACAATCCCAGACACAGGGATAGCTGCCACCTCAACAGTTGTCAAATCGACTGCTTGTCTCAGCATGCGGGAGCTAGAAATCTTAATTGTTAAATATTTTTACTAAGTTAGTGACCTGCACACCATCAGCCTGAGGGTGAGGCTACATAATTCTTCTGAGCATATCTTGAGGACTCAATCCTAGACACCACCCAACCGAAAGATATATTCCTCAACCTATTGCAACCCATTGCAACAATCGTCTGCTGTAATAATCGTCTGCTTAAGCAGTCTGCTGAGTTCGCATTTCAATGTCTGTATTGCCAGCGGCGTAGCTCACGGGTCTAGAGGGCACTACGTGGGTCGCATGTTGAGTCAAATGCTGGGCCGACGTTTGAGCTGCTGCCTGCTTGCGAGCCCAGCTGTGGGTTCGCAAAAATGTTTCAAACTCTTGCTTGCAGAGGTCACTCCAAGACCCTAAAGTCACAGCTCGCTGACGTCCCCTCTCTGTTTCCAAGGCTAGCCGAGTCTTCATACTCATTGAACAAATCGAGAGTGATTTGTTCAAGCTAGTGGCTAGCTTAATTCCTGCTAGCAGGGCGCTCACTCCTTCCTGCTCTACCGCCTCAACATGCAATAAATCCACAATCACTGCGTTCGCTGTCACTTCTAGGGCTTGTTCTAGCTCCTGTTGAAATTTAGAACTCGTAACAGCGTTTAGGCAGCCATTGGGTTGCAGCACAATAGTATGAGGCATTGCCTCCTCTTCTACGCTGATCCCATCGAAGTTAAGAGCATTTGTAGTTGAGTTTATGACGGTTTTCATTGGGGTCTCCAGGAAACGCCACAAGGAAGGCAGCATTGAGGCTGGACGTTGAAACCCCAACTGCGAGAGGCCATACTCCTCCATCTCCAATCTGAACCTAAAATTCTTATAAAGAAACTGTGATCGATCACTCACTTTTCGTGATTTTTGTCACAAAAGTAAATTCACGGAGTTGAACTGAGGATTTTTTACTTGCTAGAACTACGGGCTGGATACACGCTTCCTGTCTTTGCCGCCGCTGCTGCGATCGCTGCTTTACGATGGCTACACCAAGGCCCACAAAGCATTCCTTCCGTTGACTTAGACTTAGTTGAGCCTGCTGAAACAGTCACGATTCCTATTGCTCAGGTGGCAGGACTCACGGCTAGCTCTGCTCTAGCGATCGCCCACAGTGACCCCGGCGATAACCTAGACCTGACTCGCGATACCCCTATTTGGGCTTTAGTGGAGTGGGGCGCTGTAGATCAGCCAGAAGCAGTGGTGATTCAAGGTGGGGAAGGTGTGGGGCGACAGATTAAGGCTGAAAACCAAGAGAATCAGGCGGCGATCTATGCCTATGCTCAGCGGCTTTTGCATACTAACTTGGAGCGGCAGTTAACTCTAGGCGAAAAAATTCGAGTCACCATTATTCTGCCAGAGGGACGAGCTTTAGCAGAGCGCACTTCTAACGCAGCCTTTGGGGTCGTAGAAGGATTATCTCTCCTCGGCACTACAGGTATTTCCCAGCCATTGAGCGCCCCTGGACAACTCGAAGCATTTCGGGAAGCGCTACACACCAAGCAATCTTACTTCGATGGCCTGGTCTTCTGCGTCGGAGAGAACGGCCTAGACTTAGCCACCCAGATGGGTATTGACCCGAATCGCTTGGTTAAAACTGCGAACTGGATCGGTCCCCTGTTGGTCGAAGCAGGTTTAGCAGGAGTACAGGCGGTTCTGTTATTTGGCTACCACGGCAAATTAATCAAGTTGGCGGGCGGCATCTTTCACACTCATCACCATGTTGCCGATGGGCGACTAGAAATCTTGACGGCTCACTGTGCCAACCTAGGGCTACCGAGCCAAACCCTACCCACCGTCTTTGCCAGTTCTACGGCTGAAGCTGCTTTAAACTACTTGAGATCGCTCGATTCCACCTCAGGCACTACTTGGGTGCAACAGGTTTATGGCGCGATCGCCCAACAAATTGATCAACGTTGTCAAGCCTACATCTACACCCACAGCCAGCGTCCAGTCGAAGTTGGCTCTATTTTGTTCGATCGCGATCGCCAGATTTTAGTCCAAAGCGAAATCGGGCAGAAATTATTGTCGCAAGTCTGTTAATCTAGCTTAAATGCGCGTACACTTGATTTACAAAGTAAAGAAATTTTTAGAATCCGTTTTTGGCATCGCTTTCGTGCTTTAGAAAGGCCATAGCAAGGGTTTATCTCCACATCTACCCCACCCGCATCAGGATACGTCCGTGACTCTACAGACTGAACCAGTGATTCAAGCTGAGGACTTAAAGCAGCTGGATCGGCAAATTATTGTCATTTTAGACTTTGGCTCTCAGTACTCAGAGCTGATTGCTCGTCGGATTCGCGAAACTCAGGTTTACTCTGAGGTGATTTCTTATCGCACCACAGCAGAACAGCTACGACAGCTCAACCCCAAAGGCATTATTCTCTCTGGTGGTCCCAGTTCTGTCTATGACCAGGGTGCTCCTCAGTGTGACCCAGAGATTTGGCAGTTAGGCATCCCAGTTTTAGGGGTCTGCTATGGCATGCAGTTGATGGTGCAACAGCTCGGTGGCGAAGTAGAGCGGGCCGATCGTGGTGAATATGGCAAAGCTGCCCTCGTGATTGATGATCCCACCGACTTGCTGACCAATGTGGACGATGGCACAACGATGTGGATGAGTCATGGCGACTCAGTAGCCAAGTTGCCAGATGGCTTTGAGTTGCTGGCACACACAGACAATACGCCCTGTGCCGCGATCGCCCACCATGAAAAGCAGCTATATGGAGTGCAGTTTCACCCAGAAGTGGTGCATTCTCTTGGCGGCATGGCGTTGATTCGCAACTTTGTTTATCACATCTGCCAAGCAGAACCGACTTGGACCACCGCTGCGTTCGTCGAACAGTCGATTCGAGAAATTCGGGCCAAGGTGGGAGATAAACGAGTACTGCTGGCCCTCTCTGGGGGGGTAGATTCCTCGACCTTGGCTTTCTTGATGCACCGAGCTATCGGCGATCAGCTCACCTGTATGTTTATCGACCAAGGTTTCATGCGCAAGTATGAGCCAGAACGATTGGTGAAGCTGTTTGAGGAGCAATTTCACATTAATGTTGCTTACGTCAATGCCCGCGATCGCTTCTTAGCCACCGTGCAGGGAGTGACCGATCCAGAAGAAAAACGCAAGCGGATTGGTCATGAATTTATCAGTGTGTTTGAGGAAGAATCCAAACGCCTAGGCCCCTTCGATTATTTAGCTCAAGGCACTCTCTATCCAGATGTGATTGAGTCAGCGGATACCAATGTTGATCCGAAGACAGGTGAGCGGGTTGCAGTCAAAATCAAGAGCCATCATAACGTGGGTGGCTTGCCCAAGGATCTGCGCTTCAAGCTAGTAGAACCTCTCCGCAAGCTGTTTAAAGATGAAGTTCGCAAGCTAGGCCGCTCAATTGGTTTGCCCGAAGAAATTGTCCAGCGGCATCCCTTTCCTGGCCCTGGCTTAGCGATCCGCATCGTGGGAGAAATCACTGAGGAGCGCTTAGAAATTCTCCGCGACGCCGACTTGATTGTGCGCCAAGAAATTAATCGGCGCGGTGTTTACCATGATTTTTGGCAAGCATTCGCAGTATTATTGCCAGTTCGCAGCGTGGGTGTCATGGGCGACCAAAGAACCTATGCTTACCCTATTGTTCTGCGATTAGTTTCCAGCGAAGATGGCATGACCGCAGATTGGTCTCGTGCTCCTTATGATCTGCTCGAAACAATTTCTAACCGGATTGTGAACGAGGTACCTGGCGTCAATCGGGTAGTTTATGACATCACCTCTAAGCCTCCTGGCACCATCGAGTGGGAATAAAACTGCCCTAGATTTTATGACTTCCCTGATCTCGACATCGAGGTGAATAGATAGCTGATTTTTCTCATTCAGCTTTGTTTTACTTTGTCGATCAATCTTGCTGATCAAGACCAATAAGTAGAGTGCTGCTATTAGAGAAATAAATGGCAGCACTGTAACTCTTATGAATTTTTTGTGGAAAACACGGCTAAATCTGTGGAAAAACCCCTTGATCTGTGGAAAACTATAGTCTTTGTTAACTATTTATTAAAAATTAATTAAAATCTTTTACGAGGATTTTAATCCTGCTACCTCTGCGGTCGTATTTTGTCGCTGATCGCTAAAATGGGTCGCTTAAGACAGATCACTCTCATAGCTAATTTGGTGGGACACATAAGCAGGTGGTTCCACATGAATATTGATTTGGGCAGGGCCGTATCGTTCTTCTAGCCGTGTTTCTACTGCTTCGGTAATTTGGTGGGCAGTTTCAACGTCATCAGCCCCCACAATCAAGTGCATTTCGATGAAAACCTGCCGACCTAATATCCCCCTGGAGGCAATACTGTGGCAGTTGATGACCCCAGGGACTTGCGCTGCGATCGCATGAATAGCTTCAGGAGCGATCGCCATTTCATCCACTAACCAAGGCAAGTTAGACCGTAGAACTGACCAACCACTGGTAAACACCAAAAGCGCGACCGGAAACGACAAAAATAAGTCGAGCAACTGGATATTCCAGATCCAAATGCCAACTAACCCCGCCAGCACACTAATCGTGACCCAAACATCACTCATCGTATGCTGAGCATCTGCAATCAAGATGGGGCTGTTGACTCGTTGACCTACAGCCCGCTCATAAAAGGTGACAAAAATGTTGACCCCTAGCACCAGCAGCAAGATCCACAACTCAGAAGCCGAGATTTTTACAGGTTCGCTGCCCTGAAATAAACGCTCCACTGCTCCTTGAAGAATCTCAAAACAGGCAATGCCCAAAAAAGCCGCAATGCCTAAAGCTCCAACGGCTTCAAATTTTTGATGCCCATAGGGGTGATCGCGATCGGGTTCGGGAGAGGAAAAACGACTGGCTACCAGCCCTAAAATATTGTTAGCGCTATCTGTAACACTGTGCAAAGCATCTGCTAGTAGGCTCAGCGACCCGGTTGACCATCCCACAAACGCTTTTAAGAGCATTACAAATATATTAAGTAGCAGGGTGATAATCAACACCTTACGAACTTGAGAACGATTGTCAAATACCATGATTGAACTCTCCTGATCCTGCATCAGAGTTCTATGGCATCCAGTCTAGAAGAGATATCCGTTCAGATCACTAGTACTGTGTAGACCGCTTCCCCGGTACGATAAACACTCAGATGCTCACATCAGATGCTCCAACGGACTGCTTATGGCTGCGACTCAACTCATCCTTAATTTGATTGAAGGCTCTGTTTCTTTTAGCTTTACAGCTCAAGCAGCTCAGGAGCTAAAAGCTGCGCTCACTGGGCTTTTGGAGAGCTTAAAAGTTGTTGCGGCGGCTACTACTCCCGGTGGTAGACTCAATCCGCAAAAATCAGTAGAGTACCGCTACACAGGGGACGTGTTTCTAGAAGTTTTCTGTAACCCCAACATCTGGCCCACTCCATTTGCTGCCAAAGTGTTGCTTACGGTACGCGACGATCGCATCCGTTTGACTACAGAAGCTGAACTCACTCGCCTGATCGAAGACGTAAATCAGTACCTAGAGCAGGTTGCCTAACTGTGACTTGTAGATAAAATCGAAGCAGCCAATCACCATTAGCATTTAGCCCCTACCGATGGATTCTAATAATTTGACTCAGTTATTGCAAAAAGGACTACGTGTCACCTTGGGGGCCACTGCTTCCTTAATTGAGGTGTTGCAAGATCCTGAGAAGCGCGACCAAAATCTATCTCGCCTGAGATCCGACTTGGGCCAGCTGGCAGAGGAATGGGACACAAAAGGAGCCATGACGGAGCAAGAAGCTCGCAACTTTGTGGATACGCTGTTGGAACAACGCAATCGTCAACAAGCTCAACCACCTTACGACCCGACAACTTCAGCGAGTCCTACGGCAGCGAATACCAACCCAGCTAGTCCGACAGCTCCTCCAGATGTGCAACTTGAGTTGCAGGAATTAACGGCTCAAATTGCAGCAATTCGGACTGAGTTAGAAAAACTACGGAACCCAGATTTGCCTGAATAGTCGTGTGGTAGCGATCGCGTTCTGACGCTAGCTAAATCATCTATTGGAGAGCTATGGCGATCGAGGCGGCTTCAACTAAGGCAGCCCAGCTTGTCATAGACCCGAATCTATCTAATCGTTTTCCCAATTTTCGCAGCTGATTAGATCCCCAATGCGGTCTCTGAGCAAGAAATTGCTGCGCTCCAGTTCACATTCCACCAAGGCCCACTCACGAGCAGGAATGTACTTGCAAAGTGCGTAAATCGGTTGCTGACGACTGACAACGCCTTGCTGCACGAGGTGTCGTGCTTCGTCCTGAATCAAGCTAATAGAATATTGAATGGACTGAATCATATTCACCCTTACTAATTGCAACTACGAAGCTACAAAAAATCTCAAACAAATAATATCGTCAGGAAGTTTGTAGCTCAGATGACTTTGTAATCAGCTATACTGAATGTTTTTTATTTTCAGGCTACTTTCCCTTCGATTATATTAATAAACATTGCAAAAGTCATTAAAAGCTAACTCTTTCTGCATGTTTATTTTCCCAATTAAACTACCTCAGGATAGATTTGCCTTGATGTCAGGCAGTTTTCAGGTTTCGTTTGGCTCAGCTTAGAGTGACCCAATGTTGGCAAAACTTAGCGTAGGCTTAACAGATCTATACTGTTCGCAACTTTCCTCAAGACTTTGAGTGGCGATCGCTGCACTTCTTCCACCGAGGTCTTGCTTAGTTCATTATTAGTTTGGTTATTTAGTCTATTCGTGGGTTTAGTGGGTTAGTTGGTTGCAACCCATAGACTGCTTCAAGTTTGGCTGACGGCTGCCATTCTACGAGTCGCTAATTCGGCTGCTAGTTGTACGGCTGCTTTCATGCTGTTAGGGTTGGCAACTCCTCGACCTGCAATATCAAAAGCGGTGCCGTGATCGGGCGAGGTACGAATAAAGGGCAGGCCAATGGAAGTATTAATGGCTCGATCAAAGGCTAACAGCTTGACGGGGATTAAGCCCTGGTCGTGATACAGCGCCAAATAAGCATCATGAGCCGAGCCTTCTGCACTAGCAGTACCATACCAAGCTTGACCAGGTTTCACCCAAAGCGTATCTGGAGGCACTGGCCCTTCGAGCTGCAACTGTGGCCACCGTTGACGCGCTTGCTCTAGCCACGGAATCAGCCAATCCTGCTCCTCGCTGCCTAACTGCCCTTGCTCACCACTATGAGGATTGAGACCTGCGATCGCAATTCGGGGTGTGGTGAGGCCAAAGTCTTGCTGTAAGCACTCTGCTAATAACTCTAACTTGGTTGTCATCAGCTCTGGCGTTAACACATCAGGCACTTGACGGAGTGGAATATGAGTGGTGGCAAGCAGTGTTCGTAACGTCCAGTTACTATGGGGCGATCGCGCGACAAAGAGCATACCAAAGCGCTGCACTCCCGCTCGCTCGGCCAACAACTCTGTTTGGCCCGGATACTCATGCCCTGCGGCTTTCCAGGCTGACTTAGCAATGGGGCCCGTCACGATGCCATCAAATTCTCCTGCCAACGTCCGAGCGATCGCTGTTTCTAGATAAGCGAAACTTGCCGCACCACTCGCTGCACTTTCTGTGCCCACCGCAATTTTTGACTCAGTGGCTTGATCCAGCGGGACATCCCAGATCGACAGCGCATCGGGATTTGCCAATGGTTCAGCTTCCGCTCCATTGACTCCACTTGCATTTACTCCACTTAAGCGTTGCTGTTGCTCACTCAGTTGTTGATAGACTCGATTTAACGCTGTTTGACTGCCTACGACTGTAATCTCGCAGTTGTGCGTCACGGCTGGGTCGGCTAAAGCTTTCAAAACCACTTCGGGGCCAATTCCTGCGGGATCTCCTAACGTCACAGCTAAGCGAGGACGTGGTTGGGAGGCAAGCAAAGCTGAGGCACTTCGAGTGGATTGAATTCTCATAGAACTGAGTTGCTTGCCAATCTCAGGGCAAGGATTAAGGGGCAAACTGTTCTAAAATACTGACTGCGGGTTTAACCGGGTTTAACAAGGAGCGTTAAAGCAATGAATGGTGAAATTCTCAATGCAGCGGTTCTGTCCTTTACCCTGATCTTGGTCGGGTTGGGCATGGGTTTTCTGCTGCTAAAAATTCAAGGCGGCGAAGAGTAAGGTTAGCCCTCTAAGATAGCTCACTGCTCGTTATCAGACGGGGATGGTCAACAGGGATGGGGAAGCTGCATTTAGTCTTCCGGTTCATCCAAGTGATCAGCCACCTCTCGATATAAGTTCAGCACGTGGCTATCTTTGAGGTAATAGAAAACATTGCGGCCTTGCTTGCGATAGCCCACCAAACGCATGCTACGCAAAGCTCGCAACTGATGAGACACAGCCGACTCGCTCATTTTGACAGCGGCAGCCAGATCACAAACGCACAGTTCTTGCACCGCCAGCGCTGAGACAATTCTCAGGCGGTTCGTATCTCCTAACAAACTAAAAAATTCTGCCATTCGCTGAGCCTTGTCCACACTGAGAATGTCTCGATGTAGTTGCCGCACATTGCTCAGACTGACTGGGTGCTGCTCTTTACAATTGAGATCCTCTGCCACAACAGCGGTGTCCACTGGGGTAGGGCAGGTAGACAGAGACTCAAGATTAGACATAACGGGTAACAAACTCAGTTGTAAGTGGGTCGTTAATACAAAAAGGTTAGACTTCTCGATAGTCTGAAAGTGCAGCCTGCTTGGTGCTTGAGTTTTTGCTTTGCAGCTAGCAGAGCAGTCTTGTTGTCCAGTTTAACGTTAGTGAGTGGTTCCCTTGAGGCGATCGCTTCCTGTCTCTCTCATTTTTGATTGCTACCAATTTACGTCACCCTACACTGCTTAACAGCGCTAAATTAGACCCTGCTGTCGAGATAGCAAGTTGAAATCGCTGTCAAGAAACATACAATTTCTGATAATATCTTATAAAAAGTTAACAAACTATCACTAATCCTTCATGCAGTTATTAGTTGTCGGTGCCACTGGCACTTTGGGAAGGCAAGTAGCTCGTCGTGCCCTCGACGAGGGGCATCAGGTTCGGTGCTTAGTCCGCAGTCTCAGGAAGGCAGCTTTCTTGAAGGAGTGGGGAGCTGAACTTGTACAGGGAGACTTGTGTGAACCGGACAGTCTCATTCCAGCTCTCAAGGATGTTAACGCTGTAATTGACGCTGCTACTAGTCGGCCTACGGATTCTCTCAGCATGAGACAAGTAGATTGGGAAGGCAAAGTGGCTTTAATCCAAGCGGCTAAAGTGTCTGGAGTCGATCGCTTTATCTTCTTCTCAATTTTGAATGCTGATCAGTATCCCGATGTGCCCCTGATGGAAATCAAGCGGTGCACCGAGCTATTTTTAGCTGAATCTGGCTTGAACTACACAATTTTGCAACCGTGTGGTTTCCTGCAAGGCTTAATTGGGCAATACGCCATTCCGATTTTAGAAAAACAAGCGGTTTGGGTCACCGGAGAAGCAACACCCATTGCCTACATGGACACCCAAGATATTGCTAAGTTTGCAATCCGTGCCCTCTCTGTTCCCAAAACTGAAAACAAAACTTTTCCGGTCGTAGGTTCACGGGCTTGGGGCAGTTACGAGATTATTCGGCTTTGTGAGCGCCTTTCGAGTAAGGAAGCCAAAGTGACCCGGATGCCAATGGGCTTATTGCGGTCTTCGCGTCGAATTGCGCGATTCTTTCAGTGGGGCTGGAACTTAGCCGATCGCTTGGCTTTTACTGAAGTCTTAGCCACGGGAAAACCGCTGCAAGCTCCAATGGATGAGATCTACAGCACTTTTGGGCTTGATCCACAAGAAACCACAACGCTAGAAGTTTATTTACAAGACTACTTCGGTCGCATCTTGAAGAAACTCAAGGAATTAGATTACGAGCAAACTCAATCTGCCAAGCAAACTAACAAGAAGACCGCTTTCAAGTCTGGTTTCTTTAAATAAGTTGAATTAGAGGAGTCGTTTGATTGCCTGCGATCGCTGATCTTAGCTACAAAATACTGTACAAACACCTCAGCATAAGCACCTTAGCCCCCTCCTTGCTATAGCTTATAGCTATGACTGTAGGCTAAGTATAGATTGACCGACTGAGGTGACCTATTTCCTAAGATGTCCAACCTGGTACCATTAGAGCTATTGGAAAACTCCAAGGCTAGCACCTTCGTTTCAAAAGCGAAGTTTTTGTTTTGCCTTTAATCGATTTATAAGCTGGATTTTAAGCGTGCCCAAAGTCGGCATTATCTACAACGACATTAAACCGACCGCTTGTCGCATAGCTGAGGAGCTAGAAGACAAGCTCATCGCTAGTGGTTGGCAGGTTTACTCAACTACAGGGATCGGGGGAATTCTTGGCTGCTCCGGACCAGAGGGACCGATCTGTCACACGCCCATTGAGCATCTAATTCCCCCTGGGTTTGATGAAACAATGACTTTTGCGATTGTTTTAGGGGGCGACGGTACGGTGCTCTCTGCTTTTCGCCAAGTGGCTCCTTGCAATATTCCCTTACTGACCGTCAACACAGGTCACATGGGGTTTTTAACGGAAGCCTACTTAAACCAATTGCCGCAAGCGTTAGATTTGGTTCTAGCGGGTCAGTATGAGGTAGAAGAGCGGGCCATGCTCTCGGTCCAGGTCTTGCGAGAAGATAACCTGTTGTGGGAAGCTCTCTGCCTCAACGAGATGGTTATGCATCGAGAGCCGCTGACCAGCATGTGCCATTTTGAGATTGAGATTGGTCGGCACGCTCCTGTCGATATTGCTGCTGATGGCATCATTGTTTCCACGCCCACAGGTTCTACCGCCTATTCTTTGTCAGCGGGTGGTCCTGTGATTACTCCAGGCGTCCCAGTTTTGCAGCTAGTCCCCATTTGTCCGCATTCCCTGGCTTCACGGGCTCTGGTGTTTGCGGACAGTGAACCCGTGACTATTTTTTCTGCTAATCCTAATCGGTTAGTGATGGTGGTAGATGGCAATGCGGGCTGCTATATCTTGCCAGAAGATCGGGTTCGGATGGTGCGATCGCAATACTCTGCTCGTTTCATTCGGCTGCAACCGCCAGAGTTTTTCCACTTGCTTAGAGAAAAGCTGGGCTGGGGACTGCCTCACATTGCCAAGCCCACCTCTGTAGAGTTGCCTTAATAGCAGGTTCTCGAAACTTAGTTTAGAGTTGATACTTTACAGACGTGCTAAAACAAGGAAAGCGCTGGTGAAGTATTAATACTCATTTGGAGCTAGATTGGCACAAAGGCTGAAGCTCTCTGCTGAACTCTATATGCTTTCTCACCAGGTATCATGAGTACCGTTAATTCTGACCGCAGTCCCTGCATTCTGCTAATTGAGCCAGATGAAGCTTTAGCGCAACATGTCATGCTCGACCTTAAGGAGTTTGGCTATGAAGCGGTGGTGGCACATGATGCGAGTAGTGGCTTGCACCAAGCCCATGCTCTACAACCTGCCTTAATTGTGGTCGATCGCCTGTTATCGGGAGAGTCGGGCTTAAAACTGTGCAATTACCTCCGGAGTACAGGTGCCCGTGTCCCTGTGCTCATGTTGATGGCTCGTGATTCTGTAGACGATCGCGTGGCTTGTTTGGAAGCAGGAGCCGATGATTATTTCCTCAAGCCTTACCGTACAGAAGAATTTCTGAAACTAGTACGGCTCTATTTACAGCCCGAAACCCACAGTACCGAACAACTGCGCTTTGGCGAATTAGTTTTAGATTTGGCGACCCGCAGAGCGCTTCGTAATGGGCGGGCGATTGAGCTGACGATGAAGGAATTTGAACTGCTCAAGTATTTAATGGAGCATCCCCGTGAAGTTCTGACCCGTGAACAAATCTTGGAAAATGTCTGGGGCTACGACTTTTTAGGTGAATCCAACGTCATTGAAGTATACATCCGCTATCTTCGGCTCAAGATTGAAGACGAGGGTGAGAAACGCTTGATTCAAACTGTACGAGGCGTCGGCTATGTTCTCCGCGAAGCATAAGACAAACTGGCTAACGTATTCTGTAAAGCCTTGGCCCAAATTGCTGTGCGTTGGCCTCAGTGGGTTTTTGTTAGCCTGTACCTCACCATCCTCTTCGATCGCGCCCTCTAGTCAAGCTCAACGCCCCTTGGATACTCAACCCAGTTCTCCCTCGGTTAAGCCAGTCAAACAAAGCTTGGGTCAGCAATTGCCAATCAGTGCCCAGGTTAAAGTCAAGGGTCAAGTGATCCAGTTAGAGGTGGCTCAGACTCCACAGCAGCAGGCCACAGGTTTGATGTATCGGACGATGCTAGCTGCAAATCGAGGCATGTTATTTGCCTTTAACTCACCGCGTTCGATCGGTTTTTGGATGAAAAACACCTTGATTCCGTTGGATATGGTTTTTTTGCGGAACGGTGAGGTAAAAGCCATCCAGCCTCAGGTACCTCCTTGCAAAGCCGATCCCTGTCCTTCCTATGGTCCTGGCCCAAATACCCTGATCGACCAAGTGATTGAGCTACGGGGAGGTAGAGCGGCTGAGTTAGGGCTAAAAGCAGGCGATCGCATCACCATTCAATTTTTGTCTAAACAGACTCGCTCGAACTCCCAATCTTAGGTTGTAGTTGTTACAAAACTTTGTTTCGCTCAACCTTCGTTTAACTTTCATTAAGTAAAGAGAAATACAGTGTACAAACCCTAACAAATTTGTTATTTTGTCTTTCCTAGCCTGATTAAGGAAGAAAAATACTTGCCTCAAAATTTATCGGTTCTATACGAGTTCTTTACTCTTTACTGAACCCCAATCAAGTATTTTTGAGGTACTCTCCCAGAGGATAGAACCTATTTCCTCAGGTCTGTACCCCCTTCAATCTCGTTTTTAGCGCTCAGCCTTGGTGCTGAAGGTTAAGCAACAGAGATAGAGGAGTTCCTAAGCTTCAGGCTATAGGGTTTAGGTGTGAGAAGAAGCAAGTAAGAGCTGCTAAGGGTCGGTAGCATTCACTGACGCGCTTAGAAGCAAAGGCAACTTCCGTGAATTAGGATTACTTGGGATTTCAGTAATCTGATTTCATCAAGCTGTTGATCAGCTTAGTTAGCTATTCATCACAACTGGGGATAGTTAAATCAGCCTTCCCCGTCGAACTTGGTTTCGAGTAAGCAATTACTTGGAGCTAATTTGTTCATTATTCATGACGTTCATGAAAGTAGGTCTGGCCTCACATTCAACGTAAGAGACAGATAATGGACAGATCAAAGAGTGGCCACCCATTTTCAAAAAATTTGTTTCTGACAATACAAAATCAGATTTAATTCATCAGGCTAGTTAGTATGGCACCCGCAACCTATTCTCGATTTATTCGGTTTTTACAAGAGGATTTATCCATTTCTGCTGCTTCGATCGCGATCGCCCTGCGCCATCGGGAGCAAGACCCAGGACCATTACCTATGATCCTCTGGCAGTATGGCTTAGTTACCTTAGAGCAGCTTAATTGCATTTTCGATTGGTTGGAGACTGTTTAGCCATTGGCATGAGGCACTAGCACTATTACCCGTGGAAGACGGGTGAGCCAAAAAGCTTTTCAGCTCTGCCGTCGAGCCAAGAAAGCAGGCAAGTCTACTTTCAAACTACGGCCAAATTGAGAGGAAGTCGTTGGCTTCGAAATCCTAGGCTCTGACGTTTCAGCTACTTCCGGCTCTTGTGCTGCCCCAATCAACTCTGATAAATCTTCCGCAGAATCTGCTGAGAGCTGTTCTAGCCGTTCTTTTAGGTGTAGCGCCTGACGTTGGCTCTCGGAACACCGATCTTTCCAATGCTGTACCGCAGTCTCGTATTCATTGGCCTGCCGAGCCTGCTTGAGAATTTGTTCTTGCATTTCGGCGGCTTGCTGCTCTAGTTCAAAAACACGGGTTTGATAGCGATCGCGCTCTGTTTCTAGCTCTTGGCCCGCTTGTTGCAGCTTAGCTTGCAGCATGACTTGTTTAGCGACCTGAGTTTCTAGTTCTTCGATCTTGCCGTGAGCTGTAACTAAATCTTGCTGCAATGTAGCGATGGTTGTGTGCTGCTCGGCCAAGAGGGCTTGAGACTGCTGCATTTGGTGCATCAATATTTGATACTCTTCCAAAGCCAAATACGCTTGCTCTAACTGCGTCTCCAATTCGGAAAAAGCGGTCTGACGCTGACTTAAGTTGGCATATAAACTTTCAATTTGCTGTTGCGCTTCAGCTAGTTTTATCTCTAGACTCGCTGCTAAGGTGCGGGCTGCTAGGGCCTGAGTTTCCGTTTCTAAAACATGCTGTTGTTGTTCTGCCAAGGTCTCTTGCAAATCACTGAGCTGCTTCTCTAAACATTTTTGCTGAATCTGCACCTCAGAGCGATCTTTCACGATTTGGGTTCGCAACCGCTCTAGTTCTGCTTGCTGAGTTTCGGCGATCGCCTCAGTCGCTGATAAGAGTTCCTGAAAGCTTTGGTTCTGCTCTTGAGCCTCGGCAATCCGGGTTTCCAGGATTTGCTCTTGCTGCGTCAACTGTAGCTTCAGCTTGGTAATTGCCTGCTGCTGTACGTGAGAAAAATCTTCTGTAGTCGCTAACTGGTCCTCTAAGACTTGTTGATCCCTCATTTGCAACTTGAGGTCGTTCAAAGACGTTAGCGCTTGGTCGAGCGCTTGTTCTAGCAGCGAAATTCGCTCTAAGCGGTTGTGTTCCAGCGATCGCAGTTGCTCCAGCTCAGCCAGTAGGGTTTGACGCTCTTGCTCCCACTGGGGTTGAAGTTCTTCAGGAGTTGACTCATGACCAGCGGCTAAGTCCGGTTCCGACACTCAGGACCTCCCCAGCGTTAATAACTGACTCACAGACTCAGCAAGACAAACTAGCCAATAGAATAACCTTTACAGCAGCAAGGCACCATAGGTCTCTAGAAACAAAGCAGGATTAGTTTTGAGAAACCCTGTTTCACGTCAGCAATAGATTATATTCCCTTTGCGATCGCTGCAGGCTATTCAGGAAGGCTATTCAGATGGAGCTGTTTTTTCGGCTTCCGAATTGTTGAGAGACCAACGGTACTCAATGGGCTGGTTAGCGCGTTGACAGTTTTCCTCTAATCGCTTTTGCTGAGCCAATGCCTTACGTAGAGTGCTGATGAGTTCGTGTACTTGCTCACTTTGAAGTGACCTTTGCTTGACAGCAAACATCGTCTGCCGTTCTAGCAGTTGTAGTAGCAACTCATAGTGAACGTGAGAGGGAAGAGGAATCGGCTCCATTTAGGCTGATCTACCTTAAAGTAATGGGTTTACCCTACCGACCTGATAAGGCAAGTAGGGCTGGAGAATACTGTGAGAACACTCTTCTTGGATTCAGCCCCTAAATCAGAAGCTTTTGTCATCGATTCCAGACCGAAATGATTACTCCTGATTTAGCTGAGGGTTTATAAAGCTGCCTTTGGGGTCGCTGCGGTTGCAGAGGTCGCTAATATCTGTCGCAAAGCCTGCGCTGGATCACTTTGCTTGACTAAAGATTCGCCAATCAGAACTGCCTTTGCCCCCGCTTCAGCAACCAAGCTTAAATCAGCAGGCTGATGCAGTCCTGACTCACTCACCACTAGAATACCTCGCTCCTGAAGTTGCTGGTTGCGAGCTGCGAGGAGGTGACAGGTGGTTTGCAAGTCAACGGAGAAGTTTTCTAAGTTGCGGTTGTTAATGCCAACTAGGGCGACACCTGTTAACGCCAGAACTCGGTCCAGCTCTTCCAAGGTATGCACCTCAATTAAAGCGGTCATGTTCAAGGCATTTGTAATTTTGACAAAGTACTGTAAGTCTTTGTCCGAAAGAATCGAGGCAATGAGTAGCACTGCATCTGCACCGTGGCACCGAGCCAAGTAGATTTGGTACGGGTAGATAATAAAGTCTTTGCAGAGTAGAGGCAGGTCAATTGCAGCCCGGACCTTGGAAAGATTGGCAAAACCGCCTTGAAAAAATTTTTGATCCGTTAAAACTGAGACGCAGGTCGCTCCACCCTCTTTGTAGGCTTGGGCGATCGCCACAGGATCGAAGTCTTCTCGCAATAGCCCTTTACTGGGAGATGCTTTCTTGACCTCCGCAATTACAGCGGGCTGGGTTTGGCTTTGTCGTAGGGCTTCCACAAAGTTGCGAGGAGGCGCGACCGTCCGAACCTGCTTTTGCAGCTCCAGTAAAGGCTGCTTCTCCCGCATTTGATCTACTTCAACTTCTTTATGCCAAACAATTTCTTCCAAAATGTGGCGGGGCGCAGCGTCTGGCACAACAACCTGATAGCGCAATTCTTGGACAGCAATTGCAGGATTCGGTGAACGACGACGAATTTGCATAAGAAATTAATTTAAGAACAACCCAATACGAGAAATATGGAACTGACCTCTCCCCAACCCCTCTCCCACAGGAAAGGGGCTTTGAATCTAGCTCCCCTTCCCTAGCAGGGAAGGGGCTGGGGGTTAGGTCACCGTTTAGTGAGCTGCGACTGCCCGCTTGAAGGCTTCATCCAACACTTCGGAAAGGGTGGGATGAGTATGCACCATGTAAGCGAGATCCTTCACAGAATGACGCTGAGCGATCGCGTTGGCTGCTTCTTGGATGAGGTCAGAAGCATGCAGACCAAAGATATGCACACCTAAGACTTCACCTGTGTCCTCGCGATAAATCACTTTAGCGACACCTTCTGTTTCACCTTCTGCCAGGGCTTTCGAGTTGCCTTTAAAGTAGGTCTTAGAAGTCGCCACTTTAAATCCTTCTGCTTCTCCCAAGGCTTTTGCTGCGGGTTCAGTCATGCCGACAAAGCTAATTTCTGGATGGGTAAAGGCAGCAGCAGGAATACTGCGGTAGTCCACTTGGCGATCGCGACCACAAATATTCTCAACAGCCACAACTCCCTGAGCAGAGGCGGCGTGAGCGAGTTGCATCTTGCCTGTAGCATCGCCAATTGCCCATAAGTGAGCCGCAGGTTGGCCATCCACCAGCACCGCCATCCGATCGTTGACGGGGATGAAGCCACGGCGATCGATTTCTACGCCAACTGCTTCTAGACCTAAATTCTGCGTTGCGGGGATGCGTCCAGTCGCCACTAAGCAAGCATCGACTTCCAGCACTTCTACCACTTCCTTGGTTTTGGCATCCGCCAGCTCGATTACGACTGGCGAACCAGGAATCACTCGTTTCGCCAGCATGCCAACTTTGGTTTCAATGTCGCGGGGAGCAATCAGCACCCGTTGCGCCAACTTGGCGATATCTGGATCAAACCCAGGCATCAGTTGATCCAACGCCTCAATTAGAGTGATTTCCGCGCCCAGAGCTGAGTAAACGTCAGAAAACTCCAAGCCAATGTAGCCGCTGCCAATAATGGCGACCCAAGGCGGCAGAGATTCTAGTCTGACCGCGTCATCGCTGGTAAACACGGTCTTGCCATCCACTTCTACCCCAGGCGGCACCCAAGGCACGGAGCCAGGAGCCAACATTACGTCTTGAGCGGTGACCACTCTTTCGCCCGTGGGAGTTTCAATTGAAACTTTTTGTGGGCCTGCAACTTTGCCCCAACCTTGAATCACATCCACACCCAAGCGCTTCAGGCTGTTGGTGAGGTCGCCTCGAATTTTGCTAACCAAATTGTTAGCGTGGTCGGCGATCGCTTGCCGATCAAAGTCAACTTGGCTGACTTGAATCCCCATTGCCTTGAGGTGATGAGCATTCCGTAGTTCCCGCACCCGCCCCGAAGCTGCCAGAAGAGCTTTAGAGGGGATACAACCACGATTGACACAGGTGCCGCCCATATCAGCCGCTTCGACGATGGCAGTTTTCAAACCACAGCTCACTGCATGCAGTGCCGCTCCATGTCCCCCGACCCCTGCGCCGAGAATAACTAAATCGTAATCAAATCCCTGACTCACTTTGCGCTCCTGGAAAGGCAAACCTTTCTAACATACCTCAATGCCAAAAGCCCAAAAAGCTAAGTGCTTAGTTTTAACTTTTTGTTCTTTCTCAATTGTCTCAATTGTCAACCGGATTTGGTTGATTAGACAACACCTACTCGTAGCAGGACAGCCGCCTCAGCCATAAAGATCGAAATGCTGCGATCGCAACAAAATTGGGCACCCTGATAAGCAGTTAACCCCTAGGAGTCTCGGTCGATTGACCTCCGTCAGACTACAAATGGGACGCTGGATCAGCCATATTGATGTCTTTTCTACGTCTTTCAACGCTTGACCCATGCCGCTTTAAAAGCCAGGATGGCAAGCAGTCTGAGTCCTAGATTCTAAATTTTGGAGTCCAGCTAATGGAGCAGCATCAGAACGATCTTCGTCGCGCCGCCGCCCAAGCTTTTGCTGAATCACTTGATCAGTTGCAAAAAACCTTGCAAGTCGATGGCAGGCCACCTACAACTGCTCAAACTCAGCCAGAAAAGGTGGCTCCTGTACCTAATAGCAACCCTAACTCGACTCCAGTTCGGCCCGCTCTGGCTGATTGGGAAGCCGCAGTTGCTGATATTGAACAATTTATTGAGGCTCGGCAATCGGGCTGAAGCGGCTCGCTGAGATTCGCGCCCACTCGCTTAACTGGAAGGAGCCTCAGGATTGAACCCTCGTTGTCGCTGGGCTTCGTACAGTATTAAGGCAGCGGCGATCGCCACGTTCAAGGATTCAACCCCGGACCTAAGGGGAATCTTGACTTGTTGATCCGCCAAAGTTGCTACTTCCTCAGAGAGTCCTGCGCCTTCATTACCGAGCAAAATTAATGTAGGTTGCCGCAAATCAGCTTCCCAGTAAGTTAGGGCCGCATCTGGCAGAGTGGCCACGACTTGCATGCCCTGAGCTTGGTAATCAGCCACGACCGTTTTCAAATCTGCACTGACAGCCATCGGCAGCCGGAACCATTGCCCCGCAGAGGCCCGCAATACTTTGGGATGGTCAAGATCCACGCTGTCAGCACTGAGCCACAACCCTTCTGCCCCGGCGGCTGCGGCGGCCCGAATCATGGTGCCCAAATTTCCTGGATCTTGAATGGTTTCTAGCACCAGACCCAGGCTGGTAATTTCGCTTAGTTGAATCTGCTCTGGCTGACGCTGGGCTGTCGCAATTACGCCGTCAGGTTCTACAGTAGTTGCGATCGCCTTCAACACTTCAGGGCTCACCAGTTCTAGTCGTTGCGCGGTTTGACTCACTTGCTGCCATAACTGCTCATGATTGGCTTGCCACTCTGGAGTGCAACAGAGGGTTGCCAACGGATAATTCACGGCACAAGCTTCTTCTAGTAAGTGAGTGCCTTCCAGCAAAAACAATTGCTGCTCCCGGCGATCTCTAGCCCGGTGTAACTTACGAAGTTGCTTAACGAGAGAATTTTGCAGACTGGTCAACATAGCCACAGGGTAGAATCTGGGTCCTGAATATCGAGAATATCGAGCCAAATATTTAAATATTCTTACAATTAGCTAGGCAATCATAAGTAGATCTGACCAAAACTCCAGTTACCTGAAGAACTTTTAGGGAAAAATAAAAAAGCAAACCGCTGAATTTCTCATACGGTTTGCTCTTAAACATCATGTAGACTGAGGGAGCCCTTCAGGGCTTGACTCAACTGGCTTTAGATGCGGAACCCGGGACTTGAACCCGGAAGTCTTTGCAGACACTAGAACCTGAATCTAGCGCGTCTACCAATTCCGCCAGTTCCGCTTGTTGTGCAGTTTTAGACTGCGATTTATCAATGTAGTAAAATCCGGAAGGTTTGTCAACTCTTACGGTTGAAGATTTCATAGCCTACAGCCCTTCTTTGAGTTCACTATATTTAGTGCTTGAGAGCAGAGTTCTGGACATCTGAAATCTTTCCGGTAGAATCAAAACCAAATTTGTAAGTTCTAGAAGCATAAATGACTCGGAGGATAAGCCCATAACTCCCTCTTACGGACTGCCAGATACCCATTCTTCACCTGAAGAAGATAAGTCAGTACTTCAGATTTGGGGTAAATCTTCGCTCAAAGGACATGTCACTATTAGCGGTGCCAAGAACTCCGCCCTCGTTGTGATGGCGGGTGCCCTGCTCTGTCCCCAAGACTGCCGTCTTCGTAACGTTCCCTCTCTGGCAGATGTCTCTCGGATGGGGGAGATTTTGGCATCCTTGGGTGTCAAACTGACACGGCAGGGCGATGTTCTCGATATCAATGCGAGCTACATTGGCCAATCAACCGCTCCTTATGAGCTGGTTAGCCAACTGAGAGCTAGCTTCTTTGTCATTGGCCCTGTGTTAGCTCGCTTAGGCGTGGCCCGCGTTCCTTTGCCCGGTGGTTGCGCGATCGGCGCTCGTCCAGTAGACCTCCATGTCCGAGGTCTGCAAGCGATGGGAGCTGATGTCCACATTGAGCACGGCACAGTCAATGCTTACGTCAGAGGCCCTAGCCGCCGCCTCAAGGGAGCCAAAATTTATCTGGATTATCCCAGCGTTGGTGCGACCGAAACGCTGATGATGGCTGCGACCCTAGCGGATGGCGAAACCATCCTAGAGAATGCGGCTCAAGAACCTGAAGTGATCGACTTGGCTAACTTCTGCCGAGCCATGGGAGCCCAGATCCGAGGCGCAGGCACGAAAACCATCGTGATCTCAGGGGTGCCAAGTTTGCACTCAGCCGACTACACCATTATTCCAGATCGCGTTGAGGCGGCTACTTTTCTAGTAGCAGGAGCTATCACACAATCTGAAATTAGCCTCTCTCCGGTTATTCCTGACCATTTGACGGCTGCCATCGCTAAGTTGCGGGCGATCGGTGCTTTGATCGCCCCAGAGTCACCTAACTGTTTGCGGATCAGTCCGGGGCATGGCCTGACCGCTACTGATATTGAGACCTTACCCTATCCAGGTTTTCCTACGGATATGCAAGCTCAATTTATGGCTTTGCTGACCGTCAGTGAGGGCGACAGCATCGTCACAGAAACGGTGTTTGAAAACCGCCTGCGCCATGTGGCTGAGCTAAATCGGATGGGAGCTGATATTCGGGTGAAGGGCAATCACGCCGTGATTCGGGGAGTCCCGACGCTCTCTGGGGCTCCTGTAGTCGCAACCGATTTAAGAGCATCAGCTGCTTTGGTTCTGGCTGCTTTGGCCGCAGAAGGTAAAACCACGATTCAAGAATTGCACCACTTGGATCGGGGCTATGAAAACCTCGACACGAAGCTCCAAAAACTGGGGGTGAAGTTGCAGCGTCTTCAAGGAGACTCGACTACAGAGGCTGAGGTAGCTCCACTGACACCGATCGCGCCCAATTAACTCCTAGCCACAGTTGCAGTGAGTGAGGTTTGATCCATTGCTCTTGGCTTGTCTCCCGCAGGCCAGGGGCAATCTCGCTATACTAGCTATGTGTAAGTGGTTAAGCGATCGCAATGCAACTCGTTGTTTGCTGTGCGATTGGCTTAGACACTTGTCTTGACCTCACGTTTCATGGCTGTCCCAGCATGGCTCTTGCAAAGACTCCTTTAATTGGCTTGAAGGCGGATCAATTTCGTCATCCCCTCGATTTAGAAGCAACCCAATCCCTCAAGCAGTTGCCTGGGCTGGACTTGATGATTCGGAGTTTGCTAGGGCCACTAGCCGAACAAGTTTTTTACCTCGACAATATTGCCTCCAGCATTTTGGTCAGCGAGCAACAACTGCCGCACCTGCATCAACTGCTGATTGAAGCTTGCAAAATTCTTGACTTGGAGTTGCCTCAGCTCTACATTCGGCAACATCCTGTCCCCAATGCTTACACGTTTGCGATTCGAGGTCGGCAGCCCTTTATCGTAGTTCATACCTCTTTGTTAGAACTACTAAACCCCGAAGAAATTCAAGCGGTGATCGCTCACGAGTTAGGGCACTTGAAATGCGACCACGGGGTTTACTTAACCCTAGCCAACATCATGGTGCTGGCGGCAGGACAACTGCCCACTTTGGGGGGAATGATTGCCCAAACCTTGCAGTCCCAAATCTTAGAATGGGTTCGCTGTGCTGAATTCACTTGCGATCGCGCTGCCCTCTTAGTTACGCAAGATCCGAAGGTGGTGGCTTCCCTGCTGATGAAGCTGACTGGGGGATCGCCAACCTTGGCATCTAAGCTGAACCTAGACGCTTTCTTGGCTCAGGCGCGTTCTTACGATGATATCAGTAACAGCGATCTGGGTGAGTTGCTCAAGCAGGCTCAAGTCGCACCCCTCACGCACCCAGTCCCTGTGATTCGAGCGAGAGAAATCGATCGCTGGGCTGGAAGTAAAACTTACCAAACCCTGTTGCAAAACGGAAAAAATGAGTATAATAGTGAAGCTTCATCCAAGGGCGGATGGCGGAATTGGTAGACGCACCACACTCAAAATGTGGCGGCTTCGGTCGTGAGAGTTCGAGTCTCTCCCCGCCCATATCATTTAACTAAGTACCAAATATGGCTCAACGTCTGAAACGATGGGAGTCGCCGCGCCGTGAAGGTCGGAACTCCAAAGGTAAAGGTGGTTCGGCTCGTCAGAGACAACGTAAGAAACAAATGCAGGTTCTGCGGCAAAAGCTCAAAGAGCAAAGTGATACCAAAGACCAAAGCAACCAAAAAAAACGAGGAAGAGAGTTCAATGTCTCTTCCTCGTTTTTTTTATGTGCTTAATCGCGTGAAACGGCTGAGCCCAACTATTTAGCGGGAGCTAAGACTCCATCTCGCCACACTTGAATCAACCGATCAGAACCACCGCTGGCCAGAGTTTGGCCGTCAGGGCTGAAGGCAACCGACTGTACCCAATCTGTATGCCCAGTCAGGGTAGTAATCATTTCTCCTGTCTCCAGATTCCACAGTCTAACCGCGTCTCGACCCGCACTGGCTAAGATTCTGCCGTTAGGGTTCACCTCAACATCAGTGACCCAATTGTTATGTCCCGCTAGAGTTTGTCGCAATTCGCCCGTTTCTGGATTCCAGACTTTAATGGTTGTATCTCGACTAGCGCTGATTAAGGATGAACTGTCGGGTGTAAAGGCTAGAGAGTTAACCACCCCTGTGTGGCCTGGGAGGGTTTGTAGTAGCTGCCCACTGGCCAAATCCCACAGCTTCACCACGCCATTGTCTTCTCCGCTAGCTAGGTATTGCCCAGAAGGACTAATGGCTAGGGAATATACTTCATGGCGCTCATCCTCAAGCGTGTACAAAGGGCGTTGTCTTTGTAAATCCCAGAGTTTAATTCCGTCTAAACCGCCGCTGACTAAGGTTTGACCGTCAGGACTAATAGCGAGTGCCAAAATGTGGCTGGAGTGGTCTAAGAAAATACGAGTCGATTGTTTTGTCTTCAGATTCCAAAGGTTCAAAATATAGTCGGTACCACCGCTAGCTAAGGTTTGACCATCCGGAGTCAGGGCTAGCGATGCCACCATTGTCTGATGGACTCGCAACGTCATTGCCTCTCTGCCGCGCTGGAGATTCCAAACCTTAATTCTGGCGTCGTTGTAGCTACCGCCACTAAATAGCGTCTGACCATCTGGACTAAATAAAAGCACATCAACTGCTCCTTTATGTCCTTCAAGGGTCTGAACTAACTGGGGTTGTCTCCAATCGCCACTAGTGGGGGCATTCGTGACGGTGTTAGCGGCTACTTCACTCGCTACAGGAGGTGCGGGTAGAGCTTGACTGATGCTAACGCCTTGTATAGGGCAGACTACCCCGATGCAAACTGCTCCCCAAAATGCCAACCGCTTATGAAGAAATACACGCAGAGGAAAGCTGGGAGACGGGTGTTTCATAGTTCGATTGAATATTGGGGCAGATTGTTTGATGAATCCGATGGACTGGGGGCTGTTCTTCCCAACCCGAAAGAATTCCTTGTAGTTCATCTTCTAGAGTTTTGAGCGCTTCGATTTGCTGAGCGATCGCAGCCAACTTAGTCTGCAAGCGTTGCTTGACTTCACCACAAGGCAGTTGTCCCTGGTCGTGCACACCCAAAACCTCATGAATTTCACTTAAGCTCAACCCTAAAGCTTGAGCCCGCTTAATAAAAGCCAAGCGATTCAGCACTGAACGGTCAAACAGACGATACCCTACCTCAGAACGTTCCACAGTTGGCGTCAGTAAGCCAATTTCTTCGTAGTAACGAATCGTTTTGACAGGTAACCCACTCTGAGTGGCAACCTCACCGATCTTAAGGAGTTGCTTGATAGTCGGAGCCATGACGGTACAGAGCTTTAGCCCTAAAAAAGACCTATCTAAGAAAAATAAGAAGTAAATTTAGTGGGGTGGGTTTTTCTTGGAAACCGATAACATGGGGAGTTGCGGTCGGGAGGAGCGGGATGGCAAGTAATATTGGGGCACTTGATCGGGTTGTTCTTCCTCTTGGCGGTGCATCAACCACCAACGCAGGGCGATCGCGAGGCCCACGGTTCCCAGACCAAAGCTAAAGAGAGACCAGCGACTATCAAGCCCGCCAATCGCAGCATCTACAGCACCCACCGTAATAATAAAACTTGAGATGGGCTCCTTACGGTAAGCTGCCCTAAAAAACCGAGGCCATACAGCATTCATCACAGTATTTCTCTGGCTCAACGTATCAAGAAGTTTAGAGTTTTAAATGAAGTAAAACAGTTAGAAGTTACGTGATTCAGTTTAGTGGGAGTTCTTATTTCTAATTTAGACGCATCCCACAACTTATGCAGAATTATAGAAAAAACTGTCTAGGTCGATAAGTATTTATACTACCCTTTATCATCTCTTTATCTTAGTCTTCCCAAGCCTTTCCAGCCCTTCCCCATTTGAACTAGCCTCTTTTAATTGCTGCTGAGGTGCCGATTCAGTCAGCATCAGCCGAGGCCAAGGTAAGAGGAAGAACTGGCAAGTCGAGATATTAGCGCAGTCCTAGCCAAGTCAAAACGCCTTGCCCAGTTACATATTCGATGGCAACGGCGATCGCAAAACCAAGCATAGCGGCTCGACCATTTAAGCGTTCTGCATATTCTGTAAAGCCGACTTTAGGTTCAGCCAATTTGGGAGTTGTAGTGGGTTGTAGTTGAGTCATTGCTTCAAAAAAATTGACGACAGTTCTGCTAATTCAGTCCAAGTGTAAAGCAGCGATTGAGAAATCTTACTCAGGAGGTAAGCCTTAAGGTAGAACTTTTGGCTGCTTTTGACACTATTTACAATTCTTTACCTCTTTTATCTATTTTAAGGGGGGCTGTCTTGGCGTCAACTCATCCTTTTGGATCAAGACCGAGTGGCGATCGCTCAAGCTCAGTCCCTACTTTGATTCCCAGCTACTTTTGTGGCCAGATTAAGCTAGAAGCATAGGGCATTCAGAGGTTTCATATGGAAATCGGCGTTCCCAAGGAAACAAAAGACCAAGAGTTTCGAGTGGGGTTGAGTCCAAGTAGTGTTCGCGTCCTGGCAGACAATGGGCATACCCTTTTTGTCGAAACCCAGGCTGGGATGGGAGCAGGCTTTACCGATGCTGACTATGTCCAAGTAGGAGCAAGAATTGTTCCCAGCGCCGAAGCCGCCTGGAATCGGGAGTTGGTGATTAAGGTCAAAGAACCGCTATCGCCGGAATATCAGTTTTTGCAAAAAGGCCAACTACTTTTTACCTACTTGCATTTAGCCGCCGATCGCGAACTGACTGAGCATTTGATCAGCTCTGGTGTGACTGCGATCGCCTATGAAACGGTAGAGACCCCAGATCGGAAATTGCCTTTGCTAACCCCCATGAGCATTATTGCTGGGCGGCTATCTGTACAGTTTGGAGCGCGATTTCTGGAGCGGCAACAAGGCGGACGCGGCGTTTTACTAGGAGGAGTGCCAGGTGTGCGTCCGGGGCAGGTAGTAATCTTGGGTGGAGGGGTGGTAGGAACTGAAGCCGCCCGTATTGCTGTGGGTTTAGGCGCTCAGGTGCAAATTTTAGATGTGAGTGTAGACCGTTTAGCTTATTTAGAAACTTTATTTGGTTCCCGTGTGGAACTGCTCTACAGCAACTCCTTACAAATTGAGACCGTTGTACCAGAAGCCGATTTGTTGATTGGGGCTGTGTTGGTGCCCGGTCGGCGTGCGCCCATTCTCGTGGCTCAGTCTTTGGTTGCCAAAATGCGGCCTGGTTCAGTGATCGTGGATGTGGCAGTGGATCAAGGCGGTTGCATCGAAACCATGCGGCCAACTTCCCATAGCTATCCCACCTACGTCGAGGCAGGAGTGGTTCATTATGGCGTACCGAATATGCCTGGAGCTGTGCCCTGGACCGCCACGCAAGCCCTCAACAACAGCACCTTACCCTACGTGCTGAAGCTGGCCAATTATGGCTTAGCCGCATTGGATTTAGACCCAGTTTTAGCTAAGGGTCTCAACGTGCAAAACCAGCGGCTAGTTCATCCTGCTGTGCAGGAAATGTTTTCTGATTTGGTGCATTGAGAGGGATTGAACTACAGGTGACTGAATCATAGGAGGGCGATCGCGGCACCCCCGTTCCCCTCCTATGATTCAGAAACTTTAACTCTCCAGGGTTGAAGTTTTCTTCTTAGAGCTACTAGTGCCTGATTTTTTCGTGGTAGCCTTGCGAGTTTTGGTTTGGCTGGTGCCCGTTTCGCTTTTAGTTGTCTCGCTCTTAGTTGTCTCTTTCTTAGCTGCTGCCGACTTACTTGCCGACTTGCTTGCCGACTTTTTCGTGCCACTGGCAGCCTTGGTGGACTTGCGCCCCGACTTACTGGTTGACTCCTTGGTACCTAATAGCTCCAGAGCCGCTTCTAACGTGATCGACTCTACCGCTTGGTCTTCGGGCACCGAGACATTGGTCTTGCCGTGCTTGATGTAAGGGCCATAGGGGCCATCGTAAATATTGATCGGCTCCTCATCGGCAGGATGAGCACCGAGCGATCGCAGCGATTCTTTAGATTTGCTACGAGCACCCCGGCGACCTGCTTTTGGCTCAGCCAGCAATTCCAAAGCGCGGTCTAGAGGAATCGTCAGTACATCATCTTCCGCTTTTAAGGAGCGATACTCTTTGCCTTCCTTCCCTTGGTCATGCACTACATAAGGGCCAAATCGTCCCAGCCCAGCTTGAATTCTGCCGCTTGTCTCTGGGTGAGTGCCTAAGGTGCGGGGGAGAGACAACAAGCCCACCGCCATCTCTAGGGTGACATCCTCCATGCCCACCCCTTTAGGTAGTGAAGCCCGCTTCGGCTCCGCATTGGTTTCCCCCAAATCTCCCAACTGGACATAGGGACCAAAGGGACCAATGCGTAGATAAATCGGCTCTCCCGTGTCAGGTTGCAGCCCTAGCTTATCGGGTCCCTCGGTTTTTTGGCGCAGTAGCACCTCAACTTGAGCAGGGTCTAGGTCAGCAGGCGTTAAATCTTGAGGAATTGTAGCTTTAACGATCGCATCATCTTTCTCGGTTTCCAGGTAAGCACCGTAACGACCAATGCGGATTTTAGCCGCCAGATCTTCTAGCTCAATGGTGCGGGCTTCTGTGGGATCAATTTGACTTTCCTGTTCTTTAACTTGCGTTTCTAAACCCGCTTTTCCGAGATAGAACTCCTTGAGGTAAGGCAACCACTTCACCTCACCTGTGGAAATTTCATCCAGGGTTTGCTCCATCCGAGCGGTGAAGCTGGTATCAACCAGATCAGGGAAGTGCTTTTCTAATAACGTGGTGACGGCAAAGGCAGTAAACGTGGGCACTAGGGCATTGCTGACCATCTGAGCATAACCCCGGTCAATAATGGTGCCGATAATGCTGGCGTAGGTGCTAGGCCGACCAATCCCTTCACTTTCCAAGGTTTTCACCAAAGAAGCTTCGGTGTAACGAGCGGGAGGTTGGGTTTCGTGACCGATCGCCTCTAAAGCTTTGCAAGCGGGCTTGTCACCCACCTTGAGCGTGGGCAGAATCACTTCGCGATCCTCGATCGCCGCGTCGGGATCATCCGAACCTTCAACATAAGCCCGGAAGAAACCAGGGAAGTCGATGCGCTTACCACTAGCTCGGAACCCCGCCTCTTCCACCTGAATTTGCACTGTGATGTGCGTCTGACGCGCTTCTGCCATTTGGGTGGCGACGGTGCGCTTCCAAATCAAGTCATACAGTTGAAATTCCGCCCCTTTCAGTCCGGTTTCTTGGGGAGTGCGGAAACTACTTCCGGCGGGACGAATCGCTTCGTGGGCTTCTTGCGCCCCTTTGCTTTTGGTGGAGTATTTTCGGAGTTCGGGGCTGAGATAAGCCTCACCATACATACTTTCTACACAAGCTCGAGCTGCCGCGATCGCCTGCTGCGACAAATTCACTGAGTCCGTCCGCATGTAGGTGATAAAGCCTTGCTCATAGAGGCTTTGGGCCACCCGCATTGTATCCCTGGCCGAGAGGCGGAGTTTGCGGTTCGATTCCTGTTGCAGAGTAGAAGTGGTAAAGGGGGGTGCAGGCTTGCGAGTAACAGGCCGTTCTTCGATATTAGAAACGGTCCAAGGCTTGTTAGTGATTTGCTCTTGCAGTGCTCTGGCTTCAGCTTCATTCAGCAAGAGGACGTTGCGACCCGCCGCAATTTGCCCTGTCGCTTCGTCAAAGTCGCTGCCTGTCGCCAAGCGCTGACCTCGCAGCGTCACCAGTCGGGCTTCAAACGCACTTTTATCTTTTTCTAGGCTGGCTTTGAGATCCCAGTAAGTTCCTTGACGGAAGGCCCGACGCTGCCGCTCCCGTCTCACCAGAAGCCGCACTGCTACAGATTGCACCCGTCCAGCCGACAAACCCCAAGCAATTTTTTTCCACAGCAACGGCGAGAGGGTATAGCCCACCAACCGATCTAAGATCCGCCGCGTTTCCTGCGCCCGAACTAGCTTCTCGTCTACAGTGCGACAATTTTTCAGCGCTTCCTTGATCGCTTCTTGGGTGATCTCATGGAACACCATGCGCTTGATCGGCACCTTGGGCTGCAAGAGCTGAAGTAAATGCCAGCTAATGCTTTCTCCCTCGCGGTCTTCGTCCGTTGCCAGTATCAACTCATCGGCTTCTTTGAGCGCGTCTTTGAGAGCCTTGACTATTTTTTTCTTGTCTTTGGGCACCACATAGAGCGGCTCGAATTCCGATTCGATATTCACTCCCAGCTTTGCCCATTTTTCTTCCTTGACGTTAGCGGGGATTTCGCTCGCCGATTGCGGCAGATCGCGCACATGTCCCATTGACGCTTCCACTCGGTAGCCTGCGGGCAAGTAGTTGCGAATGGTGCGTGCTTTGGTAGGAGATTCGACAATGACCAGGGTTGACATGGGATCGTTTAACTTCAGGCAAAGTGGTAGCGAAGCTAAGTAGTCTTGGACATGCAGGATTTCATCTGGGATGCCAAGCCTAAGTAGCAAGGACTGATGGCGAAAACGGGGAGACTAGCGAAAAGTTAGCTTAACTAGATAGCGATCGCTTCATCCTAAAAGAGGACTCCCTGAAAGCAGCCTCCCTGACAAAGGAGGACTTCAGGAGAGCTGTAAGTGGAGGCGACATTCAACATGTCTTGACTCTACTTATAACCAATATGGGTGGAATCCTCAGTTTTGACAAAAGTTTTTGTGTTTATCTCCCTGAGACGCGAATCGTTGCAGCGGAGCGGGGAAGTTAGCTAAGCCAGGACGCAGATAAGCTAGAAAGCCAAGCTAGTCTTAGATTCGCTCTTCATCCATGAGTTCGACGGAGGGCAAAAATTCCAACTTTCTCGTGAATTGTGAACAAATATTAACAGTTTGACTGCGATCGCTCTAAGCTGATATCGGTTGCTCTAAGAATAAATACTGATTCAAAATAAGAGTAAGCGTTAAGATAGCGCGATAAGATTCTGGTTAAAGATCCTAATTGTTGCGGCCTTGCAGGACACAAGGGGATAAAAAATTGCATCTTCTCCGGTGGGGCAGCACGGGGAAGTAAAACAACGCTCGTGGAGTCCGACGCAATAGCGGGACTAGGAAGCGAGAAGCCTAGAAAGTATCCAGAAGCTCACGCCTGCTCATGGAGCCGCAATGGGTTGGATATAGACTGGGATCTGTCACTGCTGTTTAGTCTGTCGAACCCCTATGGATTTTGCTACTCTTGCAGCCCAGCTTAATGCGGGGACGATCGTACCGGAAAGTATCGTCATTGTGACGCTGCTCTTGGTGCTGATCAGCGACTTGATTGCCGGACGTGCTGCTTCCCGTTGGACTCCTTATTTAGCGATCGCGGGGCTGCTCGGTGCTACAGGTGCTCTTTATTTTCAATGGGAAACCACCAATCCAATTGCTTTCCTGGGTGGTTTTAATGGTGATGCTCTGAGCGTGGTCTTCCGGGGGATCATTGCGCTGTCCGCAGCCGTGACCATCCTGATGTCGATCCGCTACGTCGAGCAATCTGGCACCTCGCTAGCAGAATTTATGACCATTCTGCTCACGGCGACGGTGGGGGGAATGTTCCTCTCCGGTGCAGATGAACTGGTAATGGTTTTTGTTTCTTTGGAAACGCTGAGTATCGCTTCCTATCTGCTCACCGGATACATGAAGCGCGATCCCCGCTCCAATGAGGCGGCCCTGAAATATTTACTGATTGGGGCTTCTAGTTCAGCGATTTTCCTCTATGGCGTGTCGCTGCTCTATGGGCTGTCGGGGGGGGAAACTCGCCTGAGCGCGATCGCAGCTAACGTCGTCACCGATGCCAGCGGACAATCCATTGGTCTGGTGATTGCTCTAGTGTTTGCGATCGCGGGGATCGCCTTCAAAATTGCTGCTGTGCCTTTTCACCAGTGGACTCCCGACGTTTACGAAGGCTCGCCAACTCCAGTGGTGGCCTTTTTGTCAGTCGGCTCTAAGGCCGCTGGTTTTGCCCTGGCGATTCGGCTCTTGGTGACGGCTTTCCCAATGCTGACCCACGAGTGGAGGTTTGTCTTCACCGCCCTCGCCATCCTTAGTATGGTCTTGGGTAACGTTGTGGCGTTGGCGCAAACCAGCATGAAGCGGATGCTCGCCTACTCCTCAATTGGGCAAGCAGGCTTCGTGATGATCGGCTTGGTTTCCGGTACTGAGGCGGGCTACGCCAGTATGGTGTTCTACCTACTGGTTTACCTGTTTATGAACTTGGGAGCCTTCACCTGCGTGATTCTGTTCTCCCTCCGCACTGGAACCGATCAGATCAGCGAATACTCCGGTTTGTACCAGAAAGATCCGCTGCTCACCTTAGGCTTGAGCATTTGTCTGCTGTCCTTGGGAGGCATTCCACCGCTGGCTGGCTTCTTTGGTAAGCTCTACCTATTTTGGGCGGGTTGGCGTTCTGGCGCTTATGGCTTAGTTCTTGTGGGCTTAGTGACGACCGTGATCTCGATTTACTACTACATTCGCGTGGTGCGGATGATGGTGGTGAAAGAACCTCAGGAAATGTCGGATGTCGTCAAGAACTACCCCGCCATTACCTGGAATTTGCCTGGAATGCGGCCTTTACAAGTAGGTTTGGTGTTGTCTCTGGTCGCAACTTCTCTAGCTGGGATTTTGTCCAATCCCCTGTTCACCCTGGCCAATGACTCAGTCACCCATTCTCAAATTTTGCAATCGGCCATTACTAATACTCCTGGCAGCACCCAAGGTGTGACTGGCTACATAAAACCTGTCTTGTCAAGTCAGGTGCCCGTCACAAAAACCAACGCTGGTCTTTAACCTGGCGGAGCGGCGTTAGAGAGCGCTTTGGTTTGTTTCAATCACCGCCTGACTTTGTTGTTGGGCGGTTTTTATTCCCCCTAAATTTTTGCCATTCCCTTCTTGATTTTGACTACGACTAACAACATTTTGAGTTCTTCACTGTTTCAAGACTGTCAACCGTTGGCAGCGATCGCCACAACTCCCGCTGGCCTCAAAAAACTAGCCCCTCTCTGCCAAACCAACAGCATTGCTCTTTGGATTCCAGACTCTTTAGCCGAACTCGCTCAAGCTCAAAACTTGGGCTCTCTCCAGATTTATTCCGGTTCGCTTAAAGAGCAGATTGCTCAGTTGTGGCCGCAGTACCAAGGGTTTGTCTTTTGTCTAGCCACGGGCGCTGTGGTGCGGTTGATTGCGCCTTTGTTGCAGCACAAGTCTACCGATCCAGCGGTGGTGGTGGTGGATGAGTCAGGGCAATTTGTCATCAGTTTATGCAGTGGGCATCAAGGAGGAGCCGATCGCCTGACCCAAGCGATCGCCCTACAACTTAATGCCACCCCAGTCCTAACTGGCGCTGCAAACCGTTTGCAACTACCCGGAATTGATGTTTTAGGTGTGCCTTTTGGTTGGCAAAAAGGAACCGGAGATTGGACGGGTGTAAGTGCCGCGATCGCTCGCCAAGACCCCGTACAAGTGATTCAATCAGCAGGAACAACGCTCTGGCAACAGCACCTACCCTCGGAGCATTCATTTCAATTTCATGAGTCGGAAGAAACTGCTACGGCTCCAGTTCAACCAGCTACTCCGAAAGCTAGGGTTTGGATTAGTCCGTCAGAGCGGCAATTCGTTTCAGAGTCCGACATTCCAGAAGTTCAATGGCATCCCAAAGTTCTGTGGGTCGGGATTGGCTGTGAACGAGGCACCTCTCGCCAACTGATTGAAAGTGCCATTCAGCAAGTTTGCCAAACTCATCACTTAGCGGAAGCCGCGATCGCTGGATTGGCAACCCTAGACCTCAAAGCCGATGAAGTGGGTTTGGTCGAGCTGTGTCGCGATCGCCAGTGGCCGCTGCGTTGCTTTTCCGCCGAGCAACTCAAATCAGTACCAGTCCCGACTCCCTCAGAAGTGGTTGCCGCCGAAGTGGGCACCCCTAGCGTAGCCGAAGCCGCCGCCTTGGTAGGAGCGGGTCTTGTGCTTGCCTTGGCGGAAGAAACTGGGCACCTGCAAGAGATGCCCCTACAGGTGAAAAAACAAATTTTTCGGTCAGAAGGTCAACCGGGAGCGGTGACGATCGCGATCGCCCAAGCTGAGCAAGAATACACAGGCCGCAACGGAAAATTGTGGCTAGTTGGTACTGGACCCGGACAACTGGAACAAATTACTCCTGCGGCCCAAACTGCGATCGCTCAAGCGGATGTAGTGATTGGTTATTCGCTGTACGTGGATCTCGTCCAGCCATTACTACGTCCAGGGCAGATTGTAGAAGCGCTGCCGATCACTCAGGAACGCCAACGGGCACATCGGGCGATCGATTTGGCCAACTGGGGCTTAACCGTCACCGTGATTTCGTCAGGAGATTCTGGCATTTATGGCATGGCAGGCTTAGTGCTAGAGGAGCTACGAGCCCAAGATTGGGACGGTAAAACGCCAGCGGTGCGAGTGTTTCCCGGCATTACTGCTCTCCAAGCCGCTGCCTCGCGGGTGGGTACTCCCTTGATGCATGATTTCTGCGCCATCAGCCTCAGCGATTTGTTAACGCCTTGGCCCGTAATTGAAAAGCGCTTAAATGCTGCGGCCCAAGCAGATTTTGTCACTGCTCTCTATAACCCACGCTCTAAAACCCGCACTGAGCAGATTGCGATCGCCCAACAAATTTTCTTGCAGCACCGTGGTCCCAGCACACCAGTTGCTTTAGTACGCTCAGCCTACCGCCAAGATGAGCAAATTACACTCACAACTCTAGACGAATTGTTGGCAGTCCCGATTGACATGCTGACCACAGTTTTGATTGGCAATACCAGCACTCGCACCTATGCTGACTGGATGATTACGCCCCGTGGCTACCTAGGCTTTACGCCTGAAGCAGAGCCTAATCAATTGCCCTAGCGAACCAGCCCAATACTGTCGTGGCGATCGTCAAGACAATGGAGCCTAACAAGGCGGGGATAAAGCCAGTGATATCAAAACCGGGGGTCAGAGCGGCCACAATCCAAATAGAGAGGGCGTTGACCACAAACAAAAACAACCCCAACGTCAAAATCGTCAACGGCAAGGTGAAGAACAGCAAAATCGGTCGCACGATCGCATTGACCAAGCCTAAAACCACAGCCGCGATCGCCGCCGCCACAAACCCTGACAGCACAAAACCGGGCACAAAATAAGCCGTGACCAGCAGTGCTAAGGCTGTCACTAACCAAGTTAAGAGAAATTGGGGCATAAACTTGCCTGAACGCGACTACTCTACTAACTATAGGTTTGACATCGATTTGACATCGAATTTTTTATGATCTTTCGCTACCTCACTACATTTCTACTAGCGTTTCTGATTTGGAGTTGGCATTTGCCCGCGATCGCCCTGAGCCAATATGCCCCACCTCCGTCGTACAGCAATGCTGAGTTGCGCGGACGAGACTTTTCTGGTCAAAATCTGCAAGTGGCCGAATTTTCCAACACTAATCTCACGACTGCTAACTTTGCTAATGCCAATTTGCAGGGTGCCGTGTTTAGCGCCTCGGTGATGACTGAAACTAATTTACAAAACGCCAATTTGAGCAGCGCCATGATGGATCAAGTCACGTTCAAGCGGGCAAGCCTCAAGGATGCGGTTTTAGCAAATGCAATTTTGTTTCGCTCCACCTTTACGGAAACTGATATTACCGGAGCCGATTTTAGTGATGCCCTGCTGGATCGGGCTCAAGTCAACAAACTGTGTGAACAAGCCAGCGGTATCAACCCAACCACAGGCACCGCCACCCGCGATTCCTTGGGATGCTAGTAATCTACTAAAATTTAAACTTTTTGGAGCGTTTTAACCTCTCGATTTGAGTGGGATGAATAGCCACGGAGTTCGCGGGATAAGGCCCCTCTAAAGAGATCGGGGCATAAGGTTTTCTAGGGCGAACAATCACATAGCCCAGGTTCGACAGAAACTCATAGAGTGTGCGAATACTATAAGGTTTATCTGTAAAGAATCCAGGTAGAGTTTCGAAGTAAATGGTTGGGTAGTAAGTCGTCAAAACTGTTTTACTACCCAGAAGTACGTCGTACTCCATGCCTTCAACATCGAGCTTGATCACATCAATTTTTTGAGGCTGCTCCAGAGTTACCCATTCATCCAGCGGCAAAACTTCCACGGTTGTCCCTTGGTCGTTATGAAATAACCCTCCATTGCCACGATAGGTTTGGTCTTCAAAGTACGAGAGTTGGCATCGTTGTTGCCCCAAACCCAACGGCACAACCTGCACCATATCCTTGAGAGTTGGATTTAAATCTAAATTTGCTTGGAGGCGCGATCGAATGATGGGGCCTGGTTCAAAAGCATAAACTTTGCCTGTTTCAATACAGCTAGCAGCAACTAATGTAATCGCGCCACAGTTAGCACCAATATCGAGAAAAACATCATCTTCTCGTAATACTTGTTGCAAGAACCGAGTGGTGGTGAGATCGTAAACCCCTGCCAACCAAACCGATGCCTCGATCGGATAAGTAGTGTCTACTTGCAACTGAAAATTTCCAGCGTAGTTCTTGACTAAATGGTGCTGGGCTTTTGGTAAGAACCGCACGAATTTTCCGCCACCTCTACCCGTCAATCTGACAAACAACTTAACTAATATTTGGAGTAATTGACTATAGAGAAGTATGAGGATTTGTGGCATTAGAAATCGTTGCGTTGTAGAACCGAGGAAGCCTGTTTGACTGCCCTCAATGGAGTGACGGTCGTTAGACTCTAAGAGTGGCTGGTTTTGGCGTAATATAGCGGATTGCTACCTTAAATTTGGCACGCTCATGGTTTCACCGCCCGCCCCTGAACCTTTATCTTCCAACGTTTTAGAAACAATGTCTGCTTATCAGTCAGGATCTCAGCCAGTGCAGCGAGTCGGGGTTATTGGCGGGGGCCAACTAGCTTGGATGATGGCAGGAGCCGCCAAGAAATTAGGTGTGCAGTTGGTGATTCAAACCCCTCATGCCACTGACCCTGCTGTGGCAATCGCGGCGGATACGGTTCTGGCTGCTGTTGCTGATGCGGCGGCCACCAAGGAGTTAGCGACTCGTTGTGATGTGATTACCTTCGAGAATGAATTCGTTGATTTAGAAGCGTTAGCTCAACTAGAAGCTCAAGGCACTCGTTTTCGACCTCGACTCACAACTTTAGTACCGCTGTTAGATAAGTATCATCAGCGCTCTTACCTCCGTGATTTGGGCTTGCCAACTCCTGAGTTCGTAGCTTTAGAACACCAACTCAACCCCACCGCTTTAGAACAGTTGGGGTTTCCGCTAGTTCTGAAAGCCCGCCGCCACGGGTACGACGGTCAAGGAACGTTTATTATTCAGAATCAAGCAGAGCTAGAAGATATTTGGCAAAAGTTAGACCACTCCCCCGCCCTATTGGAAGCTTTTGTACCTTTCGAGCGCGAACTGGCGGTAATTGCTGCCCGCAGTACCAGTGGTGATGTGGCCGTTTACCCGGTGGTAGAAACTCAGCAAGAGAACCAAGTCTGTCGGCGCGTCCTAGCTCCCGCTGATATTCCTGAGAGCGTGCAAGCAGAGGCAGAGGCGATCGCCCAGACCCTACTCAACAGTTTGCAAGCGGTCGGAGTTTTTGGCATCGAGCTGTTTCTCACCACTGACGGCAAAGTCCTGGTGAATGAAATTGCCCCCCGCACTCATAACTCTGGGCATTTCAGCCTAGATGCCTGCGCTACTTCGCAGTTTGAGCAACATCTGCGAGCGGTCTGTGGTCTTCCTCTTGGTAACCCTGCCTTAAGTAGTGCTGGAGCAGTAATGGTGAACTTGTTGGGGTACGAGCAATCCCACAGTGATTATTTAGAGAAACGTCAGCAAATCGAGAAAATTCCCCAAGCTCGCGTGCATTGGTATGGCAAAACTGAGTCTCGCCCAGGCCGTAAGTTAGGTCATGTGACTGTTTTGTTATCAGCCCAAACCGCCCCCAGAGAGCAGGCTCTGGCGATCGCCCAAGAAGTTGAAGCCATTTGGTATAACCGTCAGAGCTTCTAGGCATCTTTGAATCCTTTGTTCAGCCATTTTTGTTAAAACTTGGTCGTTCTTGTCTAAGACCGCTAAAATAGGGGACAGGTTCTACTGCGGCGTTGGTGACTGCCAATAATGTTTTATGATCTATGCTTCGCTAATACGGGAACTGATTTAAGCGTCTAGTGGCAGTAGACCGGGCATGTACCCGGAAACTTAAAACTAGAGCTAAGGTACCCACCTGGATTTATTCCAGGTCAAAAACTGAGGTAAGACGGCGTTGCGGGGAACCCAACTAAAATATTTGCAAAAATTCCTTTGTCTCCACAGGCAGGGGAATTTTTATTGGTCGGGATAGCGGCAAATTTGTATCAAGCTTTTCGAAACTGGGGGGCATGAAGCGCTACGATAGTCTAATTCGAATTCACTTCGAGTTTGTTTTAGTTAAGCAAGGTTGTCACAGCTTTTGGTCGGTTCAAACTTTCCCGCCAATGTTTTTCAGCTGGACAATGGGTTGACGGTGATTCATCAAGAAATTGCTGCCACGCCTGTTGCCGTCGTAGATGTCTGGGTCCAAGCAGGGGCGATCGCAGAGCCAGAGCCTTGGTCTGGGATGGCGCACTTTCTAGAGCACATGATTTTTAAGGGCACCGATCGCCTTGCTCCCGGTCACTTTGACCACGCAATTGAAAGTCGAGGTGGGGTGAGTAATGCCGCTACGAGCCATGATTATGCTCACTACTTCATTACCACTGCTGCCGAACATTTACCCGATACGCTGCCCCACCTAGCGGAATTGGTGCTGCACGCCGCGATTCCCGATGAGGAGTTTGTTCGCGAACGCGATGTGGTGCTAGAAGAGATTCGCCAAGCGTACGACGACCCCGACTGGATTGGCTTCCAAGCGCTGATGGAAAGCGTATATCAACGCCATCCCTACGGTCGGTCGGTTTTGGGAACTGAAGCACACCTGCTGCAACAGTCGCCAGAAGAGATGCGTCGCTTTCACCGCAACCACTACCAACCCGAAAAAATGACCGTGGCGATCGTGGGGGGTGTAGATACCGCTGCCGCCATAGAACTCGTGAACGAGGCGTTTGGTGAATTTAGCGATCGCACCGAATGCCCAATTGGCGAAATTGAAGCGGAACCACCAATTGTGGGGATACGTCGCCAAGAATTAGGCTTACCTCGCCTAGAGCAAAGCCGCCTGATGATGGCTTGGATTGGCCCCGGCGTAGACCAACTGCAACATGCCTATGGCTTAGATTTATTGTCGGTTTTGTTGGCGGATGGTCGTTCTTCGCGCTTGGTGCGGGAGTTAAGAGAAGAACGCAATTTGGTGCAAGCCATTCAAAGTGGATTTTCGCTGCAACGGGAGTCCAGCTTATTCACGATTAACGTCTGGTTAGAGGAAGAAAATTTAGAGCGAGTAGAAGCGATTATTTGCGATCGCCTCTCCGAACTTTTAACCAAACCTGTTCGTGATCAAGAACTGTCTCGCTGTAAGCGTTTGCTCTGCAACGACTATGCCTTTTCTACCGAAACGCCAGGACAGTTAGCGGGACTCTATGGCTACTACAACACGATCGCCCAAGCTCAGGTTGCCGTTACCTATCCTGGAAGAATTCAAGCCTTTCAGCCAGAGGAACTGCAACATCTCGCCAGCCAATATCTCTCTCCTTACCACTATGCAGCCACCATCCTGCGACCGTTAGACTAGCAGAAGTCATCCGTAACGTTTTGTTGAGATACTAGCTTTTGTCAGGTTAAGCTTTGTCAGCTTATTGGAGATAACGCAGTCAAATTAAACTTGCCAAAGTCCAGTTAAAACCCAGTCAAGTCAGCCCAGTCAGCATAGAAGGATAATTTCGCCCGTGGATCAAAGTGTGACGCCCTTCCTCCAAAATCGCCAAGTTCATCGGGCAGTACTAAAGAACGGCATGGTGGTGTTAGCCGTAGAAAATCCCGCCGCCGACATTATTGCTGCTCGGATCTTTATTCGAGCCGGAAGTATTTGGGAGCGTCCTGAGCAAGCAGGGCTATCTCATCTAGTCGCTTCGGTCTTGACCAAGGGCACCGATCAACTATCTTCCTTAGAAATTGCCGAACGGGTGGAATCGGTCGGTGCGGGCCTAAGTGCCGATGCTGCCAGTGACTACTTCTTGATGAGCTTGAAGACAGTCTCTAGTGACTTCGTGGAAATGTTGGAGTTGGCAGGGCAATTGTTGCGATCGCCCACCTTCCCCGAACCTGAAGTCGAGCTAGAGCGTCGCCTGACGTTGCAAAGCATTCGCTCTCAGCAAGAACAACCTTTTGCCGTGGCGATGGAACAACTGCGGCAGGCGATGTACCAAGACCACCCCTACGCCTTGCCCGCGATTGGCACGACTGCTAGCGTTTCGCAACTCCACCGCAGCGACTTACAGCAGTACCACCAAACCCACTTCCGTCCTGACAACATCGTGATTAGCTTGGTAGGACGCATTCCACCAGAAGCCGCGATCGCTTGTGTCGAAAAAGTTTTCGGAGATTGGCAAGCGCCAGCCGAGCCTATTCCTGCTCTCACTTTACCCCTAGTGCCTGTGGAGCCGCAGCGGTTAGTCACGGCCCAGGAAACGCAGCAATCAATTATCATGTTGGGCTATTTGGCTCCTGCGGCCAAGAGTCAAGCCAGTACGGAGGAAGACGCTCAGGACTATATTGCCTTGAAGCTGCTCAGCACTTATTTAGGCAATGGCCTTTCTAGCCGCCTCTTTGTGGAATTGCGAGAAAAGCGCGGCTTAGCTTACGAAGTTTCGGCCTTTTACCCCACTCGCTTAGGCCAATCGCAGTTTGTCACTTACATGGGGACTGCTCCTGACAATACGGCCACGGCTTTAGAAGGATTGCAGTACGAAGTCCAGCGGCTTTGCGACGCTCCACTCAGCGAACCAGAGTTGCAGACTGCTAAAAATAAATTGTTGGGTCAGTACGCGCTGGGGAAGCAGACCAACTCACAAATTGCTCAGGTTTTAGGGTGGTACGAGACTTTAGGACTGGGCATTGAGTTTGATGCCCAATTCCAACAAGCGATCGCTGCTGTCACTCCAGAGTCAGCGCAGCAAGCTGCTTGCCGTCACTTTGCCCAGCCTTACGTTTCTTTGGTGGGGCCAGCCGCCTCAGTCAATGCGATCGCGGTTCCGGTGCCACTTTAAAACCTAACCCTCAGCCTCTTCCCTAATAAGGGGAGAACGAGTCGAAGGTTGGCCTTATTCTGCGGTGGGGGGTAGAGTTTCCGTGTGCGATCGCTCAAGCACCTCAGTTTCTGGCGCTTCATTGTTAGAAGCAGTTGCATCAGCAGCCTCAATGTACTGACTGTCTAGCAAAAAATTACCGCCTGTAAAGTGGATGCCCCAGTAACCTCCGGGTCGGCGATCCAAGATAGTTCCTTCTTCGCCCAGCTGAATCACACTAGGGGGGCGCAGCATCGGCATGGGATCGGCTGTCTTGACATAGGGTGGCATCAACACCACGCGAACGCGATCGCCGACGGTAAATTCTTTAGACATAACTTATTCCAGTCTTGGTGATTCTCCGATGGGTTAGATTACTCGATCGCCCCGTCCTGAAGCAACTTAGCCAAAGCGACTCCCGTCATCAGCGCCATCAGTAGCCACACTAAGGCTAACCCAACTACTTCGCCTAAAAACAAACCTGTGAAGGCACGCAGCCAGCCTCCGATGACCCAACCGAGTCCTAGCGCGATCGACCAAGCCAAGATGCTGACCAAGATCCAAGCCCGGACAGGCGCAAAACATTGCCGCAACACCAGCCATTGCCCTGCTCCCAGCAATACCCCCATCTTCATGCCATCTACTAGGCCGTAGAACAATCTCAGCAGCGCCGAGTCTGTTTGGGGCACCACCCAGCCCAACGCCCCCAAACGACTGACTCCTAAAAGGCTCCAACAGAGCGTACTGGCTAATATCCACCAGCCTGCTTGAGAACACCAGCGACGCAACACCAACCACTGCACTAACCCCATTACCGTGCCTCCGATCGCGCCTTCTAAACCCCCCAGGGCGGCTCTTTCACCTACTTCAATCCAGTAAAGGCTGAGCAAAAATCCTAAGACATTGCCCCCCATCCATTGCAGCCAAAAGCGATAGGAAAAGCTTTGCAAAGCCTGGGTCAGCGACATGGCAGGCGGTGAGGGCGGCATCTAGTTCGTTACCCTTGGCGGTTGAGCAGGCGCAACAAATAAGGTTTTGAATCCCTGTCTGCGGGTTTGCGGCGATTCTGGCGCAATATAGCTCCACAAACTTTCCCAGTAAAAAAAGGAAACGCCATCGAACCCTTGATCGCGTGTGGCCTGCACTTGCTCCTGAATCTGCTGCATGTTCACGGGTCGCCCCCAAGAGCCTGTCAGAATTCCCACAGCCACTGGAATCCGTTGACGTGCTAACTGCACCGCAGGTTGTTGTAGTTCGGCGACAAAAGTCGGCAAGCTCTGGCGATAGACTTGCAAAACCAGTTCTTCAATCCATCCCCGTTGCACCCAGGTTTGCCAATCTTGCAGATAGGTTTTGTAGGAAAATCCTTGAGGGTTGGGGGATAAGGTGATCAAGCAGTAGGGCCGCACCAACTTCACCGCTCGAAAAATTTGCTCCATCAAAGCGGTGATTTTATCTGCTCGCCAGCGCATCCATTCCGGATCTAAAGGGTTGCTGGGAGGCGGTGTGCCACGATGTTCTTGCTGGTAAAGCTTGACTGTAAAAGCGTCGTAACCAAAATCTACTGGCAGCCCAAAGTGATCGTCGAGTTGGATGCCAGCAACATCATAGTGAGTCGCCACTTCCACAATCAGATCGAGGATGAGTGCTTGCACTTCTGGATGCAGTGGGTTTAGCCAGACTCGACGGATACTAAACTGCTGCCATATTTTCTGCTGAGCCAAGTCTAGCCAAGATGGTGATTGGGTTTGAGTAGTATTGGGTAAAGCTAATTGCTCCCAATCTGAGCGAATGGCTGTGGTGCCATCTTGGCGGCTGGTGAGCCAATTAGGATGTTGCTGCACCAGAGCCGAGCTAGCGGGAGCCATAAAGCCGTATTCGAACCAAGGAATTATTCTCAGACCTTGCTGGTTTCCCTGCTGAACCATCTCCGCTAAAAGGTCTTTGCCTAAACGCAGACTGGTTAGCATGGGGTCTTGCGATCGCCCAATGCTCCGCCTCAGTACAAAGCTGGGATAGAGGGTATGCCCCCGATTCCAGACGACGGGGTAGACCGTATTGAAGTGGAGCTGAGATAGCTGCTTGAAGGCTTGCTGGACTCCCCCAGGCCGAAACAGAACAGCACTTGCGACGTTGGTCAGCCAGACTCCGCGTAGTTCGGTTAATGCTGGGGCCGCTGGTGGTGTGGGTCGCTGCGCTGGCAATACTAAAAGCACAACCACCAACATTAAAGAGAGTAAGCAGACCAGCCCAGTCTGAAACTTCTTGTCCATCCCCTTGCATTAACCAACTTTCTAGAGTCTAGCTGGCGATCGCTCTAGCGGCTCTAGGTCTTTAGGGAACTTGCCAAATTCTCTCGTGATATTGAGCTGGCTCCGCGTAGGGGTCAACGGCAGGATGATCGTGGCCATGCCCATGCCCGTGAGCTTGATCGTGGCTGTGTCCGTGATCATGCCCATGATCGTGATGATGGTGGCCGTGATCGTGGCTATGACCGCCACCATTGCCAACAGCCGCCAGACGAAACTTACACATTTCGCAGTTCATTTGCACTTGGCCCAGTTGGGTTTCAATTTCCCGTTCTCGCAGAATCAAGAAGAGTTGGGGATGTAAGCCCATTTCTGGCAGACAGGTCATAGAGATGTCGGGATACTGGTCTTGTTGCTGGGCGGTGATGTCAAAAATTTTCTTCATCAACAACCCTGTGAACAGGAAGTAAGGCAGGACGATGATGCGTTTGGGGTCGTAGAGACGGGCGCGCCGGAAGCCTTCTTCTAGACGGGGATGGGTGATGCCAATAAAGCAGGTTTCTACGGTGCTATAGCCGCTGCCTTCCCAGAGGATGCGAGCCATTTTGTAAACGTCACCGTTAGCATCGGGATCGCTGGCTCCGCGACCGACAAACAGCAGGACGGTATCTTTGCGTTCGATGCCTTGGGGGTTCCATTGGGGTTGGTCGAGTTCGGCTAGACGCGATCGCCACAAGTCTAAAATTCCAGGAGTGATGCCAAAGTGCCGACCATAGTGGAACTTGACTTGGGGATGACGCTGACGGGCGCGATCGAGTTCATTGGTGACATCGAATTTGTTATGTCGTGCGGCAAAGAGCAAAATTGGCAGGACGGAAAATTCGGTATAGCCTTGCTCGACGCACTGGTCAACGCCTTCTTGAATGGAAGGGGCGGTGAGTTCGAGGAAGCAAGGAACTGCGGGGCGGGAGGTATCTAGGGCTTGGTAGGCTGCGGCAAATTCGAGAAAGCTCCGCCGTCCGTCTTCATCCCGACTGCCATGCCCGATGAGTAACAGGGGGCGCTGCATGGGTAGAGGTGGTAATGGCGCTGTAGGGGCAGCAGCATCGATCGCATTCAACAGGGTTGAATTGGTGGTTAGCATGAGTCAAATCCTCTTTCCCGTGTGACGCAGGAAGTGAGTGAAGTGGTAACAGATAGGCGTTCTGGCTGAGGAGAGCTGATACTCGATCAGGTCCGAAATTTCAGCTCCATTGACAGCTGCGGCACAGCACCGGACTCGCACCGGATTTTCCCTATCTTGCTACTGTTCACGTGTGCTTCGTTATCTTATCCCATCTGTTCTTGGGGCTGTATGCGGGGGAGGGGGTTGGGGGCGATCGCTCTACTATCTTTTGGTAAGGTGTAGTGCGCTCTCACCTTATCAATACGGCAAACCAAAGCCTTGGGGGCGCTTGCCCCCAAACCCCCGCTGAGGGACGGTTGCGTCCCCCAGACCCCCTCCAGACGAAGTTGAGTGTGGGTATTTCGAGTCTTTGGTCGTGTTAGAGATTGGCTATTGGTTCGTAGCTCTTCACCCCTGTCTCCTCTCCCCTCACTTCCTGACTCCTCCTCCTTCATCCTTCCTCCTTCATCCCTCCTCCTTCATCCTTCCTCCTTCATCCTTCCCATGCTGCGATCGCGACTTGCCTACATTTCATTCGATACGGTGCCTGCGCCGAAGGGGGCGGCGGTGCATATTGCGGCTTTTACTCAGGCGTTGGGTGGGGCTTTTGGAGGGGTGGAGTTGGTGACGGTGGCTCCAACTTTGGAGGCTGTGGTGGGGCGGGAGTTATGGCCTCAGGTGCGGCAGTTGGCGTTGCCTGCGGTGGGGGATACTTTAATTCGTCGGGTGCTGGATTTTCGGCTGCGATTGGGGCAATGGTGGCAGGGGCGGCGGTTTGAGGTGGTGCAGGTGCGATCGCCTTTTGAGGGGTTTCCGATCGCGCTGAACAAGGACAAGTTGGGCGATCGCTTAATTTTTGAGGTGAATGGGTTGCCGTCAATTGAGCTGAAGTATCGCTATCCAGCGGTGGCTGAGGATACGGAGCTGATGCAGAAGTTGGTGGCACAGGAGCAAGTTTGCTTGGATGCCGCAGATTTGGTGGTGACGCCGAGTGTGGTGACGCAAGCTTATTTGGTCAGTAGGGGAGTCGCTGCGAGCAAAATTCGCGTGATTCCCAATGGAGTAGATTTGGAGATTTTCCGGTATCAAGCACCTTGCTCAGAGTGCCTTTTAGAGGCCCCCCTAGCCCCCCAAATTTGGGGGGAAATAGATTCAAAGTCCCCCAAATTTGGGGGATTTAGGGGGCAAAGGTTTCAACCCCACCCTTTTCATTTGCTCTACTTCGGGACGCTATCAGCTTGGCAGGGGGTGGGGCTGACGATTGAGGCGTTGGCTTTGTACTGTCGAGATTTTTCGGGTCGGCTGACAATTGTGGGGCAGGGGCGGGGTGATCAGGCGATCGCGCTGCAAAAGTTGGCGGCGAAGTTGGGGGTCGCCGATCGCATGCAAATCATTGCGCCTGTTTCTCAAGGTGAACTTGTGAATTTGATGCACCAAGCGGATGCGATCGCGGCTCCTTTAACGGCAAACGATCGCAATTTGGTTCAGGGCTGTTGTCCCCTGAAGGTGTTGGAAGGGATGGCTTCTGGAACGCCTGTGATCGCCAGCGATCTACCTGTGGTGCGGGAATTTGGGACTGCTGATGAGCATTTTTTGTTAGTTCAGCCGGGTTCAGCGAAAGCTTTTAAGGATGCGATGGTGCGGTTAAAGACAGAGGCAGAATTGGGGGCTAGGTTAGCGATCGCGGCTCGTCAGCGCATTGAAACTCACTACACTTGGCACCAAGCGGGCGCTGCTCTGGTGACTGCCTATGAGGAACTGGGGATTAAGCGATCGCAGATGGTTTGAAGCTTAGTTTTTTCTTGGTCTAAGGAGTAATGGGTGAGGATGAGATCGCGGGCTGCTTGGCCAATGGTTTGTCGCACGATAGGTTCCTGGTCTAACAACTCCAGGGCGATCGCGCCGAGTTGATGTAACTGAAACCGAGGTAGCAAAAAGCCGTTTTTGCCATGTTCAATCACTTCGGTATTGCCGCCTGCGTCACTGGCGATACAGCACAGCCCACAGGCCATGGCTTCGAGCAGTGCGTTGGGCATGCCTTCCCAGAGTGAAGGTTGTAGGTAGAGGTCACAGAGTTGTAAATGCCGAGCGACTGCTTCTGGAGATGGCAAATGGCCTGTGGTGATAATTCGCTGCACGTCTTCTGGGTGCTGCATGGCATAGGTCTGCAACACGGCTTGCTCGGTCGGACGCACTTCACCAATAATTAGTAAGCAAGCAGGACGTTGGCTGCGTACGGTGGTGAGGGCATCGAGGAGAAACTGTTGGCCTTTCTTTTCTCGCAGTTCACCGGAAAACCCTAAAACTATCTCGTCTGGGGCAATTCCTAGGGAAGTTTTGAGGGCAGCGATCGCCTCTTTTGCCAAAATGGCGGGGCGAAATTGTTGCGTGTCTACAACGTTGGGCAGGAGTAGCGTGTCCTCTCGCCTAGACAAGCGCTGAATTTTCTGGTTTAAGTCTTGGCTAACGGCTGTAATTAAGCTGGTTCGCTCTAAAGTCCACTGCAAGCGAGCAAAGTCACCGGGTGGAAATAGGATGCGATCGATGTCATTTCCCCTGGCACTAACCAGGCTGGGTAGTTGCTGACCTTCCGCCCACCATACGGCAAGAAATCCAGACGGGAACAAATAGTGTCCCCAAACCGCATTGTACGGATAAATTTGGTGCAGCCAATCCAACACATTCAGGGTATGCGGCATCGTCATATCCCAAGCGCGGTACAGGCCAATGCGATGCACGCGCAATTTCCCGGCGTCGGTTTCAATCACCTCCGGTAGCAGCACCTCTCCCGGCGGCAAATAGCGGCTCCAGGTCACGACATCGACATCCACACCCAATTGGCAAAGGGTAGAGGTAATGCGACCCGCACTGGTAGCGACTCCCCCTAAGTCAGGCGGAAATCGCTCGGTAATGAAGAGAAGATGCTGCAACGGTAAACGGTCAGTCAGCGGTATTTGAGGATTGAATGAGGCGATCGCGACAATAAATCTAGCTGGGGAATCTAACTAGGGCTCAATTCTGACAGATAGAATTTTGTCGTCTTTACGAATCGCATTCACGACATCTATATCCTCAGTTTTGCCAAACACGGTGTGCTTGCCATCAAGGTGAGCTTGAGGCGAATGGCAAATAAAGAATTGACTGCCGCCTGTATCTTTACCAGCATGAGCCATCGATAGGCTACCCGCCAAGTGCTTGTTGGGGTTGCCAGCCGTTTCACATTTGATTTTGTAACCTGGGCCTCCGGTGCCTGTGCCTTGAGGACAGCCGCCCTGAATCATGAAGTCAGAAATCACGCGGTGGAAGGTTAGACCGTCGTAAAACCCTTTATTGGCAAGATCAGTAAAATTCTTCACCGTGTTAGGCGCATCCTGGTCAAATAGCTCCAGGTTAATCGTGCCCCTGTCAGTTTTCATAATGGCGCGGGTCATGGTCTCTCCTTAATAAGCTGAGATGGCTGATTCTGCCAGCCAATTCATCTCATCCAGCTTAGAACAAAAGTCGCGATCGCTACATTTTGCTTTAGCAACGGTGACTCAAACTCACGCATCTAAAAGCCCCTATGAAACCAAGCTTAGGCTCAAGCTTAGGCAGATTCTGGATTCAGCTTTGCCAGCACCCAGGTCGCATAAGTACCAATCGGACTCCAGATTAAATAAGGGATCAGGAGTGCCGCAGCCGTAACAGAAACGGGCGCAACCACCGCTGCTAGAATCCAACCTAGAACTGCCCCAGTACCGCCAATAAAGGTGCCAATCGTGAGGTTACGCAGCCACAGAGTTAGGGGTTGATAAACAATCGTCACGATCTCTAGCAGGAGATAGAACCCCATTAAAAACCAAGTTTTCGAGCTGCCAGGGTCTCGCTCCCAAACGTTGTAGGCAGACCAAGCGCCACAGACAAAAACCACAGCCCAAATCACCGGAATTGCGGGTTCAAAGGTAAGCCAGCTCGGACGACGTAAGCGCCGAAACCACTTGACATCACGGGGCCGAATCACACTGCCGCCGATCGCTACCAAAAATGTAACGGCTGCAATCACCATCCAAGACTTGATCATGCCTTTACCTTCCCCTGGGCCACACGCTGCGCTTTGCCGAAATGAGTTTTAAGCAAAGATGAGTATGCAGCGATTGTGTCAGGCGATCGCATCCGTTGGAATCGACCAGCGGAAAGATTAGTGCGCTGCCTCAGGGTTGAGCCGCATCATTTCTAAAGTCGCGTACGTACCAATGGGACTCCAAATCAGGTACGGCAAGAGCAACAGCACTGCCCGACCAGAAATCGGCCAGATGGAGCTAGCCAGGAAAACTCCTAAGACAACCCCAATGCCACCTAAGATTACGCCTACTTTGATGTTTCGCAGTCTGAGGGTCAGGGGGATGTATGCCACCGTAATCACTTCCAATAGCAAGTAAAGGCCCATCAAAAGCCACATTTGTAGACTGCCTGGGTTTTGCTCCCAAACAAAATAGGCAGAGGCGGCTCCACAGCTAAAAATGACAGTCCAAATGACAGGAATTAACGGCTCGAAGAACAACCACAATGGCCGCTGCAATTCTGCTGCCCATTTTGTATCGCGGGGTCTGATCCAAGCAGCGCCCAAAGCGACGAGAAAAGTGATGCCACCAATGACCATCCAGGATTGAATCATAATTCTTACTCTCCTAATCCTGAACCGCTTGCTTCACGGATTGAGGCGGCTCAGCTTATGTTCATGGTGGCAAGCGCGTCAAAGACCTAAATCAGTCGTGGGTGAGAACCTGCTCAAAACCAATTTAAGGCAGGAGTTTAGACAGTGGTAGTTAAACAGTGGCAGTTAGATGGTGGCGGTTAGACGGTGGCGATCGCTTCTGGCAGTAGTCCCTTCTCAGCTAACCATTGCTGATTAAACAATCGGGACTGATACCGCGAACCGCTATCACACAGAATGGTCGTAATGATGTGTCCAGGCCCCATTTGTTTCGCCAGAGCCACAGCAGCAGCCACATTAATCCCGCTAGAACCACCCACAAATAAACCTTCTTCTCGCAGCAAGCGATAGACAACCTCTACGCACTCCTGATCATGAATGCGAATGGCATCATCCGCAGGTGCGCCTTCCATGTTGGCCGTGATGCGGCTGTTGCCAATCCCTTCGGTAATGGAACTCCCTTCTGAGCTCGTTTCGCCTGTTTTCACATAACTGTAGAGACCGCTGCCCATTGGATCAGCCAATACTACTCTGATATTGGGGTTCTTTTCTTTGAGAAACATTCCGACCCCAGCGTAAGTACCACCCGTGCCAGTCGAAGTGATCCAAGCATCTACTTTGCCTTCAGTTTGTGCCCAAATCTCTGGCCCAGTGGTTTCGTAGTGCGCCAACCGATTGGCTAAGTTATCAAACTGGTTCGCCCAGATCGCATTCTCCATCTCTTCTGCGATACGACCAGAGAGCCTAACGTAGTTGTTGGGGTCTTTATAGGGCACAGCAGGCACCGGACGTACTTCTGCCCCTAAAGTCCGTAAGGTGTCAATTTTTTCTTGAGATTGAGTATCTGGAATGATGATCAGGCACTTGTAACCCTTGGCGTTGCAGATATGGGCTAAACCAATGCCTGTGTTGCCTGCGGTGCCTTCTACCACGGTGCCACCAGGCTTCAGCAACCCTTTCTTTTCGGCATCTTCAATCATGTAGAGCGCGGCTCGGTCTTTCACAGAGCCACCGGGGTTGAGAAACTCGGCCTTGCCTAGAATTTCGCACCCCGTCTCTTCGCTGAAGCTGTGCAACCGAATTAAGGGGGTGTTGCCGACGCTGCCGACAAATCCATTTTTAATATCCATGCTGAGTTACCTATTGCTTCCCTTTAAAAATTTTGACTTATAGACGTGACAGGATGGTGGTTTTAGTCAAAGGCGATCGCCTAATTTCCAGTCTTCTAATCCCTAGCTATTAAAATAAAATCACCCTGCGATCGCTGCCTCTGTCTATGGCATCTCGTTCTTCTACTGTTCCGTCTACTGAAATTTTTTATCCCAGTTCTGACGGTGAACGCATAGCAGAAGGTCACATTCATCTTGAGGCTCTGTGGGCGACGCTGGAAGTTCTCAAGCAGTACCTTGAGGGTCGTCAAGCAACGGTTTTAGCCAACCAATTCCTCTATTTTGCGCCAGGTCTACTTAGGCTGCGAGTCGCACCCGATGTCATGGTGATTTTTGATGTTGCTCCTGGAGGCAGAGACAACTACAAGATTTGGGAGGAGAGCCAAGTTCCGGCGGTAATTTTTGAAGTCACTTCTCCAGGCACCAAAGAGCAGGATCAAGGATTTAAGAAAACCCTTTACGAACAGTTAGATGTGCAAGAATACTGGCTGTTTGACCCCAGAGGAGAATGGATCGAGGAGCAGTTAAAAGGATTTCGGCTGCATCGAGGGCAGTACGAACCCATTACAGATGGTCGCAGTGAACCCCTAAAATTGCGCCTACAAGTTGAAGAACAACTGATTGCCTTCTACCGAGAAGACACCGGGGAGAAATTGCTGATTCCTGGCGAATTGAGACAAGCGCTTCAGGTCGAACAACAAGCACGCCAACAGGCAGAAGCGCAAGCCGAACAAGAACGCCAACGGGCAGAACAAGCAGAGCTACAGGTGCGGCAGTTGCAGGAGAGATTGCGATCGCTCGGTATCGACCCAGAAACCTTAGAATAACGCCACAGACCAAAAAAATAAGGTGGGCAATGCCCACCCTACAGTCATTCGTTGAACCGCAACCCGCTTATTTGTCAGGTTGGGGAGTCATGCGGAGGTAAGGTCTGATTTCGGTCACGCCTTTAGGAAACTTCTGCTTCGCTTCTTCGGTGGGGATAGAAGGGACAACGACCACATCATCGCCATCTTTCCAGTTCACAGGCGTGGCAACGCTGTAGTTGTCGGTCAGTTGCAGAGAATCAATCACTCGCAGAATTTCTTGGAAGTTGCGGCCTGTGCTGGGGGGATAGGTGATCGTCAAACGGAGCTTTCTTTGAGGATCGATTACGAACACGGTGCGAACGGTGAGCTTGGCATTGGCATTGGGGTGGATCATGCCGTACAGATCAGACACCTTCTTGTCGTCGTCGGCCAAGATGGGGTAGTTAACCGTGGTGTTCTGAATTTCGTTGATGTCGCAGATCCAGCCTTTGTGGGACTCGGCATCATCAACACTCAGTGCGATCACTTTAGCGTTGCGCTTGTCGAATTCGGGCTTGAGTCTAGAAACTTCGCCGAGTTCGGTGGTGCAAACTGGCGTGTAGTCAGCAGGGTGAGAGAAGAGAACAACCCAGCTATCGCCAGCCCAATCGTAAAAGTTGATTTCGCCTTCGCTGGATTGCTGCGTAAAGTTGGGAACTGCGTCACCAAGTTGGAGAACCATAACCGAGATTTCCTGTGGTCTAAGTATGCGAGTCAGATCAAATATTCTAACCCGTGATCATGACACAAAACTCCGGTTTTCCGCTCGGAGTTTAGATCTATTTTATGATTTTACTGCGGATGGGTCCGTCTTGGGTTGTCGGCCTAAGGCGATCGCAAAAGACCCAGACACTACTAAAATCGCCCCTACCATTCCTAAAACAGTTAGCTGCTCTGGGGCAATCAGAGTCGGCCAAAAGACAGCAACTCCTAACATGGTGCCAATGGTAACAACGGGCGTGAGCGCTAGCACAGCACTAACTCTAGAGGCTTCCCAATGATCCAACGCCTCAGCAAAGGCACCATAAGCAATCAAAGTATTTAAAGCGCAAAAGAGCAAGGCGATCCAGTGAAATGTATCCAAACTTAGAAGTTTCTGGGGGGCAGCAGTTGGGGTAAAGAGCAGCGTCGCCCCGCCATAAATCGCCATCATAATTGTGGCGGAGGGCAAAGTTTGTAGCAGTTGCTTCTGGGCTAAAGCGTAGACCGCCCAAGCGATCGCGGCCAACACCAGCAAACCACTCCCACCCAGATATTGAGCCGAGCTGGTCATGAGTGCTTGCAGTTGCTCATGAAAAAACAGAGAAAATCCCAGAGTCAGCAAAACTAAACCTGCCCACTGACGCAAGGTATAGCGCTCCTTAAACACCCACAAAGCCCCTAATCCCATCGAAACGGGCGCTAGCTGAATCAGCACTTGGGCATTAGCAGGTGAAGTTTGAGCCAGTCCTTGCAGAAAAAGTAAGTAGTTGATCGCCAGAAACACAGTGGCGATCGCCAACAGCTTCCACAATCCGGGCGATCGCAGCTTTTCTAAATTGGGTAATTGTTTGCGGCTCGCTAAATACAGCGCCAGCAACCCAAAAGAAACGAGAAAGCGAAACCAAGTAACGGTGTATACATCCAGCACTTGCAACGTCACCATTAACGCCACTGGTAGCACTCCCCAAAGCAATACGGTTAGCAGGGACAACGCTAAACCCAAGCGCCAGCGCCCCGAACTATGGTGCAGTGGCATAAACCCTCAGATAAAAATTAGATAGAAAACAGATGCTTCCAACGGCACAGGACTTCTAGTTTAGCGATTGCTAACTTGAGAATTAGCTAGACAGCCCAATCAACCGATGCGGCAAGAATGGGTCATGTCGCCAAAGCTCTTGAAAAACCACTTGCATTTCATGCGATCGATTAGTAATTAAAACTAATTGGTGGCATCAGTACCTCTTATGTTTGATACTTTCCTAATTAGCGTATTGCGACTTCTGTATTTCCTGATCCAGCTGATTCAGCCGATCCTAGTACCCATCTGTTTTATTACGGCTTGGGGTCTAATTGTCTTAGTGAGTTGGAACACTTGGTCAGCTGTGCGAGATGGGGTCAACAACGCCAAGAAGATGCACCGAATTCCTTGTGCTAACTGCGAATTCTTCACCGGAGACTATCACCTCAAATGCACTGTGCATCCAGACACAGCCCTCTCTGAGGATGCAATCTACTGTCGTGACTACGAACCCACTTCTCAGCCCCTCCCGGTTTCTCATCGGTACTAATTGTTCTCTCTGATACTCTAAGATCGTTGCTGGCGATCGCGTGAGAATTAGGGATGTTAGTACGAAAACTCTACGACTGCGAAGAATTTGTGGCAGGCGACAGTACCCTGCTACGGGAACTCCTACATCCTGACAAACAAGCGATCGATTTACGCTACAGTCTCGCCCACGCGATCGTCCCGGTTGGGGAAACCTCTACGCCTCATGCTCTCACCACCTCGGAGGTCTACTACATGCTCAGCGGTCAAGGTGAGATGCACATTGGCGACGAAACCCAAATAGTGGCACCGGGAGATGCCGTTTATATTCCACCCAACGCTAAGCAATTTATTCGTAACACTGGCAGCGAACAGCTAGTATTCATTTGCATTGTTGATCCTGCGTGGCGCAAGGAAGATGAAACAGTCTATGAGGCGTAAGGATTACAGCACTTAAAGCTCCTACAAACTGCACTAGAAGGTCAAATCAGGGATACTCAGTATTCTGGATCTATGCAGAGAAACTAGGAGCCGTGAGATGGACGTTAAAGCCGCCGTTGCTTTTGAAGCTGGAAAGCCGTTGAGTATTGAAACGGTGCAGCTCGAAGGCCCTCAAGCAGGGGAAGTGCTGGTCGAAATTAAAGCGACAGGTGTCTGTCACACCGATGCCTTTACGCTATCTGGAGCTGACCCAGAAGGCTTATTTCCGGCGATTTTGGGGCACGAAGGAGCGGGTGTGGTCGTAGAAGTGGGGCCAGGAGTGACTTCGGTGAAACCTGGCGATCATGTGATTCCCCTCTACACCGCAGAATGCCGCAATTGCGAGTATTGCCTTAGCTTCAAAACCAACCTCTGCCAAGCGATTCGCGGTACCCAAGGCCGAGGACTAATGCCTAATGGTACTAGCCGTTTCTCGATGGGCGGCAAGATGATCCATCACTACATGGGCACCTCCACCTTCGCCAACTACACGGTTCTACCCGAAATTGCCGTCGCCAAAATTCGGGAAGATGCCCCCTTCGACAAGGTTTGCTATATCGGCTGTGGCGTGACCACCGGAATTGGTGCAGTACTCTACACTGCCAAAGTCGAGCCAGGAGCAAATGTCGTGGTATTTGGCTTGGGTGGTATTGGCCTCAACGTCATCCAGGGTGCCCGCATGGTGGGAGCCAACATGATTGTGGGGGTAGACATCAACCCCACAAAACGCGCCTTAGCTGAAAAACTCGGCATGACCCACTTCGTCAACCCGAAAGAAGTGGAGGGTGACTTGGTAGCGCACTTAGTAGAACTAACCAAAGGGGGCGCGGACTATAGCTTTGAGTGCATTGGCAACGTCAACGTGATGCGGCAAGCCTTGGAGTGTTGCCATAAAGGTTGGGGCGTTAGCGTCATCATTGGCGTAGCAGGTGCAGGCCAGGAAATCAGCACTCGACCCTTTCAACTGGTGACTGGTCGTGTCTGGAAAGGCTCAGCGTTTGGGGGAGCCAGAGGCCGCACCGATGTCCCCAAGATTGTGGATTGGTACATGGACGGCAAAATCAACATTGATGATTTGATTACCAATGTGATGCCAGTGGAGCAAATCAATGAAGCCTTTGACCTGATGCATAAAGGGGACGCAATTCGGACAGTAGTGACGTTTTAGCGGAAAAGCCGATGGATGAGATCGTTATTGTTGAATATGATCCATGTTGGCCAAGCTTATTTGAAGCGGAAAAAGCCAAGCTCCAAAAAGTTTTAGATACTGAGCTAGTTGTTTCAATAGAGCATATTGGAAGTACAGCAGTGCTAGGGCTAGCCGCCAAGCCCATCATCGATCTGATGGTGGTCATTCGTTCTTTAAATGTAGCGAAACAGGCTGTGCCTTTACTTGAGAAACTAGACTACGTTTACTGGCACGATAATCCTGACTCTAATCGCTTGTTTTTTGTAAAAGGGCTACCTCCCTACGATCTACAGCGTACTCATCACATTCATATGGTTGAAGCTGAGAGTAAGTTTTGCGAGCGATCGCTGTTTCGGGACTATCTACGAATCCATTTGGATGAAGCAAAGAGGTATGAGGCTCTGAAGCGCGACTTGGCAGTGCGCTTTCGCAGCGATCGCGAAGGCTACACCAATGGTAAGAGCGAGTACATTCAGACTGTCATGGCTCAGGCACGTCAATGGCAATCTTATGAATGGTCGCAATAGGCCACTCTGAGTTGATTGTCTTTGTCCTAGCGAAGATCCTATTCGCAGTTCCTTAATCAGGCTCATGGTTAGTGAATTGAAACTTATAACTCAATACGTCTGCTTTGACGGCACCGTTGGCTTTTACAGTCACTCGTCTTCCGCTTGCAATAGTGAGATGAAGTTTTCGGTGTATCAGCCGCCGCAAGCCCAGACAGAACCCGTGCCTGTGTTGTACTTCCTTTCTGGGTTAACCTGCACCGAGGAAAACTTCATTACCAAGGCAGGAGCACAACAGTTCGCCGCGAAGTATGGGGTGATACTCGTGGCACCGGATACGAGTCCCCGCAACACAAGCATTCCTGGCGAAGACGACGATTGGGATTTTGGCACTGGAGCAGGGTTCTATGTGGATGCCACAGAGGAGCCGTGGAGCCAGCACTACCGCATGTATAGCTACGTCACCGAAGAACTCCCAGCACTGATCACCGAGCATTTCCCGGTAAAGTCCGATCGCCAAAGCATTTTTGGTCATTCGATGGGCGGTCATGGAGCGCTAGTTTGTGCACTGAGGAATCGCGATCGCTACCTTTCTGTTTCTGCCTTTGCCCCGATTGTGGCTCCGATGCGTTGTGCCTGGGGAGAAAAAGCCTTTAGTAATTATTTGGGTGCCGACCAGGAGCAGTGGCGAGCTTACGATGCCAGTGAACTAGTCCTGACAGCGAAGTGGCAGCGCCCCATTCTAATCGACCAAGGCACCGCAGATAACTTCTTAGAAAATCAACTGAAGCCACAGTTATTTGAGCAAGCCTGTGCCCAAGTGGGACAACCTCTAACATTGCGAATGCAGTCAGGATACGACCACAGCTACTACTTCATCGCCACATTTATGGAAGACCACATTCGCCATCATGCCGAGGCTTTGTGGGCATAAAAAAAATCCCCAGCACAAGGCCAGGGATTAAATTCAGGGTGCATCTACCATTCCTTTCTTCTAGGAGGTGGGGGGTAGCTCCGGAAAAAGTCGAGCAACTTTAGTGAAAATGAAATGTGGAAGTTGCGATCGCTCTACCACTTCACGCCCAGCGGTCAACTATCCTGTTGGGGTCGCTTGAAGAAGGCAACCATATCCTTAGCAGTGTCACTCACCACTGAAACTAACTCCCAGCCTTGCTCACCTAATTCTTTTATGTTTCTCCAGCTACCATTCGCTGCCTGGTAAGACCCGGACGCATTGACATAAACCGTAAGGTATTCAAAACGCTGCATAGTGTTTGGCTCAATCGCAAAGTTTCTAGCTGATTCGGAGACGGCCTCAATGCAGCGGCTCACTTGGAATCTGCTGCAAATGCTATAGCATGCCCTTTCCCCAAGCATTATTCGTTATCGTGAAAAAAGTTCGGTGCGGCGATAGGGAGCTTGGGAAGCATGAGCAACGGTCAACTAATCAAACTCTGGGCCTGGTCACTCGGCATTTTTCTGTGTTTCGCCTCACCTGCTTCGGCGCAAACCGTTTTTAGTCCGATTCAGCAGCGCTTAAGCCCCCAAATTGTCCTCCGACAACTAGCAGCCGCCGATGTGGTTTACCTAGGCGAAACCCACGATAGCCCAGCCGACCATCGAGCGCAACTCAAAATTATTCAAGCGCTGCACCAAAAACAGCCCCAACTGGCGATCGCGCTAGAAATGTTTCAACGCCCCTATCAACTAGCAATTGATCGCTATCTAGCAGGCAAAATCACCGAAGCAGAACTGCGTCAACAAAGCCAATTCGACCAACGCTGGGGTTACGACTGGGAATATTACGCCCCCATTTTGCGCTTCGCCAAAGCCAACCGCTTGCCAGTTCTCGCCCTCAACACCCCCACAGAAGTTACCCGAAAAGTGGCGCGCCAAGGCTTAAACAGTTTGACTGCCAGCGATCGCCAATTCGCCCCACCCGCCTCAGAGATCCGCACTGATAACGCCGCCTATCGCCAACGCATCCAGAAAATTTACGAAGAAATACACCAAGGCCATAGTTCCAGCAACAACTTTGAGCAATTCTTTCAAGCCCAAGTGCTCTGGGACGAAACAATGGCCGATCGCATCGCCCAATTTGCCACCACTCATCCCAACCACCAAATCGTCGTCCTAGCTGGCCAAGGCCACATCATTTACGGAGACGGCATCCCCAGTCGAGTCGCCCGCCGCCTCAAAAACATCCCTAACTTCGTGCAGCGCTTAGTCCTACTCAACCCAGCGCCAGAAGAGTTGAAAAAAGGAAGTAGGGCGATCGCAGACTACATTTGGAAGGATGAGGGATGAGGGAGGGAGGAAGGATGAGGGATGAGGGATGAAGGATGCAAGGGAAGATGAGGATGTATTTTAGGTGAGGGAATATTGAGGCGATCGTATTGCTTGAGTGCAGTAGCGGGTATACCCAGGCGAATGGTATGATGATCAATTCAGTAGTGTCTATTAATGTAGAGTCTAATAGCCGATCGCCCAAAGCCGACAGCTATTAGCTTTAAACTTGTAATTCCCTAGGAGCAAACCCTTCAAGCATGATCAAACTGCGATTGAAGCGATACGGCAAAAAGCGTGAAGTTAGTTACCGGATTGTAGCGATGAACAGCAGCACGCGCCGGGATGGCCGTCCCCTGCAAGAACTGGGTTTTTATAATCCCAGAACTGATGAAGTACGTCTAGAAATTGACGCGATCGTTAAATGGCTCAAAGAAGGAGCCCAGCCTACCGAAACGGTACGCAGCATTCTGAGAAAAGCCAATGTCTTCGAACAGGTCAATGCCTGAGGCATCCGGTCGAGAGGGGTTGGGTCACTCAACTCCGCCTCGTTCTGCTCACCCTAACTATGCTGGGTTGGTGCGCTTTCTAGTTCAACCTTTTCTGGAGTCACCAGAATCCCTCAAAGTAGATTGTGAGATATCCCCTAGCCGACCCAGAATTTGGATTCGGCTAGCTTTTGATAGCTCGGATAAAGGGCGTGTATTTGGTCGCGGTGGGCGCAACATCCAAGCAATCCGAACTGTTTTAGAAGCTTCTGCTCAATCTTCTGGCCAAGCGATCTACTTAGACATTTTTGGGGGTGACTTGGTTGGTAGTCGAAATGAAGAATCAGACTCTGAGTCCAGTTCGAACTCTCCACCACCTCGTTCTACACCACCCAAAGCTGCTCCTAAACGCCGGACTCAGTAAAGTATAAATTAGAAGCATGTGTAGGGCTGCCGCTTTATGCAAAGTGCGGTTGCTCTTAGAACATAGCCCCACTCTGAGATACACAGTAAGGAGGTGAGCACAGCAAGTGGCAGAAGTCCGTCTAGGTGAGAATGAATCTATTGAATCAGCGTTAAGACGCTTCAAGAAAAAGATTCAAAAAGCAGGAATTTTATCCGAAGTTAAACGTCGCGAACGCTACGAGAAGCCGAGTCTTCGTCGTAAGCACAAGGCCGAAGCTTCCCGTAAGCGTCGCCCCTAAGTGCATGAAATGTAACTTAAACCCTGATGTAGATAGCAGATGTACGCTTTTACATAGCTTCTACGTAATTGGTTGGGGTAGCACAATATTGAAGTGAGTAGACGCCTGTTAACCCAGATTGGATTCGGTTCAGGCGTCTTTTTGTTATCCTAAAATGCTTTTTTCCCAGCGCTTTAGGCGTTTAACAAAACAATGAAATGGATTTGATGCAAATCAAAAAAGTTAGTTCACGATTAAGAAAGTTAGTTAAAAAAACTCTGTTGGGAGCACTGTTATTCGCATGGTAGAGGCTGCATCCATTCAGTTACCCACGGCTGAGAGTGCGATCGCCCTGGCTGGCTTACAGGAAGAAAATCTCAAAACTTTGTCTCGGCAAACCGGAGCCACAATTGTTCTACGAGGTCAGGAGTTGTTGATCTCTGGAACTGCCACTCAAGTGGATCTGAGTTGCCAGGTGGTGCGATCGCTAGAAGACCTTTGGAGCAAAGGTAAAGCTATTTCTAGAGCCGATATTCTCACCGCGCGTCAAGCCTTGGACACCGATCGCCAAGATGAGTTCAACGAGATGCAGCATGACGTTCTAGCGCGAACTCGTCGAGGGGAAGATGTTCGAGCTAAAACATTTCGGCAGCGGCAGTATGTTCAGGCAGTCCGCACCCACGACCTCACCTTCTGTATTGGCCCAGCGGGAACGGGTAAAACGTTTTTAGCGGCGGTGTTAGCGGTACAAGCGCTACTTTCTAATCAGTGCGAACGTTTGATTTTGACTCGTCCGGCGGTTGAGGCGGGTGAAAAGTTGGGGTTTTTGCCGGGAGACTTGCAGCAGAAGGTTAACCCTTATTTGCGCCCCCTTTACGATGCTTTGTATGAGTTCATTGACCCGGAAAAGATTCCGAATCTCATGGAGCGGGGTGTGATTGAAGTCGCTCCGATCGCCTATATGCGGGGTCGCACCTTGAGCAATGCCTTTGTGATCCTGGATGAAGCCCAAAACACCACACCTGCTCAAATGAAAATGATTTTGACTCGTCTTGGGTTTAAATCGCGCATGGTAGTGACGGGCGACCTAACCCAGACAGACTTGCCCACCCACCAGACTTCTGGTTTAGCAGTGGCCCAAAAAATCCTGCAACATGTGGAAGGAATTGCCTTCTGCCACTTCTCTCAAGCGGATGTAGTGCGCCACCCTCTAGTTCAGCGAATTGTTGCGGCCTATGAGCAATACGAACAATAGGAATTTTTGCGATCGCACTCTTCTATGGAGTTGCTGTCTCAGCCTCCTGATCATGCTGTGGCAACCGATCGCCCAAGCAGGCCCACTCGCCGATCGCATCGCCGCTTTTCCGCAGTGGCAAGCGCAGCCTCCCGTACAAGTCGCTAAAGGAGATCTAGTCTATCCTGATTGGTTGGCAGGGACTTGGGATATCACCAGCACCTTAGTGGATTTAGCGGCTCCTTTAGCTCCAGAAGTTGTGACTCCAGGCTTTGAAAGTAATCGTCAGTATTTGCAGCAGCCGATTGATTTTCAGGTAAAGTTCAGGCCAGCCTTATCCCAACCAGCGAATTCTATGCTGCCCATACCGCAATCTAAAAAGTCTGCTGAGGTGGTGGCCGATCGCGCCTTTAATGGATTGAATATTGCCAAAGCTTATTTGGGCGATCGCGCAGTGTTGGCAGTCAAAATGGACCCCAATTCTCCCAATCGCCAAATCACTTTGTTACGAGGCGATCGTCAGTTAGTGTCTGTTGTGACGGGTCGAGCCATAGAAGCTCCTGATCCAGATCAATTCATTACTACTGAGGTGTTTCAGCAGCAATTTCGGGGTGCGTCGCAGCTTTACTTCAACCAAGTGGAAACTACCACTGCCTATCGACGATCTACCTCTGCTGACTCCCCCGCGATCGTCGCTGACCAGATCACAGCTGTTTATTTTTCTCCCCAAGATCCGGATTACTTTAAGGCAGGGGGTTTAAGGAACACTCGTCCAGTCGCGCTCTATCGTTATCAATTAGAATTCTTTGCGGCTAGCTCAGTTGCTAAGGTGATGGGCACCTCAACGGTAAAGACAGTGCGACGGTTAGCGCTCTCAACATAGAGATTGCCCTGCAAATGCTTTGCCAACTTCTGCACCAATGCTAAGCCTAAGCCAGTGCCACCTTGCTTCCAGGGGTCAGCGCTAGGAATCCGATAGAACTTGTCGAAAATACGCGGCAGTTCGTGGGCTGGAATTTCGGCTCCCGTGTTGACGACTTGGAATTGCATTTGATCGGCTTTGACTTGCACTCGGAGACAAATGCGATCGCCGGGTGGTGTGTATTTGCAAGCATTATTCAATAGCTCGCCCAGAATCCGTTCTAGACCTAGCATGTCAGAAACGAGAGGTGGTAATTCTGGCTCTATCTCTACTTGCAGAACTTGCTGCCTAGCTCGCGATCGCTCTTCAAACGGCTTGACCAGTTGAGCCACCCAGGAATCAAGATAGATCATGCTCAAGGTCAGAGACTGCGCCCCAATTTCCAAGCGTTGCAAGTCTAGCAAGTCATTGATTAAACTAATTTCTCGTTCACATTCATCCTGCAAAATTTTCAGATAGCGCTCGGACTTGGGGGGCTTGTCACTGGTTGGCACTTCTTGATGCAGCGCCAGCTCCAACATGCGGATGGACATCTTCATGTTCGCAACAGGTGTGCGTAATTCGTGAGAGACGGTACTCAGGAAATCATCTTTGAGTTGGTTTAGTCTCTCTAGGGCTTCGACTTGAGCTTGAGCGGCTTGAAAAAGTCGGGCTTGGCGAATCGCGATCGCACACTGATTGGCAATTTGCTCCACTAAGCGAATCTCTTGCTCGGTAAAAATATACTCTTGCCGATGCCGCAACCAGAGATCGCCGAGCACTCCCTGATCATCCAAGAGCGGGCAAGCTAGCATTGCCGCTTGGTCTTGCCGAGAAGACGCCATCATTGAGCAGAATTGGACACATCTCCCTTGTAACAAAGGCTGATAAATTTCTGGGAAAGATTCTAACCGCAAGCGTCGTCCTTGAAAGGCAAATGTTGAGGTTGTGTACTCATAACAAACGTCTGCAGTCTCTCGCTCTAGGTCATAGAGAGCGGCATTACAGCTATCTGCTTGTAAAACCAATGCCAGTTCTTGAACAGCTGTTTGCAAAATCTGCGCTTCATCCAAGCTATCTCGGACTTTATCAGTAATTCGTTTCAGTACTGCCTCAAAGTTGAGGGCTTGCTGCAACTGTTGCATCCGCTCTTGAACTTGATGTTCCAGATTGGAGTTCAGTTGCTGAACCTGTTGATATAACTGCGACTGCTGAATCGCGATCGCTAACTGAGCCGCTAACTGTTTTAGTAAATCAATTTCTAGAGATTGCCATTCATGGGCTGAAGCACAGTGATGAACCACCAATAAGCCCCAGAGGGTTTCACCTTGCAAAATGGGAATGACTAAATCCGCCCGGATCTGAAACTGCTCCAGTGTTTCAATGCAGTGCGGCTCCAGTGGGGCAGTATAAACATCGGCAATAGAAGATCCTTGACCCGCTTGGTACATTTGCACCAATTCATCTTTTGGCGGGGGTATCACTGCACCTAGGATAGAAACCCACTCAGCCGCTACCGATTCGACCACCACAAGGCCACTGCGATCAGGTTGAAATTGGTAAATCACCACTCGATCGGTTTGGAGCAGCTCTCTCACCTCAGCCACAGTGGTATTGAGGATCTCTTCTAAGTTGAGAGACTGCCGCATGCGTTGAGCGATCGCGCCAATTAATCGCTCTCGCTCCGTTTGCTGCTGCAAAACCAATTCGGTCTGCTTCCGCTCAGTCACATCCATGTTGGTGCCCAGCATCCGGATGACTTTGCCCTCAGCGTCAAAGATTAGCTTGCCAGTTCCAGCAATCCAGTGAATGGAACCATCTGCCCAGACAACCCGAAACTCGTGGGCATAATCTTGTTGCATCTCCAGCGCTTCCTCGGTGGCACCAGCAACCTGCTCGCGATCGCCCGGATGAACCAATTCTAGAAACGATTCGTAGCTTTGGCTAAAGGTGCCTGGAGCTACCCCTAGTAACTGTTCAGTTTTCCTAGACCAGGTCACAACTCCGGTTTGCAGATCCCAATCCCAAATCCCTGCACCCGATGCATCTAGGGCCAAACGCAATTGCTCCTCACTTTGCTGTAGAGCCGCTTCTGCTCGTTGACGCTCGGCTTCGTCGCGCTTTGCTTCGCTGATATCGCGTTCTATTTTCGAGAAGCCCCGCAGTTTTCCCGCTTCATTCCATAAAGGGGTGATCAAAACATGCGCCCAAAATTGCGAACCATCTTTGCGGACTCGCCACCCTTTTTCTTCAAAACGACCTTGGGCGATCGCTGTTTCCAAAACTCGTTTTGGCTTCCCTTGAGCAACATCTTGGGGCAGATAAAAACGGGAGAAGTGCTGACCGAGCATCTCCTCAGCTGCATAACCTTTAATGCGTTCGGCTCCCGGATTCCAGGTCACCACATAGCCTTGAGCATCCAGAAGATAAATGGCGTAGTCTTTGACTCCATCCACTAAAAGCCGATACTGCTCCTCGCTAGAGCGCAAGGCCCGTACACTTTCTTCACTGCGTCTACGCGATCGGTGCAGCACTTCATTGACCCAACTCAAGCCAATTCCAGCCACTAGAAACAGTGCTAATAGAATGAGGTTTCTCAGCTCCAGTCCCTCTATACCCTTAGAGCGTAGCCAGAAGTAATGAATGATTCCGGCGCTCAAGCCAGTCGATAGCAAACCGGGCCGCAGACCACCATACCAGGCGCTGAATAGTACAGCTAAAATAAATGGCAAGAACGGTGACGCATTACTCAGGAGCGGATTGAGCAGTAATCGCACTACGGTCGCAGCGACAACCACTAATATGGCAACGCCATATCGTAACCATCGGAAGTGCCTCACAGCCCATCCGTTTTTATAGTTCATAGTTGGGATGAACCAGATAATCAGAACTGGATAGCTGGCTTAGAGGCCAGAACAAATCAAGGAGGCTCACTAAAATCACAATATAAACGTATGCTTAACGGAGAAAAGACCAACCATAACTGGGTTCAGGAGGAATTTGGCTTTTCCGGCCCAGCCGACCCACTTTATGGGCAAGTCTAGGCCAAAAATTTCTCTGGTGTCTGTTTAATACTGGTAACCCATTTGTTATGAATTCAGTATGCCCACCTAGAGAGAGTAGATGTTGAATGTTGCCAGTATTTTAATGAACCGTCTTATTGTCTTCGGTATTCTACATATTGTTTTAGTTCGCGGGCCATTCGCTTCAAGCCCTGCTGCTCGTCAACCCGGATAAACGGCCAAAATACACGAGCCAACCACCCCGCAAAGGTTTCTCGATGAATATACTTAGTGCGACCCTGATCAATCTCCTGAAGTTCGAACACATGCTCGTTTTGCAGGCCAGGGATAGCCGAGAACCAAGTTAAGCAGACCTCTGGCTGCATCAAAGTGATTAGAGGCTCAAATTCGGTTTCTTCTTCACCAGAAATCCGTCGTAGAGAAAGTAAAACTTCTTGGCCCTGCTTGAAAGGGCGTGACGCATCACAGTCGTACAAAAAAGTATTCCAGTACATCCACTGTTCTTTTTGCACGAGTGCTTGCCACACTTTCTGTTTGGGGGCATCAATTTCGATTTCAGTATAGAGGCTCGGCATAGCTGCAATTCAGACCTGTCAGTGCAACTCGGTACAATTGTGGGTTTGGAATTTCTCTAAGCTGAGACAAACCACAACTATTTTGCCCCTCCTACTCCATCTAACTACGTTTTTGAGCTAGCAGAGGAAACGACAGCATCATGGTGAACTTAACTCCTAATCCTAGTTTTAGCCTAACGATTCGTTTTCAACTGCCTAATCGGGCTGGCATGTTGGCCAGTGTCACTCAGGCGATCGCCTTAGCGGGTGGTAATCTGGGCCACATTGATTTGATTGAACAAACCCGTCAATTTTCTGTGCGCGATATTAGCGTTGATGCGGCCAGCACCGAACATGCCGAAACCATTGTGCAAGTGGTTAAAGACCTACCAGAGATCAAGGTGGTTAACGTTTACGATCGCACCTTCAACCTGCATCGAGGCGGCAAAATCCGGGTGGAGAGCAAAATTTCGCTCAAAAACCAGGGAGACTTGGCGATGGCCTACACCCCCGGCGTCGGTCGGATTTGTCATGCGATCGCCCAAGACCCTGAGCAAGCTTATAACTTGACCATCAAGCAAAACACGATTGCTGTGGTGACGGATGGTAGTGCGGTTTTAGGGTTGGGAAATCTTGGCCCTGCTGCTGCCCTGCCTGTAATGGAAGGCAAGGCGATGCTGTTTAAGGAATTTGCTGGTATTGACGCTTTCCCTATCTGCTTAGCGACTCAAGATACCGATGCGATCGTGGAAACCGTGAAAAATATTGCCCCGGTGTTTGGGGGCATCAATTTAGAAGATATTTCTGCCCCACGCTGCTTTGAAATTGAAGATCGTCTGCGGCGCGAACTGGATATTCCGGTGTTTCATGATGATCAGCATGGCACTGCGATTGTGACTTTGGCGGCCCTCACCAATGCCCTGAAGCTAGTTCATAAACCTCTAGATCAAATAAGGATTGTAATCAACGGCGCAGGGGCAGCAGGTGTGGCGATCGCGCGTCTCTTAGAGAAAGCAGGAGCGACCACGATTCATATGTGTGACTCTAAAGGGTTGTTGTGCCGCGATCGCCTTGACTTAACTGAAGAAAAGCGAGAATTTGCGATTGCTCAGAGTGGTACCTTAGCCGATGCTTTAGTGGGAGCCGATGTCTTTTTAGGGGTGAGTGCGCCAGGTGTGCTGACTCCCGAAATGGTGCGATCGATGGCAAGTGATCCGATTGTGTTTGCGATGGCAAATCCCATTCCAGAAATTCAACCTGAATTAGTAGTTAATGATGTGGCGGTGATGGCAACAGGTCGTAGCGATTATCCCAACCAAATCAATAATGTTTTGGCCTTTCCCGGTATCTTCCGAGGAGCGCTAGATTGTCGAGCCGCCGCCTTAACGACCAGCATGTACCTAGAAGCTGCCGCCGCGATCGCTTCGCTGATCAAACCCTCTGACTTAGACCGAGAACATATTATTCCATCTGTATTTGATGAACGAGTTGCAACCGCAGTCGCAGCAGCGGTGCAAAGGGCGGCACGTCAAGATGGGGTCGCTCAAAGTTAGAGCTAAAGCTTGCCTACCTCTCTTCAAAGCGGAATTTTTGGAGAATTTGGGCGCGCTTTTCTTGCCACCATTCATCAGTCATATGGGCGAGTTCATCACTCTCCAGGGTTTCAGATAACAGAGTTTCCAATTGTTTTTGGTTAACTCGTTGTTGATCTTGTTGGATTAAGTGCTGAATGTACTCGCTACTGGTGTTGTAGCCCCCAAAAGTAACTTGTTCTTGGACAAATTGACGAATTGATTCCGAAAGCAAGATGTTAAGTGTAGCCATCAGCCATTACCTCCATGTGCTTCGCCATCAGAGTTGTGGCAAGAGTTGTTAAAGGATTTACCAATGTTGCTCTATTTTTCCTGATACCTCCTTATCCTTCCTCTCTCTTGAGGTTGTACTTCCTCTACCTTTAGAGGTGTCACGTTACAGCTCAACTTTACTGAAGGTTGTTGCAAATCCCTAGTGCCATTGAACTATAGGAAAATACTGCTGAGTTTGGTGTATGCCTTTTGGCTAAGGCGCGATCGCACGGCAATCAGGAAATATTGTTGAGAATCTCACTTCACTGGCTCCAAGGCAGTAAAATTCTGGCGTTTATTGCTAGCTTCATCTTGCTTGTCTGAACTTAGCCTTCAAAACCCAGTCCTCAAAGCAATTTTTTAGCCACGATTTCTGCCCTATAGGAACTACCGAGTCATGCTAGATCCAGTCGCAACCCTCAGCATCTTTCAAAGACAGCCCCAACCTCAGCACTTCTCAACCGATCAGGTAATTTTTGAAATTGGGCAACCCGCCGAACTCATGTACGGCATTCTTTCAGGGACAGTTGGCTTACTCATCAATAACCGAGTGGTAGAAACTCTAGAACGAGGTGAGGTTTTTGGTGTGGGTGCATTGATCGGGGCCACAACCAGAACCTACACCGCAGTAGCTGAAACCGATTGTGAACTCGCCTTTCTAGATCAAAAAAGGTTTCTCTTCGCGGTTCAAGAAACGCCTATCTTTGCGTTGGAGGTGATGAAAAGCTATTCGGAAAGATTAAGCCGTTTGGTCAAGCTACTTTAGAAATGATTAATGGAACTGGCCTAAACCCATCGGATTGAACAAGCGGACATTTTAGCTAGAAGTCTAGGATGGAAAGGCTGCTTTGAGCGTAGATAATTGTCAAGTTGTCGGCGTGTGCTGGTCTGCCAAAACAAAAGCTGTCGGAAGCAAGGTGCGACCAAAGTTCTAGCTGCATTGCAAACTCAAGCTATTTCTGAGGTGCAAGTGGAGAGTAGTAGTTGCCTGGGTCAATGTGGCAATGGCCCGATGTTGCTCGTCTTGCCAGAGGAAGTTTGGTATTGCCGAGTTCGCCCAGAGGAAGTGGGAGCGATCGCTGAGCGTCACCTCCGACAAGGACAACCTGTTAAAGGGATGCTCTACCGCAAATTTCACCCTTCTACCTAAATGCCAAAATTCTAGCGACAAAATAATAGAGACGTGGCGATCGCACGTCTCTACAAGTTATTACCACATCAGCTTAAGCTCTAGAAACTGGAAGTTTTACCTGTTTCAGATTGAGTAGGAATGGGCTGAACATCGGTGTAACCCATATTCGCGGCAACTTCTCGGAACATCGAAATTTGATGCTCAAAACCCAGGTGTTCGGTTTGAGCGAGTAGGTTGTTGATGCCTTCAGCCGCGTTGTAGTCGCCTGGTAAATCAACCACGGTTTCGCCCATTGCCTGCGCCCAAGCAAACCAAACCATGAGCTGGTTATTTTCTTTCAAAGAGCCATAAGCCCGTGAATATTCTGTGTCTTCACGATTCACAATCTGACGCATAATTGCCAGTTGTTCATCATCAGATAATTCGTAGAAGTCACCCATTAATTTGGGGGCTAAATTTGGCTCAGTAGCAGCTGGAGCAGCGGGGGTAATGGACTCACCCATCTTCTCGTAAACGTAGTAGAAATAAGCTAATTTTTCATCCGTTCCAAGCTTGTCAAATGCTTCAACTGCTTTTCTAGTATCTTCATTTAGAAGTTGGGATCTACCGCTTTCATGATCAGAAGTCATAAACTTTTCTCCTAGAGAATATTAAGTTGCTCCAGGTTAGAGTTATCACAATTTTTGCAATGCGATCGCCCCTCAGGAGGGAGAGTTTCGATCACTCAACTTGATCCGGGGGATCTCTCCACAGGGGGAGGTTGAGAATCTATCCTGGGGGGTTGAGGAAACCAGACTCGGCTTTGTTAAAGTCAGGGCATGAAGTTAAAAAACGAAAGTTAGGAGTTCAGTATGGCTGACGCAACTACCGATTTAACCCCAGGTGAAGGTCAAAATTTTGATGCCATGCAAGCGACAGAAGAGATTGCTGGTGGTGAACAAAAAGCTCCTAAAGTAAACGTAGATGCCGACTACGAAGCGTCTAAAGAGTACAGCGTCAGCGATGTTGATCGCGGTAGCCAGGGCGCAGAAGCCGCCGCCGCCGCCACCGCACCAGAACATGAACTGCATCAGCCAGAAGAAACCAAAGTGGAAGCAGAACCCACTGGCGATCCCGCTGACTTCCGAGCAATGGCTCAAGATTTACGCCCTGACGCAGCCAATGCTGGTGACAGCCACGATTTGATCCAAAAAGCGATCGAAAAAGGCCAGCCTGGTTAATAAGTCAGGCGAGACAAAAGGCTTCTTTTGCAAGAAGGTTATACTTACCCCTTATCTAACTCTAAGCTAACTCTCTATAACTAAACCAAACCCAATATTTGTAGGCTGGAATTTATAAGTGCAATTCCAGCTTTTTTGTGTTTAAAAATAGTAGCTTTTGGCTAAATGAGCCGTTGTTGATTGAGTTAAGCGATCGCTAATAAATCGCTAATTAACTGCTAGTTTTGGTCCATCAACTTTGCCAGGAGATTTTAGTAAGTCCCAGAGTTGTTCATCAGTAAAATCGGGAATGACTAGCATCGCACCTAAATCGTAAAGCACTTGCGGGTTGTGGGTGGACGCAATGCCAACGGTAGGAATTCCTGCTGCTACTGCTGAGCGAATGCCTGACGGGGAATCTTCAAAGGCGATCGCGGTTTCAGGAGCCACACCTAAGCGCCCTAAGGCAATGTTGTAGGGAGCAGGGTCTGGTTTGCCCACACCAATTTCATCCGAGATCACGATTGTCTGGAAGTGAGCGTTTAATTTCAGAGTTTCCAACATAAAGTAGGCATTTTCGGGCGGTGCATTCGTTACGACTGCTAAAGGTAATTGCTGCTGCTGCGCCCAATCGAGAACTTGTGTCAGCCCATCTAAGACAGTAATTTCTTGTGTGGCTAATTCCCGAAACCTTGCTTCTTTTGCATCAGCCAGTTCTTGTCCTGCTGCCTCAGATAAGTGAGGTAAGATTTCTTCGATGATTACGGGGTTGGTCTTGCCGCTAATTCGAGTTTTGTAGAAGGTTTCGTCAATTGTTAACCCGTGCTGGTTAAGATGCTCTTGCCACGCTCGAAAGTGAATGGGGTCTGTGTTAGTAAGGGTGCCATCTAAGTCAAATAAAATTGCTGACAACATAATGCCTTGAGGAGGGTAAGGGACATCGAGCCAAGTAAATCAACCTGCTTACCCTGTAGGATACCGAAACAAAGCTTTACAAGTTCCACTTCTGAAAAAGATCAGCAAAAGCTCAATGACCCATGACAGGACATGAAATTGAAACGGAGCGCTTACATCTGCGCCTACTGACGATCGCCGACTTGGAAGTCCACCATCGGCAAATTACCGCCAACCCTTACGTGATGAAAACACTGCCCTCGTCTCGGCCCCTAACTTGGGAGCGCGGTCAAGCGGTTTTGACCACCTTTATCGAACATTGGCAACATCACGGCTTTGGGCTGTGGGCAATGGTGGAGAAGCAGCAAGGGGAACTGATAGGTCATTGCGGATTGCAGTTTTTGCAGAACACGCCCGAAGTGGAATTGGCTTACGCGATCGCCCACAACTACTGGAACCAAGGACTCACCACCGAAGCCGCTAGAGCCAGCGTACGGTTCGGGTTTGAAACGCTGCAACTCCAACGCATTGTCGCGATCGCCCTAGCCACAAATCTAGCCTCCCAGCGAGTAATGCAGAAAGCAGGACTGAAGTACGAGAAACAAGCCCACTATTACAATCTTGAAGTGGCTTATTACTCCCTCAACCGAGAAGATTACCAACCTGATAATTCGTTCTATCGATTAACTCATTAGTCAAAAATTGGTTTCAGAGTGAGGAGAAAACCTGGTAGCACGTCTTCACCAGAGAGCGTTTCGGGATTGTCCAAGGTTTCTACAGGTTGACCTAAGCGGTAAATTTCTACTTGTTGTCGTTGCGGGTCGAGTAGCCAACCTAAACGTGCGCCGTTGTCTTGATATTCCCGCATCTTGGCTTGCAGCGTTGCCAGGGAATCGGTTTTAGAGCGGAGTTCCACCACAAAATCCGGGCACAGCGGCACAAACCCTTCCTGATCCTCTTCACTCAGAGCTTCCCATCGGTCTGTAAGAACCCAAGCCGCATCAGGAGAGCGATCGCCACCTTTAGGTAACCGAAATCCAGTCGAGGAATCAAAGGCAACGCCCAGCTCATTTTGGTAATTCCACGCTCCTAGTTGGTAGGAAAAATTGAGATTGCGGCGGCCTGTTTTCCCTCCAGCAGGGGGCATGATGATCAGTTCTCCCGTGGCGGTGCGCTCCAACCGCAAATCCCGATTTGCCTGACAAAGCTGAGCAAATTGCTCGTCAGTTAACTCTAGAATCGGGCTGAGGTTTAGCTTTAGCGCACTCATACCTCCAATATACTGCTCAACTTAGGCTGGCTAAGCGATCGCGTACTCCATACCATAAGTCTCTAGCAAGTTACAGGTTTCGTGATCATTAATGTTGGTGTCGCTCAGTTCTAAGTTGTAGAAATCTACAAAATCAGCGTCAAAATAGGGGCCAGCATGCCAGGTGCCCAAGTGGAGTTTGACAAAGCAGTTGCCTGGAATCCGGAAAGCGACAAGTTGATCTAAGTTAGGGTGAGGCATGGACGAAGGTGGCGCTACAGCTAGCAACCATTCCTTCCCTTCGAGTGAACCTAAGCATTGCGTACATTGCACATGCCGAGTGATTGTACGAAACTTTCGGCCCTTGCTATGCAAGCGCATAATGTAGAAGCGAGGAATACCGCGATCGATTACTAGTTGAGCGTCTTCCGAGTCAAACAGCTTCCCATCTTGGCTAGCGGCAATCACCTGGCCGTAGGATTGAAAGTTTTCTGACGTAATCGGCTGTGCGGGTAATGGCTTGGAGATAAATGTTTGCATGGCCGAACCTCGATATCTTTCTGAACTGCGGTGCGATCGCGCGGATTGCTAGGGTTGAGCAACTAGTAATGGTTTTGCAGCACCCTGCTGAGCTTGGAGTTAATTAATCAGTTTTAGACTACCTGGATTTTTGCGGCTAGAAGCTAATTTTAAGTTTTAACTTATGACTGCTGGGTGCGGGCGATCGCTACTAGCGATCGCCTCAGGCGACAAATTGCTGAGCTTGATCGGAAGTGTGATTTCAAAGGTTGTTCCCTGCCCTATTGCCGAGTGACAAGCCAACTGACCGTGATGTTTTTCTTCCACAATTTGGCGGCTGATCGAGAGTCCCAGTCCCGTGCCGACACCACGGGGTTTGGTTGTAAAGAACGCCTCAAAAATTTTGTGCTGGGTTTCAGTGTCGATGCCAGGGCCGTTATCCTGAAAGCGGATGATGACCACATTAGAGTCGGTTTGCTCGGTTGTAATGATTAACTGTTTGGGGCTATTGGCGTCAGCTTGATCTTCCAACGCATCGATCGCATTACTCAGCAGATTCATAAAGACTTGGTAGAGGAGGCCGCTATACCCCTCAATGTTCGGTACATCTCCGTAGTTGCGTGTGACAGTAATTCCCTTCTTGATGCGGCTCCCCAAAATCAACAGCGTACTGTCGAGGCAAGCGTGTAAATCAACCGTATGCGCTTCGGCCTCATCCAAGCGAGAAAAGTTCTTCAGGCTTAAGACAATTTGCCGCACTCGATCCGCTCCCATCTTGATTGATTGCAGCAGCTTAGGCAGATCTTCTTGCAAAAACTCTAGGTCTATCTCCTCAGCCTGAGCTTGCACGGCTGGAGATGGTTGAGGCACCTCACGCTCGTAGGTATCGATCAGAGCTAACAAATCATTGACATAGGTGTTGGCGTGCTCCAGGTTGCCGTAGATAAAGTTAACCGGGTTATTAATTTCGTGGGCCACTCCCGCCACCATGCGGCCCAAACTCGACATTTTTTCGCTTTGGATCAGTTGGGCTGCTTGCATTTGTTGCTGTTGCAAGGCTGCTACCTGCTGTTCCTCTAACAGCATTTTCACTTTTTGCGTGAGCTGATTGAAGGAAGCGGCGAGAATGCCAACTTCATCATCAGTAGTGACGGGCGCTTGAAGGTCGAAATTAGAGGTTTCGACAGTCCGCTGTGCTACCGCTGTCACCCATTTAATGGGTTTAGTAATGGCACGGCTGGTATAGAAGGCCAGCAAACTACCAATCAAACTGGAGAGAAGAATGCTGGCAGCAATAATTTGGATGCGGATGCTTTCCCAAGCAATCAAAGAGGCTTTTGCCTGCCCTGCTTCTTCGTAGGCGTGGTTGATGATGTCAACTAGGTCGTCAGAGATACCATCAAACTCTAAGGCGATCGCACTATTGGTAAAGCTCAAAAGCTCTTTCTGCAAAGCTTGGAGCTGTTCTGGCGAAACATTAGCCCCGGTTGTTGGTCGTACTAATTGACTGGCTCGCTGAAAATACGTTTCTGGTATCCCTTCATAAGTCTTTAATAGTTGTGGAATGCCTTCTTGATGCCCATCCTGTTGATAGTAAGGACTGCTGGCATGCTCTTGAACTCGCTGCCAGAGACGTTCGGTTTCAGCTTCATGAATCAAAAAGTGCTCGTATTCATCTTGTAGTGAAGGTAGATCTTGGGTTAAGGGAATAAGTTGTTGTTGGTGGGTCCGAGCTTGAAGGATACTGGCTTGCAAGCGGTGGAGCAGCCGAACTTCTTCTTCAGCCTGATTGTGGCGCTCTAAAGCTGCATGCTGGAAGCGATCGCCAACCACAAAGCCTATCGTAGTACCGAGTGCAGCGACACCCAATGCGATCGCATAGCCATAGCCAATTTTTTGGCCAATGCCCAGACGAGTGATGACTCTTCTCAACCATCCCTGCTTTGCTGTGGGTAGCATTTGAGGCTGCACTGCCAGTTGTGGCGGTTTAGGTTCAAGCTCAGAGTTCATAGGTCGGGCTCTTGGTCAGAGGTCTGACAAGGATGGGTTTCTGAAACTGAGCTGATAACCGCTGGAGGGTGTGGACTTGGCAAGTTAAAGTTGGGGCTAGCTTAGCTCCTCCCAATTCTACATAGCTTGTTTTTGAGCGTGTTTGATAATTACACGGAAATTTTCTCAACTATTGCCGCAATTTCTAGCTGATTTCTAGGGCTTAAGTGCGATCGCCAAGTTTATAAATCGTTAAGCTTGCATCAGCAAATTGGGCTGTGGCACTTCAGGCAATCTTTGGTTTTGCGTCACTTCTACATAGATATGCTCTAAACGCACGGGCTGACGGGCAATTGAGTCGAGGGGAATGCCATCAAAGTGGGCAAGGATTTCTTTCAGTTCCAAAGCTTGCGGCAACCAGAAAGCGAGATCTCTGCCGTAACGACGCTTGGTAAAACCAAGTTGCTCTGCTCGCGCGATCGCTAACTCCTCTTCTGGCGTTTGTACCAACACAATTTCTTGCGCTGGAATCAATTGCCTTAGCTCGCTTAAGCTGCCTTCAGCCAACAAGCGCCCTTGCTTCAGAATGCCAATGCGCTGACAAAGCCGCTCCGCCTCATCTAGTAGATGCGTGGTCAGTAGTACCGTGATGCCTTGCGCCTGTAACTGCCGAATCAAGTCCCAAATTTCGTAGCGGGCTTCAATATCCAATCCGGTGGTGGGTTCGTCTAGTACCACTAATTTGGGTTGGTGAACTAAGGCGATCGCCATACTTAAGCGCCGCTGCATCCCACCGCTCAAGGTTTCTGCGGGGCTTTTAGCGCGATCGGCCAGCCCCACTGCTGCTAAACAATGCTGCACTCGCTGCGATCGCATTTTGCCTGACAAGCCATAAATCTGAGCGAAAAACCTGAGATTTTCCTCGCAAGTCAAGCTCTTGTACAGCAAACTTTCTTGGGGAGCCACCCCTAACAATGGCTTCGTCGCTTCCGAAACTAGCTGACCACTAATGCGAATCGTGCCGCTGTCGGCTCGGAGCAAGTTGCAGAGAATATTGATCGTTGTGGTCTTGCCAGCACCGTTAGGACCAAGCAAGCCATAGATTTCTCCGGGTCGAATATGCAGGCTAAAGCCTTGTAGCACCTGCCGCTGACCGTATTGTTTGGTGAGCTTGTCGATTTGCAACACTGGCGTTAGAGTCTCCTTTCCATCTGCAACATGCGTTGGTAGGAGAGCCATCCCGCCACCACCATGACTCCCGCACAAATCACCAGCACGCGAAAGTGAGGCGCGATCGCCTCTAAGCCTTTGCCATCCGCTGCTACCCCAAACAACGCCTCATTCATGTGGTAAATCGGATTAAATTGGGCGACATCTAACAATACTTGCGGGAAAAAGCTGATGGGGATAAAGGCACCGCCCAGAATTAGTAGAGGCACCCCAAAGGCAGACACCAAGGCATTTACATCTTCTGTGCGGCGGGCAAACTGAGTTCCAAGGCAGAACCCACCACCAACATAAGTCATGATACTCAGCAGAATAATTAGCCCACCCAACCACAGCGAACCTTGAAACTGCGCTCCCGCAAAAGCTGCCACTAGGTAGACCAACAGAGTTTGCCCCAGGCCGATTAAGCTGTAAGCCAAAAAAATGCCCAAGAAATAAGAGGTGCCACTGAGGGGAGAAATAGCCAAACGCTTGAGGGTTTGTTGTTCTCGTTCGGCAACAACGGTGGCAATGCTTCCGCCTAAACAGCTAAAAAACAAAGCAGCACCGACCAGTGTGAGAGGAGCAGCCGCTTCAAAAGCCTGAGCGTTGGAGAGTTGAGTGCGTTCCGCTAAGATTAAGCCGTTGATCAACAAAATCGAAACTGGAAAGATACTCCAGCAGATTAAGCTACGTTGTCGCCGTACCAGTTCCAGCACAATTCGCTGTGCAATTGCCAGTGTCTCTCGCCAATACTTCATGAATAATTAATTTCCAAGAAATTTCTAGGCTGCTCTCTTCAGTCCAACAGCCTTTGTTCAGTCTGTCGTTTGAAGCCCTGAAGTGAGCCGAAGTTTAGGGACAGAATGCTCCTCACAAGAAGTCAATTAATTCAGAATTTCAACCTAGGCAGAAGTGAATCAGCGATCGCTAGCTCTGTCGCGAGCTCCGTCTCTAGATATATGACTCGACTGTGATGAAAAACACGGAGTCTCTATACAAAAGTTTATATATAGGTAGGGCTGATACGCAATCTATTTAATGGATTCCTACAGATATTCTGACAGACGCAAATTGCCCCATATTGTTCACCCCATAGTGTTCATTAGTGGGGCGGAAGCGAGGGTTATGGCGGCTGCAAGTTTTTTAGCAGGACGAAGCCGCCTAAGCGTCTCCTTGCACCAGAGTTCTCACCAGAGTCCAGATTATCGAACCCACGGCAGAAACAAAGACGAACAGCATTAACAAAGCTAAAACTGAAAATGGAGAAAACAGGGCCACCAGTAACAAGCCCAACACCAAAACCGTCACTATCGAGTTTCTTCGCATGGTCATTACGCCGACTAAGCTACTTTCTTAGCGTAAGCAGCTAGAGCGATCGCAACCTCTAACGTTGGTCACACCTTCTTGTACCGCGACCCACTTAAGCAGCTAATTGGATTGCAACTTCTGGAAGCTGAGGCATTTTGCTTCTCAAGCCCACCCATACGCAGTATTCAGCCCGCATACAAGTGACACAAACGTGGCTTCCCTGCTCTGCCAACTTAACGGCCAAACCAAATGCTCTTTGTCTGTCACTGGTACCGAGCTTTTCGACTAGGCGGTACAGCTCTTTCCCCGAACACATACCGTCCTGAAGTTCGTTGTCGTACCAGAACTTGAAGGGATGTACTAGCTCATGAGAAAGCACTAGAGGAAGCATGATTTACCCCCGAAAACATTAATTTTATTCTTATTTAATATTTACAATTTTGCTGTGCTCCAAGACACAAAAATCGTCAAGTGTGTATTAGTTTTACTTATTTTTACCGATCTCTACACTTATGGCTTGATCCAGCATTCATCAGCTGTAGCAAGGAATTCAAGCTAACTTTGGCACACTGGCTTCCGTAAGTAAGGTTCCAGAACAGGCAATATTTATCACTGGTTCCTCAAGGGCGATCGCGGGAGCTGCCTGCCGTCTAGATGTTCTGTACAGTTCGATAACAACCCTGCGCTGAGCGATCGTTAGCCCTGTCAGCTCCTTACCCCAAAAGCTCTCTAGCTCCGATCTACTAATACCTTCGCTGGAATCATCAGCATCTAGCAACATAATGATCGCTCAACACCCAATTACACACTCACACTAACAAACTTGTCCCTATTGCGAGGCTTTAAGTTTAAGCCTGTAAAAAAAGATCTAGTTCGTAAAAATGTACACTAGACGATGCATCTGTTGAAACTACTACTGCAAGTTTTTTTGCGACATCTCTACACGTACTTAGTCCTACGTTAGTATTCCTCCGCAGGTATCGATCACTACGCCCTCTCTATGACTCTATGCTGAGTTATGGCGATCGCCGCACGAATAAGCTTCCAAATAGCTTAGAGGCGTTGTCCCTAGAGAAACCTTTCATAGTCAATCCATAGTCACAGCTTAGAAAGACCTGCTCCGAGACAGTCAGATGAGTCTCAAAGTAGTTTTGTTTTTACAGTCTTTAGATCTGTATTGTATATAAGGCTTAATAAGCCGATGGCGGGATTTGAACCCGCGACCGCTCGATTACGAATCGAGTGCTCTACCACTGAGCCACATCGGCGCGAACAATTTATCAGTATAGCAGGCTCCGTGCTGACTTGCATACTTCGCTTTCAAGCAGATTAACATGATTTTAATTGTGCCAAGATCAGTTGGTTTAAGCCAGAACCAAAGCCAAAGTTAGAAGAATGAGAGAGCCTACTCCTAAGACACCTACCACTCCAACTAAGAATCCTCAGAAACTGAGTCCAGAGAAATATGCGCGATTAAGAGCTGAACTCAAAACTCCTTATAAGGGGGTCAGGCAGTTTATCTACATCACCTTTGGAGCTTCTGGCGCGATCGGAGCCTTTCTCTTCCTAATGCAACTTCTAGCGGGACGAGAAGTAGAGGCAGCCCTACCCAACTTAGCGGTTCAACTAGTTGTTGTGGCCCTTATGGTTTGGTTGTTCCGCCTAGAGCAACGAACTAGGCGAAAACCTTAAGCGCTCACCCTGAAGGGATTGATTAGAATTGGCGCTTTATACTTGCACTCTCGTTTTGTAATAATTTACGGTTGAGAACCAATAACCACGTAGGGCGAAGTAATAGGCTGCACTCTTCCAGAATTGACTAATGCCTGATAGACAAAAGCTGCCACTTCGGCGCGAGTTGCTTCCCGATTGGGGCTAAGTTGATTGAGAGTCGGGTAGTTGATGACAATATTACGCTGAGTTGCGGCTGTAACAGGGGCGATCGCATAGTTAGGGATTTGGGCTGCATCCGTGTAGTAACGAGTCAGAGCAGTGGTATTCGTGGCACTGTATCCCAGACCATTCGCTAAAGAGACCAAAACTTGCACTCTCGGAATTTGTTGATCTGGTAAAAATACACCACCTGGATACCCTGCCAGAAACCCACCCCGGTAAGCAGTTTGTATCGCTTGGTAGCCCCAGAAACTTTGACCGACATCCACAAAGTTAATCGCAGCACGCTGGGCGGTAGGGTTAAACGCTTTGTTGATAATGGCCGCGAACTGAGCCCGTGTCACGGGAGCTGAAGGACGATAGGTGCCATCAGGGAAGCCACTAATAATATTCTGAGAAGCTAAAGCTCCAATAAAGGCTTGTGCCCAGTGACCTTGCACATCAGGAAACTGCGAAGCCGTAGGACCGCCCCCTGTCACATCAGCTGCGACAAAATCTACAGGCCCAGAAATACGCTGTGGGTTAATTTGATTGCCGACAGCCACAATGGTATTGCTACGGGTGGCGTTATACAGATCGTAGCGACCATTATTCTGAATGGTGTTATTACCAGGATTCTCTGCTGTCCCTAGATCCGGTTGGGCATTGGTAATTGCCACTACACCATCTCTCGTGTTGCTCTCAATCACGTTTTTACGCAGCACCGGACGAGCAGAGTCAGAGACTATGATGCCATCGGTGTTCTGAATCACTTGGTTGCCCTCTACAGTTGGCGCAGAGGTGCCGCCAATGGCAATCCCAAAGCCTGTGCTTTGAAACAAGTTGTCTCGAATCTCACCTTGAGCAGCACGAGCCAGAGAAATACCATTCCCTTTATTTTGAGTAAAAACGTTATCGGCAATGGTAGGAGCCCCAGTGCCTGTGACAAAAATCCCATCTCGTAAGCTGTTAGAGAAGGTGTTATTTCTAATTTCAGGGTTGGTAGACTCTACCCAAAGCGCTGTACCGCGAGAGCTGGGATTGGTAACTGTCAGGCCCCGAACTTCACTGCTTCTGTCCGCTCGAATCGTGACGTTCTGGGAAGCAAAGGTAGGACTGACGTAAGGACCACTGCCAATTACCAAGACTGTTTGCCCTTTATTGGCTTCATCTCCTCGTAAGATGACACCTGGCTTAACGACGAGGGGAAAAACTTCCCCCGTATCTTTGGTATAGCTACCCGGTGCCAGTTGAACTACAGTGCTGGACTTCGCTTGTTGTAAGGCGTAAGTGATACTGCGATACGGGGCTCCTTCACTACTGCCAGCACCACTGCTATCCGTTCCTAAAGCAGGGTTGACGTAGAGAACTGTAGCTCCGGCAGGAATCTGGGCAACTTGCTGCGCTGTTGTAGAAATATGGTTGGAAGGTTGAGCGTTGGCTCCGGCGGGTAAAATCGCTGTACCTCCAACCCAAAGCAATAAAGCAGTGAAGCCAATCTGGAGGGAGGCGATCGCTTTGGGGGTGGTATCCATTTTATGAGTAGTGGGTTGCTGAATCCGAGAACCCTGATATGTCATCATTGTCGCTCTCAAACAATATCGATATGGGGTGAGGCAAGGAGCACGATTCAATTCAACTCTATTAATCAGTTCACACTAGTAAATAGAGTTTCAAGAGACAATAATGCGTTCTGGAACTTGCCAGTTGCCTCTAACTCCTATCAAAAGATACCTATAAGTTGAGGAGTTTCCCCAAAATTTTAGGATTAAAATCGGTCTATTGCCCTAAACGACAAGTTAGTTACCGCTGGGGTTCCCTACTTTTCTAATGCTTTTGGTGGTGCATTAATATTAATAGCTCGCAGAGAATTTTTACTGATTAGGTTGCTTCATTGCTTAGAAACGCTTAGAAACAACTCCTATAAAAATGAACATGAGAGTTTCCAGCCAGTATGAGTTTTATTGTTGAGTTGATTAAATCAACAGACTTGTATGACAAAATTCTAGAATTTTTGTCATAACTGCAACAACTGAGCCTCTACTTCGTCATTTTGTGTAGAAGCATTTACATACACGCATTTACAGAACCAGGATTTCTCATGAACTTACTCACTTCAAAATTGCGACATGCGCTGGCAGTAACTATCACCGCTGGCATATTGCTCAGTAGCTCTAGCGCGATCGCAGCAGAGCAAGTAGTACTGAAATATAAGATTTTAAGAGAAAAAATTTCTGTCCAAGAATTAACCAGGCTAACGGAAACAGGAGTTCCCTCCCCTGCTTTAGCGTCTTACTTGAAGTCAGCCGGAAAAAATCCAGAGGATATTCGTCAGCCTTTAACTGAAGATGTCAGAGTCAAACCCCTACTACTAGATCGGGCTTTAAACAGTTGGGCAGGCAATGTTGTGCTCGATCAGATGAGCCAAGCAATTCACACGCCCTCTAATCAAGCGAACCGCCAAGCTCTCCGAGCAGCAATTATTCTCTCTGCCACTCCGGACGGCAAGTTAACACTGCTGGAAGTGCTCCAAAATTATCCGACTCAAGAAGTTGAAGTCGAGGGCGATCGCCTAGTGACAGCCTACCGTCAATTGAGTAATTTGAGCGGTCGCCTCGAAAACTTGCTAAATCGAGGCCGCTTTTTCTAAGCATTTAGTAAGCTAATGTTTCCAGGGTTTCACGCAGATAACGCTGAACTCGATGATCTAAGCTTAGAGTGTCTAGATTTTCATCTGTTTTGCCTTCTAGTTGCCAACGCTGGAAGCCAGAGCTAGTCGCGATCGCCTGCTTCAGATTCGTCCAAATCTCTAGATCTGGAGAAAGACTACTAGAAGCGGCTGAAGATGAACGACGTGGGTCACCAAAGGAGAATGCAGAATTAGCCATAAGTACCTCAAAAAAAGCAATAAACACAGCAGGACTTGGACGCGCAAAAATTTGAGAGTTGCCCTTTTTCTAGGATAGCGAAGTCATCTCGTAGCGGTGTGCTGCAAACAACACTATTCCTCCGGGATTGAGGGTGTTAAATATCATTTACTTCTGTAGCACTAGCGTCGGAAGTAGTAGGCTCCGGGGAAGCCTCTGTCAAAGACATAGCAGTGGTTACTCTGCCTGCCGCGATCGCCTGACCTGGAGACTGAGTTTCTGGAAAGACAGGTGGCAAGATCTGGTTTACCTGAATGCCAGGAGCGGTGAAGTCTCGTCGAATTTTGTCAGCTGGGTAAGGCTCGGTTGCCGCAAATTCAGCTTCACTCAGTAATAAAATCCGAGCCACACTGACTGGCACTTGCAAAAACAAGTTACAACCCAAAAAGGCGATCGCGGCTAGCACTAAACCCGCAACTCGCCAGGTCGCTGGGAATGGAGCGACGCTGGCAGCTACAGGCGCGACTCGATAGAGTTGCCACAAGACCCCTACTAAGAATACTGGTGTGACAGCAGCCAGTACGCGACCTTCCTGCATCTTAAATAAGCTGAGAATGCGGCGCTGATCTACAGTTAATTTTTCTGGTTTCAGCGCAAACACCATAAGACTGAAAATGTTGAACGGACGGAACAGTTGCATCCACAGCAGAGGAGCAATGCCAATTGCCGCAACTAAGCCAACTTCTACCCCAGCAGGCAGGATGGGATCTCCGACGGCAAATCCCAGTAGGCAAAGTTCCAGAAAGATAGGCAAGACTGCCGCTCCAGCAGCATGAACCCACAAATAAGGCTCTGACCAAAAAGAGCGCATAGCAGTTAGCTGAAATAGTGATAATCCAGCCTCAGTATAAGGGAGAGATTCCCCAATCTCGATAAACCATAAAAAATGAGAGGAAAGCGTCTATATCTTTCCTCTCATTCAGTTAAACTTGCGATTCAGTTAGATAGAGTTGTGATTTCCTTAATAGAATCTACAACTCTGCCCATTCAAGTTTTAGTTAGCCGACAAGGTCCGGCGCTTCGTCGCCATCCGGAAGGTTTCAATGATGTCCCCTTCGACCCAGTTGTGGAAACTACTCATGCCAACACCGCATTCGTAGCCAGCATTGACTTCCTTGGCATCTTCCTTCATCCGCTTGAGCGAGTCTAGGATGCCCTCGTGAATGACGTTGTTGCCTCGGCGAACCCGCGCATTACAGTTACGAATTGCCTTGCCAGAGAGGACATAGCAACCTGCAACTGCACCTCTGCCAACGGGGAAGACAGCCCGAACTTCCACCTGCCCCAGCGGTTCTTCGACCATTTCTGGTTCTAGGAGACCTTCCATCGCCCCTTGGATATCATCCAAGAGCTTATAGATGATGTTGTACTCGCGAATATCAACACCTGCTGCGTCAGCAGCTTGTCTCGCACCGCTCGCCAGAGTGGTATTAAACCCAATAATCACGGCAGCACTCGCTGAAGCCAAGTCAACGTCAGTCTCTGTAACCTCTCCCGGTGCCGATAACAGCACCCGAACCTGTACTTCGTTTTGAGGCAGTTGTTGCAGCGATCCAAGAATTGCTTCTACTGACCCTTGCACATCCGCCTTCAGAATCAGGTTGAGCTCCTTCAGTTCGCCTTCTTGAGCCTTAGCGGACAAGGAGTTGAGAGTAATCCGACGAGCACCGAGGGCTTGCTGCTGTAAACGAGATTGACGTTGCTGATCGGTCTTAGCCGAAGCTACCGCTCTTGCTTCTTTCTCATCTTGGAAGACTTCAAAGTCATCACCCGCAGCAGGAACGTCTCCTAGACCTAGAATTTCTACAGCAAAGGATGGACCTGCTGCCTCGACTCGCTGCCCGCGATCGTCTACCATTGCCCGGACTTTGCCTAGGGCTGAACCTGCAACAATGGTGTCTCCCACCCGGAGGGTACCATTCTGAATCAGCATGGAAGCAACCGGACCACGAGCTTTATCGAGGTGGGCTTCGATGACTGTTCCTTTAGCCGAGCGATCTGGGTTGGCATAGAGATCTTCTACCTCTGACACCAGCAGAATCATTTCTAGCAAGGTATCTAAGTTTTCCCCCTTAATCGCGCTGACCGGAACCATGATGGTGTCACCACCATACTCTTCTGGTACGAGGTCGTAGTTCATCAACTCATTCTTGACGCGATCGAGCTGAGCGCCCTCTTTGTCAATCTTGTTGATGGCTACAATAATTGGGACTTCTGCCGCTTTAGCGTGGCTGATGGCTTCAATAGTCTGAGGACGAACGCCGTCATCCGCAGCTACGACCAGAATGGCAATGTCAGTGACTCTAGCACCACGAGCTCGCATCGCCGTAAAGGCTTCGTGACCCGGTGTATCTAGGAACACTACTTGTTGCATCTTACCTTCATGGGTAACGTCAACATGGTAGGCACCAATATGTTGGGTAATGCCGCCTGCTTCTCCCTGAGCCACTTTGGTTTTGCGGATGGAGTCGAGCAAGGTAGTTTTCCCGTGGTCTACGTGACCCATGATCGTGACTACTGGAGGACGCCGCTGCAACAGTTCTAAATCTGATGCATCCAGCATCTCGGTAACTTTCCGAGCTTCTGCCTCCTTCTCTGCCATCTCGACTTCGATTTCCATTTCTTGAGCAATCATGCTCGCAGTCGGAACATCGAGGGTTTGGTTGATGTTGGCAGCAATGCCTTTAAAGAACAGGGCTCTGATGATTTCTGTTTCTGGCACTGCCAAAAGCGAGGCTAACTCTTGTACCGTTAGTCCGGTTGTCAGAGTAATCTTGGTGGGACGCTCAACTTTGGCTTCTTGCTCGCGGCGATCGCGGCGATCGCGATGGCTTGACTTTCTGCTCTTCGGTGCGGTTGGAGCAGCAGCAATAGGTCTAGCTTGGCCTGGACGAGATTTAGGCTTAGCGGGACGCGCCAGAGAGAGACTCACTTGAACAGGAGCATCCTCATCCTCATCCAATTCTTCTTCGCCATCAATGTCGAGGTCTTCAATTTCAATATCCTCGTCATCAAGCACAGGTTGCGACCGACGCTTAGCTTTAGGGCCAGCTTTAGCCTTCGCGTTTTCTGCGTTTTCCTCTTCTTCCTCTTCCCAACTCTTACCTTTCTTCAAGTTGCGAGGTAAGGTGGGACGGCGAAGCTCATCGATGGGGCCTCCGCCAGCAGGTGCTTGTGAGCGTTCTACCTGTAGACCCGCTCCAGAGCGATCGCCAGATCCACCTGGCTGACCTTCACGGGGCTGAGTCGGACGAACAGGTCTAGCAGGGCTGGCAGGACGCCTCAGCTCAGTCACAGGCTGAGGACGACGCTCATCATTGTCTCCGCCCCCTACAGCTGGACGCTCCCGCCGTTCTGGAGCATCGGCACGTCTTTCTGGACTTTGCCCAACTCTAGATTCGGTAGGGCGACCCGACGACGGAGTCTCACCCTCAGGACGCTCAGGGCGATCGCGCTTTAAGACAATCCGATTGGCAGGATTACTTGGACCCCGATTTGTCGTCGGAGGTGCTGGTCTAGAGGGTGGTGCCACCAATTGTGGCTGAATGCTAGGTTGATGGCTCGCCCTTGATCTAGGAGCCGTTTCTTCCGTAGGACTAGGGGAACGTTTAACTTGAGGCTTATCAGTCTCACCAACAGACGGGGCAGATGGGGTCAGTTCAGCCACAGGCTCGGAACTGGGAATAGAAACAGGAGCAGCACTTTCAGGTGCAGAACGAGTGGGGCGACTGGGTGCCGCTGGTTTAACAGGAGTTTGCAAGGGTTGATTGGTGGGAGGTTGAGGAGTAGGTTTTGTCGCTTGAGGAATTGCTTCATTCCCGTTGTCAGCGAGCGGTTGATTGGGACTAATCGCTTTGGGTCTGCGAATTTCTAAAATCTGCGGCTTCCGACCAGCCACTTGGGCCGTCTCCCTAGCCTGGGCACTCGCAATGTGGCTAGCTGAAGCTGGCTTTGGAGGAGAGGAGTGGCTGGCTGTATATTTTTCAGCGGCAGCACGGATGCGCTCAGCCTCATCTTCTGTGATCGTGCTGCTATGGCTCTTAACTGAAATATTTAGCTGTTCGCAAACGGCTAGTATATCCCTGTTATCCAAATTTAGTTCCTTTGATAGCTCGTAAATTCTAACTTTGCTGTTATTCATCCACTCTTCCCTCTTAAATGTGTTACATAGTGGCCTACTGTTTTGCAAACTAACTACAAGTGGTTGATCTGCTGACGTATATTGAAATATTAAACGTCGTTTCCTCTTTAACTTTAAACGAGAAAAGCTGCACTCTGCTGCGGGAGTGTTTTTCCGAAGACAAACGGCTATTTATAGCCTGTAAACAGCTTGCTAGTTTAAAATCTTGCATGAATCTTGTAGGTTTGCAGGCAATTGAGGTTGGCACTTTAGTGGCGCTTTTCTGGGCAACCTCATCAACCTGTGAGTACTGGTTTTGACTAATCCTCGCCTGGTGTTAACTTTCCCAAACCAAACTCAACAGGTAGATTACAACCTGCGTTTGGTGATCACCTAGCTGCTGACAAGGATTTTTTACCCTTGCATCTTGATTGTCAATTCCAGAATATACCGTCATTAATGCTCCTACAAGCTCAACGTTACATGTAAATCCCATTCGGAGAGTGAGGATTTGCCACTTCCTCATTCTAGAGCGCGATTTAGTTTTAGTCCATTGACTTCATCAGCTTTTGCCAAACGCTGCTCTAAGGTTTGGTATAACTCAGCTGATACAAAGGCTTTCAGCGATCGCCCCAGTCGATTTTTTTTCTGGGCCGCTTGCAAGCACTGAACCTCAGGACACAGGTAAGCAGAACGCCCCATGCCCTGATCCAATTGTACTGTTTGTGATGGATGCACCCGTACAATACGCCAGAAATCTTCTTTAGGAGCAACTTTACGACAACTAGTGCATCGACGATAGTTAGGCTTCATCGGGTTACTGATCAGTCATTGCTTCAGCAGGGAAATCATTTCTGGCTTGCAAGACGCTTACTCGCTGACAGAATCAATTGCATCTGCGGCAGGAGTCTCTAAACTTTCTTCCTCGTCAGCAGTGGCTTCTACGGGATCTTCCTCGTAGTCCTCGTCTAGATACTCTTCATCTTCATAGTCTTCCTCATACTCGGTCGCCTTATACTGTCGCCGAGCTTCTTCTAGAGCTTCAATCTTGCGATTTTCGGCTTCGTAGTCATACTTAGCAATGTCTTTGATGTCAATTTTCCAGCCTGTCAGACGAGCGGCTAAACGCACGTTTTGCCCTTCCTTACCAATCGCGAGGCTGAGTTGATCTTCAGCAACTAGAATGTGGGCTTGGCGTTCTTCGGGATCAACGAGGCGCACCTCATCAACTCGGGCAGGGCTCAAAGCATTGGCAATGTATGTGGCGGGATCAGGTGACCAGCGGATGACATCAATCTTTTCACCGCGTAGCTCATTCACGACCACTTGAATGCGGGAACCTCTAGCTCCAATGCAAGCTCCTACCGGATCAACATCGCGCTCTAAGGTGTCTACCGCAATCTTGGTACGAGGGCCTACATAGCGAGAAGGTGGATTGGCTTCTCTAGCCACTGCCACAATGCGTACCACTTCATCTTCGATTTCTGGGACTTCGTTGGCAAACAGATATACCACCAAACCCGCATCGGCTCTGGAAACTAGCAGTTGTGGTCCCCGATGCGAACCTTCAGAGACTCGCTTTAGATAAACCTTGAATGTGGCGTTGGCTCGGTAGTTGTCGTTTGGTAGTTGCTCTCGTTTGGGCAGTTCGGCTTCTACCTCTGGTTGGCCAAAGCTGCTGCTGACCGACATGATGACAGATTGGCGCTCGAAGCGTAGGACTCTGGCTTGCAGTACGGTGCTCTCTAAGTCTTGGAACTCTTCTTGTACAAGCTTGCGCTGTTGGTCCCGCAGTTTTTGGGCCAATACTTGTTTGGTTTGAATGGCAGCCATCCGACCAAATTCTCCTTGGTCAGGGGTGACATCCAAAATCACGGTGTCGCCCAGTTGAGCTTCTGCAGCCACTTCTTGGACTTCTTCTAGAGCAATCTGGTGGTCTGAGTTGCTGACTTCCTCCACAATCGCTTTGGTAGAAAGAACTCGGAAGCCTTCTTCTTCAGTGTCAAGTTCCACCTCAAAGTTGTCGAAGTATTCCTCATCAAAATTGACGTGGTCGAGGCGCTGAGTCCGTCGATAGCGCTCATAGCCTTTTAAGAGAGCTTCGCGCAAGGCAGCCTGTACAGCATGCTTGGGCAAGTTGCGCTCCTGGCTAATACTGTCGATCATGACTTTGAGTCCAGGCAGAGGAACCATTGACATATGAGTAACACCTCCAGAGTTGTGAATTAAATGCAGCAGTAGGCCATGAGTTGATTAGCGCTATTTTGCTAGTTCGGCTTGCGTTAACGCCATCATGAGTCGTTAGTACTAGCGACGCTCATCGAGTTGCACTCTCGTAATCAAAGCTTGAGGAATGGCGATCGATCGCCCTTTTTGGTTGATGTAGACAGCCGTGTCATCGCGCCGCACCAGCAGTCCTTGCCACTCTTTTTTTCCTTCGTAAGGTTCTGAAGTACTAACAATCACTGCAAACCCTTTAAATGAAATGAATTCGCGATCGCTGGTGAGGGAGCGAGAAATGCCAGGGCTAGACACTTCCAAAACATAGGCATCAGGAATCACATTCGCTTGATCTAGAGCCGCTTCTAAAGCCCGACTCATCCGTTCACAGTCTTCCAGCCCGGTGTCTTCTTGAAGATTGCGGATGTCTACGCGCAAAACAGGAGGGCTTTGGTTTGTGTGAAATACAGCCGCAACCACGTCTAATCCCAAAGTTTCGCCAACGGGTGTTGCAATCTCGATAATTTGTGGGATCAAAGGGTGAGCCATTGTCTTACCTCCTCTGCCGACGTCCAATGATTATTCCGGTTGGCCCTACATCCAGATTTGTAGAGTTTGACTATGAGTGATGTCTGAGTGGAGCTACAAGGTTGTCTGCTTTGATGAAATCTCAAATTTATCGAGACTCGTCATAGGCCCTAACCATAAACAAAGCGGCCCTAGCAATAAAAAAAGTGGGTAACGACCCACTCCGCCTGAAATAGCTACTTCTGTGAAATCACCGTATGGACTGGGAAAGCCCCAAGCCCACATGATTATAGTTTAGCGCACCCCATTTGGAATAGGCACGGGGGTGCAGATCGCCCGACAAAGGTAATTACTGAGGCTGGTTTGTCGAATCAATCACCCCATAGCTAGCACTTTTGATATTATTTTTTCACGATTTGGTGGAGCTGATGGGTTTGGTCTAGGACACCCTCTATGTCCTCTGCCGAGAGCTGCTGAATGTAGTTCACCTTGACTTCTTCTAAGAGGTCAAAGAGTAACTTCTGGATTTTTTGCTGAGTCTGGTGGTTTTGCACTTCTGACCCTAAGGCTTCGGCAAAATGTTGTACGAGTTGACTAGAGAGTTGGGCTCCTACAGGATCTTCTAAGGCACCAACCAAAGCTTGATAGGCAGTCTGAGTCACATTGGCAACGACTTGGTCTGCGAGTTGAGTTGGCAGATCCCGCACCCCTGGCACTTGTTGTAAACCTTGATAGATGGGTAGTTGCCGTAATCCACTTTCGATACTGTGCCGCAGAATTGCCTCTAGGTCAGGTTGGATTTTGGGCAGCACATCATACACAACCAGTTTGACGAGTAGGGTAGCGATCGCTTCTACTTCGTTGACATTGTTGAGGTCAATGTAGCCACGGGCACTGGGAGACTGAAAGAGCCACCGTGTCACCTCCCCCCGCTGAATTGACCCTTGCACTTGATTGATCACGCGGACCACGACAACTTCGGTTAAGTCTTCGGCGAAGTTGGCTACAAAACCCCGGTTGATTTGAGTGATGACAAAGTCTAAGTCAACCAGTTTGGCTTGATGCAGCCGAATGGTCACTGGAATCATCCGCAGCAATCGCCAAGATGGGAACCAAAAGCCAAAAGGCAACCACAGAAACACGTCATACCAGCGCCATAACATAGCATCAAGCCAACTCACGCCTCTGTGGCGACGACTGATATAAAAGGTTCGAGCTAAAAACTCTACCCCGAAAATAATTCCAAAAGGCAAGTCAATGCGCCAAAAATAACTAACAAACCCCCCAGTCTCTCCTAAAGGCCGAAAATAGTTAGTTGCAATTAAGGGGCGAATTCCTTGATTGAAGAAATCAATTTCGCTGCGCCATCCCGCTTGTAGTAGATGGTCTTGGCTCCAAAACCGATTGAAAGACTCGCGAGAAGAAACTTGTCGGCGTTGACCATAGATATGCTCCCGCATCCGATTTTTGATTCTCTCCAGAGTGCCGCTTTTGCCAGCGATCTGGAAGGGATCGCCATCGATCATCTCGGTGCTAAGACTCCGCAACTGCGCTAGATAAGGCTCTACTTCAGGTGAGCTGATTCCCGTCTTCTCCACTTGCGCTTCTAAATCAGCCACAGCTTGCAGGTAGTTTTGGGTGTCTCGGTGGGCTTCAATCCCCTTTACAGGGTCGTATAGCTGGGTTAAGTTTCCCGCTGGAGGAATCAGACGCGGCAAACGCAGGAGGTAGAAATCTCGCAGCGATACATAACTCACGTCAAATAGCACCAGCAGCAAATTTGCTGACGCTAAGATTGCCATCACTCGTTCAAACCAGAGGTTGCGACGAGCGGTTGAGCGCCGTCTGGCTATTTTCTGTAGCGATGACATGGCAGCAGAACTTGGATTAACTTCCCCCTGAGTATGAAAGCCAGTACAAAATTTCGCAATCGATGTTTAAGTCCCGTTACGGAATGGGTTGATCGGCGGGAGGGTCGGCCCAGATGGGTAGTTGATTGACCACCTGTAGCGTTAAATCAACATACTTAGTCTGCCCTGTCCTTTGGGCTTGAGCTGGCTGGGCGATCGCCTCTCCAAAGTAACCTTTAGGACCATCATGGTCATGAGGCCCTGTGTCATGGACACTGTAACGGCCTTGCCATTGAGCTTGGTGAAACGGAGAACCGACTGTCCAAGGCCAACGCGAGGGAAACACAACTTGGCCGATGTCCTCAACCCAGTCTCGCTCACCTTGCAGGTGATACACTCGCTCCGCTGCCTCGAAGCCATCAGTTCCTGAAAAAACGCCACCGACCGAGACCACTAAAATTTTCGTGTCTAACCATTGATTCAGATACTCAGCCGCTCCTAGGGAAACCTGGGTGCCACCACTGGTACTAATCAAAATTATTTTTAAGGGTCGCTGAGTTCCTGGGGTAATAGGATAGGCAGCATTCATGCGATCAATGATGGCAGTGGCAATACCTTGGTTATATAAAGGGCCATAGCGATCGTCAGCCGAAATCGCAAAGCGCCACAGGTTGCGGATTTTAATTAAGACATCGGCTCCACCTAACCAACCATCGGCATTGTCGGCAAAACGCCACAAAGGGGCCAAGGGCCGTCGTCCCCCCAAGCCTTCGTTGGCCGCAGAGTAAGGAAACACATCTCGTACGGTGACGCAATCTGGATGATCTTGCTCTAGTTGACCGAGAAAATACTCTTCTCCAGGCGTCAATTGATTGGCAGAAAAATCTCCCACTCCGGTTAAGAAGACGATGTAGCAGTGAATAGGTTGGCTGGGAGCCGCTTGATCGCGATCGCCCGGAAGCGATCGCTTCGTTGATCTCCTAAAACCTAAGCTCTCAGCGCCTTCATTCAACCACCAGACCAAAGTACCTACAGGTGAAACGGTACCCCAGACCAGCAAGATAATACCCGCCAAGGTCAGCAGTTTTAGACTGCCACCTCTTAGCCAGAGAAGAATACGGCCCACGAAGTTGAACATGACCTGATTTTGTAGCGTATTTTACTTAAAGCTGTCATCCATCGTCAGCCATAGGCATCTGTTGGAATTGCCAAAGCCTAAGTGGCTAGGAGTGACAAAATTGTGAAGGAACAAGTGAGTAGCGACCCGTGAGTAGCGACAAAAGTGAGCAGCAACCTGTGCAGCAACCTGTGAGTAGCAAAGACTCCAAAGCAACGTTAATTCAAACTCTCTGGAATGCGATCGCTTTGAATGCTGAGTTTTACGAAAATGCGCTCAACACTTCTAGAAATCGCGGTATTGCTCGTGCGATCGTGATTTTGGCCGCCTTGTCTCACATGCTAGGAAGTGCAGTCATTCTGATCACCAACCGAGCCTCAGTGCCCATCCTGGCTTTAGCTCTGGTGATTGACGGTCTAGCTGTAGGAACAGGATACTACTTTTGGACCGCGACAATCTGGAAAATTGGGCAGTGGTTACGCTCTAGCGAACCCACTTACCGCGAATTGCTGATTCCAATCGGATTTGCCTACGCACCGCAAGCTCTAAACTTTCTGACCCTAATTCCATTGTTAGGATCGCCCATCGAATTTGCTTTAGCACTCTGGAGCTTACTCACGGTTATCTTGGCAGTGCGTCAAGGTCTAGACATTGGCTTACGCTGGGCAGGGCTAATTTGTTTAGTCGGCTGGCCACTGGTTCAAGTCGCCATTCGGGCCGTCCAAACCTTCGAGCTATTTCTAGTGAATTTGACTACTCAGACTTAATCTATATTTACGGTGCTACAAGGGCAGTGCAGCCTTCATTCCGAAAGCTACAAAAACACCGCTCACCTCCACGTTTTAGATATTCGTCTTCACTTCCACTCCTGCTGAGCTTCAAAAACGATGTCTAACCAAGCTTCTGACCAGCTTAAGCAAAATGCTCCAAGAATCATGCAGATATGGGAGAAGCGGGCGCGTGATGAAGTCAATGCCACCATGCATCAGAACTCTTTGGTCTTACAAGATTCGTTACCCCTGTACTTAGACCAACTGAGTGATGAACTTTCAACCACAATCCATAGAACCCCTAGCCGCATTGCATCCGACGAAGTAGAAAGCACTCGGATCGGCAAGCTGCATGGACATGAACGGGCAGGCTACGCAGACTACTCCATGAGTCAGCTAATTTTTGAGTATCACATCCTCCGTCAAGTCATCTTTCAAGTTTTAGAGGAAGAAGCGCCTTTAGATGTGCGGGAACGAGACATCATTATTGGCTCTATTGAGCAAGCAGTTAATGACGCTGCGACTCAGTTTTCCCAGACGCTACGAGATATTCAAGAGCTGTTTATGGTGACGCTAACCCACGACCTCAAAAATCCTATTAATGTCGTAAAAATGGGCACCCAACTAATTCTTCGCCGCCTTGAACGGGGAGACGCTCACATTGATGTGGCAGCGAGGATGATTACTGCGATCGATCGCCTTGATGCCATGATTCAAAATCTGCTTGATGCCAGTCGGTTGCGGGCAGGGCAGAGCTTGAAGTTTATATCTGAGGAATGCGATTTAGAGATTCTAGTCCAGGACGTAGTGGAGGATTTGAACTTCACCTACGGCGGTCGGTTTGTTGTAGTCTCGGACTCTGGTGTCAGAACCCAATGTAGCCCGAAAGAAATACGGCGAGTGATCGAAAACTTAGTAATTAACGCAGTGAAGTATGGGGCTCCTAGCACACCGATTACACTCACGCTCCACCAAAGTGAAACGCTGATCACCCTCACCGTGCACAATGAGGGCAATCCGATCGCCCCAGATGCTCAATCCATCCTCTTTCAACAATTTCGTCGTACCATCTCCGCAGAAGATCAAACAGGATGGGGGCTAGGATTATTTCTGGCCAAGAGTATTGTTGAAGCCCATCAAGGGACGATTGTGGTCGAAAGTACTGAGGGCCAGGGAACCAGCTTTATCGTCAAGCTACCAAAAATTTAGTTTTTCTTCACTGGGTTAGCTATTTTTCAAGGTGCACTCTGGAATTTAGACTTCAAAAAGTGGCTTTAATAAATGCGTTAGCATCTCTCTAATGTCAGTCAGATCACAGTTAAGACTCATGGAGCAACCCGCTTTATCGACTGAGGTGATTCTTACGCACCCACGCAAAACCATTGGCAATGTCCAGCTTGACTGGTCTCCTCAGCCTGGCTGCTACTTAGATTTAGCAGGCAAAACCTACGCTGTTTTAGAGCGCCATCATCGCTATCAGCTCAGAGCAGGACGTTATCAGCTGCATAAGATCGCACTGTACGTCCAATTAGCTACCGGTTCTATAGAAAGAAGTTTAGTGGCAGGACGTTGGGTTCTGGGAGATGGAAGTTGTCGCTTCAACGCTCATTCAGAATTGATTCGTTGCGCAGTTAACCCAGAAGGACCTTGTGACTCCTGCCATCATTACGAACAGTTGGTTTAGTGTCAAAACTCTTGGCCGTTGCCTAACACTTCCCCCACCTCTAAGCGAGTGCCGTTGGCAAAATCCCAGCCTGATTGCGATCGCTTTCCTGCCAGCTTCACATCTCGCAGCAGTAATAAGCCATCACCCGTTTGCATAACTGGCCCCAATCCTTTAGCAATGTGAATCACGGAGCCAGGGGAAAGTTGACTAGCAACTAGCTCTGACCAGTCTGCTTCCAAGGTTCGGAATTCAGTGGGCAGCAAGTCCCAATAAGCAGGCCCTAATGGCAGGGTTGACTCAATTTTGAGAGCTGTGTCCCGAAACATGGCGACACAGTTAGGAAAGAAACCGCGAATTTGATTATGCAAGGCGATCGCCGATCGCGACCAATCTAAACAATAGTCTTGCTTTTGAATCAGAGGAGCGTAAGTTGCAGCTGCTGCATCTTGAGCCATTGGTTGCACTTCTCGCCGCTCCAACTTCAACAGCGTATCTACTAACAAATCTGCGCTCAGCTCCGCTAACCGAGTCGCTAGGTCTTGGACTGTATTTAGCAACCCAATTGCAGTAGTAGCCTTCAGTAGCATCGGCCCTGTATCCATGCCCGCATCCATCAGCATGGTGGTAATACCTGTCTCGGTTTCACCGTGGTAGAGGCACCACTGAATCGGGGCAGCACCTCGATATTGCGGCAAGATGGAACCATGCCCATTAATACATCCCAGCTTAGGCATGTCCAAAATCTGCTGAGAGAGAATTTGCCCATAAGCTACTACTACAAAAGCATCGGCTTGCAGAGCTGCTAGTTGCGCCAACGTTTCAGGATCTTTCTTGATCCGCTGGGGTTGCCAAACGGGGAGCTGGTGCGCCAAAGCCACTGTTTTAACGGGTGAAGCAGTCAGCTGATTACCCCGCCCACGACGTTTATCGGGCTGGCTAACCACTGCTACTACTTCAAACTCAGGATGATTGAGCAGCTTCTCCAAACTGGGAACCGCAAATTGGGGCGTACCGAAGAAAACAACTCTCATGCTTTGTGGCAAATTATTTGAAACCCACACTTTATCGGGGATCAATCACGATTTCAATCCGCCGATTCCGTTGTTGATTGGCCACACTATTGTTTTCTGCGAGAGGATAGGCTGACCCATAATCAATCACGACCCAGTGATAAGCGTTGCCTAGAGTACTGGCGAGGTATTGCTGCACCATTTGTGCCCGCTGAAAAGCCAACTCTGGAACTGCTTCTGGCTGACCTGCATCATCGGTATGAGCTGCTACTTGCACCGAGGCACCGGAATAATTACGCAGATCTCCAACAATGCTGTCGAGCAAGTTGCGTGTCTCTGGGCTGAAGCCTACTTGACCTGCTCTAAATAGCAAATCAGTGGGTAAAGTGACTGTCAAACGACCTGCGGGATAGGCTCCAGAGCTGCTAATTGCATTAGTTACTGGAGCGATCGCCGTAGTTGCAGCTGGGGTAGGAGCAGGACTCGGTGGCGCTGTGCCAGAGGCTGTGGCTAACTGTTGGGTCAAAATAGCCAAACGGTTTTCTAAAGGTTCTACAGCTCGATTAGTGCCTAGCTGGGTTTCTAAAGCAGTCAGGCGATCGCTCACACTTTGAACAGTAGTTTGCAATTGAGTTACCTCTGCCTCAATCTGCTGTTGTTGAGCCGTGGTGAGGGGTGGGAGCGGACTGACAGCAACGGTAGGGCTAGGGGCAACCGTTGGAGTATCGGCTTGAGGGGAAACTCTGGGTTGGGTCCAAGATTGGGGTAGCCGCTTGATCTGAATTACCCAGGCGCTAGATTGACGCAAGGCTTTTTCGAACAGAGGCAGTTCTGGATTAGGGGCAGGATAAAAGGCCGCCACTACAACTCCTCCCAGCCAAGCAAATCCCCCTCCCACTAGTAACAGCAGGAGCCGAAACATAAACACTAAGAGCGGCCAATTTTGCTTGGGTGGCCTAATTGTAGGAGAGCTTGCTTTGGAAACTGGAGTCACGCTGACTAGTCAATCTTAAAGACGATTCAATTGTGATGCTATCTCAACTCTGGGAAGCAATTGAGCAAATTGAAGTTTCTTACAAAGTTTTCTCGGCTTCAACTAAGAAAAGTTACAGCGCATGAAACCTTTGATGAACTGTGAAACCTCCATTGTCTCTGGTTGGTGAATCCTACTGGCCCCTGTGAACCGTAGATCTCTCAGGTCGAACCACTGCCACTCCACGCGATCGCCCCCAAGTATTTGGCCGATCGGTCAATAGCATTTGGACAGGACCGCAGTCCTATCTCTGAGTCAGGCGAGCGTTTAAAGAACCCCCTTACTGGTAACCGCGCCAGGGGCTCACTTGCAGCACCCCATTGGGCTTAAACACCACCCTAAAAGGCGCTAATGAAGCTTGATTAGCTGAGTTATTCTGGGCAGGGGCAGCATCAGATTTGAGTAAGGTAGGCAAGGGCGTATCTTCCACATAGTCAGACCCAGGCTGATTCATCGGCTCATAATTCGCGATCGAGCCATCCGGTGCTACATTCACCCGGTAAACCAACTCCCGCTCAAAATCAGGCTTCTCTTTCCAATTTCTGTCAATTTGGTCGTAGAGCCTACCAGTCAGATCTTCAATGGCTGATGAGTCAGTGATTTCTGAGGTAGGGCTAGGCGCTGCTGTGTAACCTCCCCACGGACTCACTTGCAATACCCCATTGGGTCGGAAGACAACTCGGAACTGACCAATCGGCTCCTGAGACAAACTACCGCCATTGGCAGGAATGTAGAGAAGGTCAAGCAAAGGAGTTTGCTGAGCCGCTCCGGTAGGCGTATTCTCAGCTTCTCTGTAACCAAGAATAGCCCCATCTTGGGCAACACTGACTCGATACACTAGCTCCTGATCGAACTCTGGTTCTTGCTTCCAAGATTGGTCGATCTGGTCGTATACCTTTTTACTCAAACTATCAAGCTGTGTCGGATCGGTAATCTCCGGCGCAGCAGCCAGAGCCGCTTGCACGTTCTCTAGGTTGGGCTGAGTCGTAGTCGCAGGACTAGACGTTGGGGAGGCTGTTGGCGAAGAAGTTGGAGATTCAGTGGGGCTGGTTTGTACCGCTGCGGCTGTCTGAGGAGAGGGGCTAGCCGTTCCGGTCGGTGAGGGGGTCTGCGACTGACTAGTATTCGGCTGAGCTGTCGGATCTTCAGGCTTCTGAACTTGAGGAATAGGAATAAAGAAAAGAGCCACAGCAGCTAGAGCCAAGCCAGATACACCGATAGCAGCAGGCACTACTCGCTCAGCTGTCATTTGACGAGCGGCTGTATAGCGCTTTGAAACGGGTGCTAGCTGTAGGGTCAAGTCGGGCAAGGTTTGGGCGTCAGCAAAAAATTGATCCACTGCATCCACTAGATCAAATAGCTGCACCGTATTGAGATCGATCTGGGTGGCAAAGGCTGTCTCTCTAGCCGTTTCTTCGGAAGGTTGCACAATTAAACGGTGCTGATTGCGGTCTAACTCCTGTAGTTGAATGGCTGGGGAGGATACAGGCAGGTGGATGCCGCTAAGAAATTCTTGTGCGTAGCGGCTCACTGCCACCACTAAAGCCACAAAAAAGTCACGTCCGCCAGAGATGGGTTGCTCTCGCCCCAAAATTCGGCACTCGGCATTAATCAAAATCGACATCAAAGGCCGCAACTCGGTGGGATTAGTGGAGGCGGTCGGATCGCTTAATCCTTCTAAAACTAGCGTGCAGTTGGGCAAGCTGTACTGACGTTGAATCGTCATTCTACCTCTCCATCAAACAAACTGATCCAAAACCGTTGCATGCCAAAGGTGCCCGTACAAAATAGTAATTTGCCCAGCAAGCTCAGCGCTAATTCGTTCAATTTCTCGTCGGAGCCGTAGGCCAAAACTCCAGCCCGTCGTGGGTTCATTCGGGCGCGGAAGTGAGCGCGGAAGCGTTCTAGGTAGTCATACAGGCGGAAGTGATGCTCTACCGAAAGTTGCTTCTCTGTGAGTTGCCGATGGGCTAGCAATAGCTGGCGAATCACTACAGTTAGACGACGAGCTAAGTGACAGGCGATCGCGACGAGGGCTTTGGCTTCTACTAAGCTCAGAGGCTGGCGCTGGCTATAACGACGAAGGGGGTTAGTGCTGCGTATGCGCCACAAAGCCACTCGATTCTTAATAATCCCCTGGAGTTCCAACTCCTTTGCCACTGACAAAATCGCTTCAGAGCCCCCTAAGTCCAGCGCTTCAATTGCCAAAAGCATTAGGTCAATTTCTAAGCGAGCTCGACGGGGACAAACGCCAGCGGGTAGGTTTGGATCGGGTAGATTCTCCAAGAATAAAGGAGCTGACGGGGCGGATAGACTCGTTGACGGCATTACGCTCACAGACACATTCATTCCAGCTTGCTAGACCTTAGGGGGTGAGATATCAGCAGCAACCTACCGATAGTTTAGAATTTTGCACTCAGAGCATCGGGGATCTGCCAATTTCTATCATTCCCCAACTCTACTTAGATTATTCGAACCCAGCAAATAACAACTCCAAATGTTTAGAATCAACCAAAACTTTACAAACTTTCATTGTACGATTTCTGAGGCAACTGAGCTGAATGATTGACACTCCAAAAAGCTTATTCAAGCGATCGCAGCCAATTTCAGGTTCAATTAAACAATAGTTGCCGACTGCACCCTCAATTCTTACCCGCAATTTTATGGATCTGAAATCCCTCATTCGTGAGATTCCCGATTTTCCTAAACCAGGAATTCTGTTCCGAGATATTACAACCTTATTGCGCGATCCAGAAGGGCTGCGTTACACCATTGATACCCTAGCGGACAAGTGTAGCGATCTCAGAGCGGACTATGTCGTTGGCATGGAATCACGGGGATTTATTTTTGGCGCTCCTCTCGCTTACAAACTGGGAGCTGGTTTCATCCCCGTCCGCAAGCCTGGTAAGTTGCCTGGTCCAGTTCACAGTATTGAGTATGAACTAGAGTACGGCATGGATCGCTTAGAAGTGCATCAAGATGCTTTTCAGTCAGGCTGTCGGATTTTGGTCGTAGACGATTTGATTGCGACCGGGGGCACCGCTCAGGCAACCGCTAAATTGGTACAACAATCGGGCTGTCACCTTGTAGGCTTTGGATTTATCATCGAGCTACGGGACTTAAAGGGCCGTGAGCGGTTACCAGAAGTTCCAATTGTGACCTTGGTTGACTATTAATACTGGCTTGAATGACTCTTTCTGATCGTAGCGGGCTGGACTCCTTTGGGCATCGGGTAATCTCCTCAGTTACCAGCGAAACCTTTGTTTATGTGGTGAAGCGACTATTACAGGCACTGCTGACTTTATTGCTGGCGTCTGCCTTGAGTTTCGCGATTATTCAACTGGCACCTGGGGATTACCTCGATACTTTGCGGCAGAATCCTAAGATTTCGCCGGAGAGAATCCAAGAGTTACAGCAACAGTTTGGCCTAGATAAGCCAATGCTGGAGCAATATGGGCGCTGGCTTTGGCAGATCCTCAAGCCTCATGTGGTTAAGGTGGGGCCGATTCCCCTAATTTTGCCTCAAGGAAATTTTGGCACTAGCTTTGTCTATCAGCGATCGGTGGCAGCTCTATTGTGGGAGCGAGTCGGCAATACGCTGTTGTTGGCGATCGCCTCATTGGTAATCACTTGGGCGATCGCGATTCCTTTGGGCATCGTTAGCGCTGTGAATCAAAACCGGACAGCAGATCGAGTGCTGCAAGTAATCAGCTACATCGGTCAAGGGTTTCCCAGTTTCATCACGGCGTTGCTGTTGCTAATTTTGGCCCAAAATACCTCGCCGCTCTTTCCCGTGGGAGATATGACCAGCATCAACCATGATGACCTCTCCCCCATTGGCAAAATCTTGGATGTGGGTTGGCACATGATTTTGCCCACTCTAGCTCTCAGCGTCACCAGCTTTGCAGGCTTACAGCGCATTATGCGGGGGGAATTGCTGGATGTTTTGCGGCAGGATTATATTCAAACGGCGCGGGCTAAGGGCTTGCCAGAAAACAAAGTCATTTATGTGCATGCCTTACGCAATGCGATTAATCCTTTAATTACACTGCTAGGGTTTGAATTTGCGGGGCTTCTAAGTGGTGCTTTTATTGCAGAATTTTTCTTTAACTGGCCTGGGTTAGGTCGATTGATTTTGCAGGCAGTGATTGCTCAGGATCTGTATGTAGTGATGGCTAGCCTGATGATGGGGGCAGTCATGTTAATCGTTGGCAATCTATTAGCCGATTTACTGCTCAAAGCTGTTGATCCCCGAATTCGTTTAGAAAACTTAAAGTGACAAGCGCCAGCACCTTGTTGCCAAAGCACCTACCCACGTAGGCCAACTAAGTAAATAGTATTTTCGGGTATTTCCTCCTGAGGTGACTATGCTTTCTCAGGTTTATTACATCATTCGCTCCAGACTAGATGGCAACTACCTAACTGCTAATTTTAGTCAAGGTTCTAGTGCTACCAAGGCTAGTTATTTGTTGATGTTTCGTGAAGATTTTGAGGCTCTGAGCTATCTGAATACTCATGCCTCTGACCTCCGCGATCGCTTTGCCGTGGAATCCATTCCTGGTACGCAGATCACTGGTTTAATGAAGCGCTGGGGTTTTGCAGGAGTTGGCATCGTCCAAGATCCGCTCCTACCTCAGGTAGAGTTCCTATCTTCGGTATCGTAGCAGTTAACTTCTCAAGCGATTGTTATGCCTTGTTTTGAATTTATTTCTCTAGAATCTATCTGGGTATAGATGCGAGCAGGTAGCGAATTCCAGCAAATTAAGTGCAGGTGACGCAGGAAGTCACTCACAAAATTCCTGCTTGACAACACATAATAACTGTTACTCGGAGAAGCTCTATATGCAATCTATTCGCATCAACTTATCTGCTCTTCTACGTCCTGTACGCTTTTTAGTAATTGCTTTTACTTGTGCATTACTATTAGTAACTCAAGCGGCTCCTGCTTTTGCCGCATCTTCCATGTATTCGGGCAGCAGCAGCCCCACCAAAGGCGAAGCTCAGCTCAAAGGGATTGAAGCGAAGTCTTATGAGGCTATAGAAGCACAAGATCCTTATGGACTAGAAAAGCAGGAAGTTGAAACTCAAGGTAAGGGCTTGAATGCGGCTCAGGGTGACGCTGATATTGACAAGATGTATCGCCCTTCCAACTCTCAAGATGCTGCCCCCTCTGTTGAGCAAACCATCAAGAAGAATCTTGAAAAGCTTCAAGGTAAATAGTTTGAGTTGCTAGGAGTCCCTGAAACTCAACTATTGTCCCTACTCACCTTCTTTCAGCTCATCTCACCTCTGTTTTAGAGGTTCCTAAAACAAAGCTTCGGGTAGGTTCTTGCAGCCTACCCTTGTTTTTTATCTAAAAACTTAGAAGGGTGCGCGATCGCTAACCCCTTGTTTTTTACTTTAATTTTTTAAGTTCTTAATAAGCGGGTGGCGAGAATCGAACTCGCATCAATAGCTTGGAAGGCTATGGTTTTACCACTAAACTACACCCGCGATTGAATTTTGCTGATTGCCAGTGCAATATCACTTAGCAATCAAGCCTAGACTAGGATAACACGATTACTGGAAATTTCGAGCTTAAAGTTTCGTTCAATTAACTGAATTGATCGTGACACGCACATCTAAATGGCTGAAAACCACAGATTCAGGATCGTCTCTACGGTTAAAAGCTGGGTAAAATTCCCAAGCAGCGATCGCACATTTGGCTAATTGATCAAAGGATTCACTCCCACTAGACTTCCTGACCGATGTGTAGTGTGCTAAAACACGCCCTTGGTCATCGATCGTAATTCTTAGGTCTACTGGCTCGCCAGAAAAAAGACGACGAATTTCGGGCTCGAGTGATAGACACAAGGACGAATTAGCACCTGGGGAAAAGGTTCGGTAAGTGACTTTAGGCTCAGCGGAGTACTTAGGAATGTCTCCCACGTCTCTAGGCACCTCAATGTTGCTTAAGCTAGCTTGAAATTCAGCAGAGACTGAATTTTGGTCAAGAGTGTGTTGATCAATTGGCTCACCCACATCTTCATTAGCTGGGGCAGACGCTGAATCTGGGGCGGTAGGGGCGGGAGAGACAGGATCGGATGAAGTTTCGGTTTCTGGCTCTCCTGTGCCATTACCAGGATTTGCGGACGGATCTTCGTTGCCTGGCGGATCTGTTGCTGTCTGTTCAGGCTCTGCTGGTAAAGTCCCAGCATCTTCCAGAGGTGGCTCAGGTAGGCTATTGGGTTCTCTGGGTGGAAGACTATTGTCTGGGGGCGCTGGTGCCTGGTTATTGGTATTCGCTAGTGGAACCTCACCATTATCCTGAACCGTTTCAGGGCTTGGCTCAGGACTAGGTAAAACGGGGGGAGTAAACGGTAAAGATGCTTGAGGGATGGCAGGCGATGGCTGAAGCGGTTGTAACTCTTGCGGTGAAGGGCTAGGGGATGGAATAACAGGTGACGGTGCTGAAACGTCTAGAGATTCAGAAATGACAGTAGTGACTCCAGGTTCTGGGGCAGGAGACTCATCACTAGCTTGAGTAGGCTCAGCAGATGTAGGGTCTTGAGCAGATGCAGCAGTTGGAGAAGAGGCTAGGTCATCGGGGGCGACGGTCTCAGGAGCCAGGTCAATCAACTCGATAGGCACAGAACTAGCGGCTGAGGACTGAGCGATCGCTGCCTGTAGCGACCACCACCGCAAGGTCAGCGCCAAGAGCAAATGCGCCACAACCGAACCCGCGATCGCCATCCACCAAAGACGGGGTGGATCAACGTGGCGACGCCAATTAGCAGGCTCTGTTTGAGGAGTAGAATCAATAAATCGTGTCATTGGCAAACTTCAAACAAGCCCGCGAAATTCGGCTAATTTCCCAGTATGGTATACAAATTCTAACGATTCCTCATGCCAGCTCGCTTTTTGAGATAATCGGAGCAAAGCTGAGAAGATTTGCAATGCGGTTACAAGATATTTGTAATGGAACTGCTACCTTAACCTTGAAACAGGTTGCCCAAGATGCGGATTTAGTGAAGCAGATCCAAGTCCGATTGCGTGATCTGCAAATGCCCATTGGTGAGCCTGATGGTCACTGTGGTGCCTTAACTTCTGCGGCGATCGCCCGTTTTTGTCAGGCATTTAACGCGGCGAATGACGACCTAACTCCAGAGATTGCTAAGCAGTTAATTCAAGCAAAAACAATTCCTAATTGTAATCCTTTGCTGGAGATGCTAGCCCCAAGGCAAATCGCTGATATTTTAGACTGCCCCCCGGGTGACGTGCAGACTTACTTACCACGGGTTTTGCAAGCATTTCATCAGCATCAGTTACTCAATCGTTCTACTTTAATTGCCGCGATCGCCACTATCGGAGTAGAAACTGGAGGTTTCCGTCCAATTCACGAGTGGGGCGGCAACGATTATTTCACAGAAATGTACGAGAACCGAGAAGACTTAGGCAATATCTATCCAGGCGATGGAGCCCGCTACCACGGACGTGGTTTTGTCCAAATCACGGGGCGAGCGAACTATCGAGAATATGGTCAAAAGCTAGGGTGCCAACTAGAAGATAATCCAGATCTGGCTCTCGACCCCAAAATTGCTGCCGAAATTTTAGCTTTATATTTTTACGATCGCGAAGTCAATGCAGCCGCCCAAAAGCATGATTGGGAGCAAGTTAGACGCGCCGTTAATGGGGGTCTTAACGGTTGGGACGAGTTTATTCACTTTGTCAAACAGGCTCAAAAAATGCTGTGACAGTACGTTACCGCTTTCGTCTAAGGCTGCGGCTTGTGAATGCTGCGACTACCTTTCTGTTTTGAGGGCAAAAGTCAATACCGTTTCATCCACTCCTTTCAGCTTGAGCGGGCTGAATTTAGTGATTTCTTCTTCGTCTAAATAGTCTGCTACTGCTGCCGAAACCAGAATGCAGTTAGGCTCTGCCGCCTCCTGGATGCGCGACGCAATGTTGACACTAGGGCCAATCGCTGTGTAGTCAGCGCGGTCAGCACTGCCAAACATGCCCACGACTGCGGTTCCTTGATGGATACCACAGCGGAACTGGACTTGGCTAATGCCTTGCTCCTGCCAGCGCCGATTGAGGTTGTTGAGTGAGCGGTACATCTGCCGAGCCGCCGCGATCGCCCGCCGCACCTGTTCGTTGGGGGTTAGTTCTTCAGGAGCCCCAAATAACGCCAAAATCGCATCTCCCATAAACTTATCCACCGTACCCCCATTGTCAAAAATGGCCTGAGTCATTTCCGCCAGGTACTCATTGAGCAATTCCGCTACGCGGCGCGATCGCAAAGTATTCGACAGTTGGGTAAAGCCAATAATGTCGCTAAATAAGACCGTTACGAGACGCGGCTCAGGTCGAAGATCCAAGGACAAATCGCCTGCTGCGGCTTTTTTCACCATCGATGGTGGCAAGAAACGCCGTAGAACAGATTCTGTTAAGTAGGTATTCAGCTCCGCTACTCGGCGCTCATTCGCCTTCAGAGCTAGTAAGTTCCGCACTTCTGCCAACAGCTCTCGGTCATTGAAGGGTTTAGATAAATACGCATCCGCACCCCGCTCTGCTCCTTCAATTCGGGTATCTTCGTCAACCTTTGCAGTTAACAGAATAATTGGCGTACCCCTTAAAGCCTCGGATGCCCGCAGCATTTGGATCATGTCGAGCCCAGAAACCAGTGGCATCATCAGATCCGTCACAATCAAGTCTGGGTGGTGTGTCTGAGCAGCATTAAAGCCTTCACCCCCGTTTCGAGCAGTCAGCACTTGATAACCTGCTTGCCGCAATACTCTAGAGACATAAGTCCGTAAGTCCGAATTGTCATCTACAACCAGAACTTTACTGGTTCTAGCTACTGTCTCAACAGCCGTTTTATCCTGTCCTTGCCCTGCGATTTTGTCAGCAGCAGCCTCCAGTCCCACGAGTCCTGCCTCCAGTGTGGGCAGCGCTTTCTCATCTTTTTCATAAATTTCAGCTTCGATGTCAGCCAGCTCTACAGCAGCACGGCTCATTTGAGCTTCTGTAGGAACTTCAATGACTTGTTCGGCTGGCAAGTGCGCTAGGCCTGTCTGCAACCACACGGTAAAAGTCGTGCCTTCGCCATACACAGACTCGACCGAAATTTGGCCTCCGTGCAGCTCCACTAGTTCTTTCACCAAGGCGAGACCCAAACCACTTCCTTCATAACTGCGATTCGCAGAACCCTCAGCTTGCCGGAAACGCTCAAATAAGTGCGGAATTTGATCGGTACGAATGCCGATTCCTGTATCTTTCACTTTCAATAGGCAGTGGTCGCCAGCCAACTGCATAGACACTGTGATCCTTCCACTAGCTGCCGTGAACTTCATGGCATTGGACAAGAGGTTGTAGAGTACCTTGTCAAATTTCTCTAGATCAAGATAAATCGCAGGACAATCTTGCAGTTCTGTGAACAGCGTAATTTCTTTTTTGTCGCAGTACGGTCGAAATGACTCAACGACCTGACTCACAAACTCGGTCAAGTCACAGGGGCGGAAACTGGGTTGCATTCGACCAGCATCCAGCCGTTGTAAATCTAGCAATTGATTGACGAGGCGGAGAAGACGGCGCGAATTACGCAAAGCAATGACGGCTTGATCATAAGCTAGCCCTTCTTTCTGAGCGACTGCCGACTCCAAAGGACCAATCGTTAGCGTGAGCGGGGTCCGGAATTCGTGGGAAATATTCTGAAAGAATTCAGTTTTTTGGCGGTCTAGCTCTATAAGCTGCTCAGCTTGCTGCCGAGTTTTTTGGTAAAGACGAGATTGTTGCACCGCGATCGCAGCTTGGGCAGCTACGGCTTGAGCCAGTTCAATTTCTGAAGCTTGCCAACGGCGTGGGTGACGTACTTGTCGCAGAGAAATGCTGCCAATAATTTTGCCATCAGACAGCAAAGGGACGACCAGCAGAGCGCGGGCAGGCGATCGCAAAGGTAAATCTGCCACATTCAGCTCTGGATGCTGGCCTAAATCCTCAATGGCTACAGGCTTCTGAGTTAACAGCAAATGCTGTAACACCGGATTTCCTCTGATCGGCACCCGTGACTGGGGTAAATGACGTAAAGGCACTCCCCCATCCTCTAATCCATCCAGCGCTGACCCGCTCCGGCGGGAGCTATTGGAACTAGCTGTATGAGTGGTTAGCGGCGGCGTCAGTTCAAACGGTAAATGAGAGCTACTAGACTGTCCTACCCCAGCTGTAGAACTGGGCAACAAATTAGTCAGTTCTCCTACGGTCTCATTCGTGGACTCAGCAGAATCGTGTAGACCAACACACTGGACATACTCATCATCCTCTGTCCAGAGGGAAAGAGCACAGCCATCCACATGGAGTGCTTGGCCCAACTGCTGAGTAATAGCAGCAAAAATATCTTGCGGATCTAAACTAGAGCGAATGGCTGCGGTGATTGTATTGACCAATGCCTCACGTTGAGCCAAGGCTCGAACTTGTTCATAAGCACGGGCTTGAGACAAAGCTAAGGCTGCCTGATCGGCTACCACAATCACCAATTGAATCTCGTCATCTTGCCAAACTCGCAGCTCCCCGGTTTGATGCAATGCAAGAACTGCCATCAACTCCTGGCGGCAGATTAAGGGCACTACTAGACTAGAACGAATATTGGCGTCGGTATAAATCTGTTGACGCAGCTTCAAGTCTGGAATATCAACCTCATCTTCCTTCAGCGTCGCTACGTCATCTAGAAGTTTGACCTCATGAGTTTTCCAGACGGTCTGAGCCAAGTGACTCCAATCGTTAGCTGCATTGCTATGGGCATCAGACGAGACAGGGAATAGCTTCGTCTCGCCCGACATAGATAGTTCAGTTGAGTGATTCGAGTTGGCTCCGTGATGGGAACGAGCCGCGTAAACAAACCACTCATCCTCCATGCGATCGTCTTGAAACGGTCGTAGAACACAGCAACTCACTTCAAACATTTGCCCCATCGTATCGACAATCGTTTGCATGATTTGTCGATAGTTAAGAGCGCTGCGAATCGTGTTGGTGACGGCATTCAGTAAAGACTCTTGCCGCAGTGTTCGACACAATTCTCGTGTGCGAGCTTTCAATACGTTGTGAGTGTCAACTGCCTGACGCACAACACCTTTAAGTTCTTCATCATCCCAGGGCTTGGTGACGTATTTGAAGACTTTGCCAGAGTTAATGGCTTCGACCAAGTCCTCAACGTCGGTATATCCTGTCAGAATGATCCGAATAATATCCGGATACTGCGTAGCCGTGAGACTGAGGAACTCTGTCCCACTCATTAAGGGCATGCGCTGGTCTGAGATGATGACAGCGATATCACCTTCGTTAGCTAGGATATCCAGCGCCACAGGTGCACTTTCAGCTCTGAGTACCTTGAACTCTCGGTGGAAAGTTCGGTAGAGCAAATCCAAGTTATCTGGCTCGTCATCAACCACCAGAATTTTGGGTTTACTGGTATCTGGGGATTTCATGCACCGCTCTCCTGCTGCAGAGGCAGTTGATTCAACAATCGTTGCACTGGATATAAGTTGCTAGAACTGGAGAGACTGAGTTGTGCCAGGTGAATAGCTTGCCTGAACACTGCATTAATTAAATTAATTAATCGATTAGCACCAAGTTGCTGCACTACAGTTAGGTCGGTAATCCATAGTTCTCGCCCCCAAACTCCTAGTAGAGTACGAAGGCTTAAGGACTGCTGATGACATACCTTGACAGGCAACAGAGTAGAGGGCTGCGCAACAAAATTTGTTTGCAGTCCTTTGCTACTAGTCCTTAAAACAAAAGGCGTGACGACAGTCGCAGTATTCAAAGACAAGAAAATCCGGTTGCTAATCTGTACTGATCTACTAATTCCGTCTGAAACAGTACTCCTCAGAAAAAATTGTGACAATTTTAGGGAGGAAACCTCGATCATGATGGTTAGTAAGCTAATGCCCTGCGGTACAACTTGTGTAATCAGAGCTGAGTTCCTTTTCAGGCATCTGAAGTTAAGGTGCCCAGTCTCATCCAGGATGTAGCGAGGGTTAGCTCAAGGTTGATGCACTCCTCATACAATCCTAATACAGTTCTAATATTGCGAAAGTTAACAAGCCGTGCTAATTGACCATGAACCTCAACCAGCGTTCCCAATTTTGAGCCTGGTTTTGCCTAGATTTAAAATCGGGCTATTTAAGGGTTAAGGGTGGTGTAGTGCTTAAATTAGTTCCTAGCAGTGTTAGCTCTAACTTCATCCAGACAAATCATTTACGATCTTTACGGGCTATGTATCCTGAGAACAGTGAGTTTTTCTTTTTATTCCTCAATGTCTGATGAGCAAACCTCTCCGGGACGATTACTAGATTCGCCCGACTTCAGTGTTCGGGTTGCTCAGTTAACAGACTTGACTGGTCTGACTGACATCCTGGCCGATAGTTTTCATTCTCAGGCGGGTCTAAGACACTGGCTGTACCCGTTGCTGCGTCTGGGCATATATGAAGATTTACGCAATCGATTGCGATCGACAACTCCCAATTATGCTTGTTTGGTCGCTGTGCATACGACGCTCAGATCAGAGCGGGCTGATTCAAACTCAGCAGACGATTTAATCGGTACCGTAGAGATGGCGTTGCGTCATCCCCATGTCTTTCAGTTTCATCAGGCCAAATATCTTTATCTTTCCAATTTGGCTGTTCGGGCAGAACATCGTCGCCAAGGTGTGGCGTATCACCTCTTGACGGCATGTGAGAGCATTGCTTTAAGCTGGGGATTTCAAGATATCTATCTGCATGTTTTGGAAAATAATTATCAAGCTAGACGGCTTTATCTTAAAACAGGGTACAAACTACAACAAGCCGATCCGAGTTGGAGTGCTTGGCTACTGAGGCAGCCACGACGCCTCCTGCTACACAAGCATCTCTCGCCTGCTACAGCGAGGCGGACTACACCCGTTTAAATAATGAATGCTCATGAGGAATCTAAGTATTAAAACTCTTTGAAACTATACAAAATTGGCAAAATTGGCACAGATAGTTGGCGATCGCCCGTTCCTCAAATAACTTTTTAACTCAAATAAGGAACTGCCCGTTTTCTCCTAAAGCTATAGCTGTTAAAGTGAGGTGTGATTTATTTATATGATTCAGTCATATCTGGCAACTTTAGAGGTAGTCAAACTAGATTTACTCAAACCAATCAAATTCAACAAAATTGGATTTTTTACTACAAATGATTCAAGCTTATAGAGCAACTTCATCTGTTCTTGATTTATATTTTCTTAGTCTTCATACGCACTTTAAACTTCAAACTGATTGAATGGCTTTTCCACACGATCTATTCCTTGATTTAGGTTGGGCTATAGTTGATTCGATACCATAGAATAAGGGTGTGAAGCCAGCATTTGACTCCTAAATGCAAACCACATAAAAGTAACGTCAAGTTATGGCAGGCCTGCCTCGATTGCTTCCAATCAAATCAATGTACTTGGTGTACTTTAAGGTTAGGTTTGTCAGCCGGTGCTGGGTTTGGGTGCATGCCCACAGGAAGCAATTAGGAGTAGGTCTCGATGGATAGCGAAGGCCAGCAGCGCTATCAGACTGCCTCTTTCGAGGTCAATATTCCAATTAGCCGCACCTGTGTTATAGGCAAATACACAGAAGCTCAAAACTTTCAAAGGATGAATATTCCAGATCCCAGCGCTTGCGGAACTGTTGTTGAGCACCCACATTCACCTGAACTTATTACTCAGCTAAACAGCGGACAGTTGTTGATGGTGAATAGCCGCCGCAGAAATGGCCTAGTTATTTATAAGCAGTTTCATGCAGAATTCGCTGGGCCTGGCGCAGCAGTAGGCGGTTTCTTTGATATGGATTGTGTCAAGGCTATTCCAGTCGGAGATTTATCTCTTGTAGAACCCGATACTCATGAAGAGCGCCAAAAAGCTTATTTAATTCGCCGCCAGTGGATTCGACTCACTCAACAATTCACCGACAACGCTGTGCCATTGCAGCGGGCACAAATGATCTTGAATCAGTTTGAGAACTACTTTGATCCAGCCACAGTTGCCCAGCTACCAGATGAAGCATTCGCGCTTTTAGTGGGGATATTACCACAGACGATTCGGAGCATGCGTCAAAACTCTACTAATCTCAATCCCAAAACTCGACGCTGAGAATTTTGGTGTGGGTGTGACAGAGAAGTCAGTGTTTTTCAGATCAACTTATTTGGTCTTTATCTTGTTACGGGTGTGATGCGTAAAGCCCCCGCGTTTCAACCGGGGGATATAAGCGAAGGGTTGAATTTATTCAACCGTGATGCGGGTCGTTAATGTAGTTCATTACCTTCTGGGTGCTAATCTTTCCCGT